>NZ_JBIRFA010000047.1:0-54838 GCF_044327205.1 Kitasatospora sp. NPDC018058 | reverse complement strand
CCCGGTGCCCGGAGACGGGCACGCCGGGTTCGGGAGGCGGCTCGGGGAAACCCACTGGTGGAGACACCAGCAGGGCGCCCCGAGTCGACCTCACCGACGCCTCGCCACGCCTTCAGCTTGTTGATCAGGCGCTCGACGGTGTTCCGGTCCTTGTAGAGCTCGGCGTCGTGGCTGACGGGTCGACCGCCCGTGCTGCCCTTCTTGTTGCGATTGGCGCTCTGGTCGGCTTTCTCCGGGATGACGGCCTTGATGTGGCGTTTTCGCAGGTGATTGCGGTTGCCTCGGGGCGAGTGGGCTTTGTCTCCGGCGACCGCGTCGGGCCGGATTCGGGGACGGCCGACCGGCCCGCGGACCCGGACTTTCCGCAGCACGGGAATGAACTGCGGGCTGTCGGCGGCCCGCCCCTCGGTCAGCACGAAGGCCAGCGGGCGACACCTGCGCTCGCCGGCGATGTGGACCTTGCCGGTCTGCCCGCCTCTGGAGCGTCCGAGCAGGGCAGCCCTACGCCGACCAGGCGACGGCCGAACCGGTGGCCGTCGAACCACCCACACCCGTCCTGACCAGGTAATCAACGCCTCCCGCGCAGCGGGGGAAGCTCACACCAGGCCCCTGACCTGGGGCGAACCGTGAATCCCGTGATACGCGGTGGAACTTCATCGGGCGGTCGAACGACGATATCGCCCAAGCCCGCGAGGACTGGATGAACTCCGTGAACTCCGACCGCTTCGGCGAGGTCCACGGCTACCCAGGCGACCGCCTCCCCGCCCCCGAACTCCCCGCCACACCGCTGAAAGCACGCGGAAGGGTGCGCTGACCTGCGCATTCGACAGGCGGTGAGTCAGCGACCCGAGCCACTTGCCCCCCTGCCATCCCGTGCGAACCCCGGACCAGCCCGTTCGACGCTCGCCACCACGCTCGACGCATCACACGGTTCGACCATCCGTGACAGCGTCTGGCAGGACCAATGCTGACCCTATGCTGACTTTGCCGACGTACCGTCAGGCCGATATCGGGTGCTTGACGCGCACATCGCGGCCAACACATTCGAAGGTGGCCCGGCCACCACCGGTGGAGCCGGTCAGGACAGGGGTGACGGTATGCCGGGGGGGTGGCAAGGGCCAGGGCGAATGCTGATCCGTGCGCTGCGACAGAGGCAGGCTCGATCGGCGGCGCCGGGCAGGCCGGTCGCCGCAGGCAACCTCACGACGGCGTCAGACCGGCCCCGCAGTGCAGGTTCCATCGCCTGCACGCCCGGACAGTTCGGTGGCCGACAGCGGACGCACGTCCAGCCGCCAGAGAGCAGCCGCGGGAAGGCTCCGGGTGCGACGGCCGATCGCCAGGCCGGTGGCGTGCCGGCGGTCGAGCAGGTCGGCGACCGTCCGGGCCAGGGCCGTGCGGTCCGGCGCGACGGACGCCTGGAGCGCCAGGAAGGCGAGCAGGGTGGGAGTCGGCGAACCGGCACCCGCCGACGAGCCCGCATAGACGCTGAGGGCGGTGCAGCCGTACGGGTACGTGCGCGGGTCCCCGATGGCGACGGCCCGCACGCCGCAGCGCCGGGCCCGGTCCGCGAACCGCCCGAGGCGGCCGGGGTCGAGCCGGACCACGATCTGCCCTCGCCATGGCAGCGGATCCGGGCGCGCGGCCCGCCGCCCGCCTCACCTTGGGCGCGCTCCAACGCCAACAGCTGTGGGAGGTCGCGGCCAGGATCTCGACTGTGCCGTCGTCATGCGAGGTACTCACGGCGGCGCCCACGCAGTCCGCGACGGCGACCCCTCCTCAGGGCCGGGGACACACGATTGCGAACGGTGGAGGCTCAAGACGCCGATGCCGGAGGCCCCGAGGTGGAGCGGGGCGGCGTAGTCGCTCCGCAGCATCCCGTCGGCGGGGGCGGCCGAGGCGAGGTCCACCACCAGGACCGGCCAGCAAACCTCGGTCGTTCGGTGGCGGCCCGCTCACCGTCGGCGCGCCGCACCCCGGAGGCGCTGGTGCACTGGGAGTTCCTCGACACCCCGGCCCGGCCGCTCGTCGACGCGGTCGAGGCCGTACCGCTCGGAGCCGCGCTGGCGGGCTGGGTGGACTGGGCCCGGCTCGACCCGCTGCGGCGGCGCACCGGGCTGGTGCACGCGCTCATCAACACCACCGGCGTGCTGCGGTACGCCGGTTCGTTGGTGGCCCGCGGCTGCGGGCGGCTGCTCGGCCTGGCCGGGCTGGCCGCCGTCTCGGGTGGCGCCGCGCTCGGCGGACACCTGTCTTACCGGCAGGCCGCCGCCCCCGACCGGGCCGCCGCCGTGCCCCCGCTGGCGCCCGCAAACCGGGTCGGGCTCGGCCCGGTCGAGGAGTTCCCCACCAGCGAGCCCGTCCGCCGGAGGGCGGGCGAGCTCGTCGTGGTCGTGGTCGTGGTCCGCGATGCGGAGCGCTGCCACGTGCTCGCGGAACGCTGCGCTCACCTGTCCGGCCCGCTCGCCGAGGGCGCCGTCGTCGACGGCTGCCTGCGCTGCCCGTGGCACGGCAGCGAGTTCCGGCTGCGGGCCGGCCAGGTGGCCCGAGGCCCGCCACCGCACCGCAGCCGGTGCTGGAGAGCCGGTGCTCTCGGGGCACCTGGAGGTGCGGCTGCCCGGAGCCGGTTGACCGGCCGCCACCGTCCGGCGTTTCAGCCCCACGGCCGGGGGCAGCCGCGCGGGGAGCACTCCAGGAGGAGCCATGACCGCCGTCGTCCCAGATCTCCCGCCCCACTCCAATGTGCCGAAACACCGGAGCCGCACCGGGATCCGGGTCGCCGCCGTTCCCGCCGGGCGCGTCTATGTCCGGCACCTGACCGCGCTGACGGCCCGCGACCCGGTGCGGCTGCTGCCGGACCCGTGCCCGCGCGGCACGCCCCGCAGCCGGTGGGGCTGGTGGCCGCCGGCGATGCTGGACCCGGACTGGGTGCGGAGCCACCACGACGAGTTCGACGTGTTCCACCTGCACCAGGGCTACGAGAGCGCCTCCCCCGCCCGGCTCACCGAGCTGGTGTGGCTGCTGCGCCAGCTCGGCAAGCCGCTGGTGTTCACCGTGCATGACCTGGAGAACCCGTACGAGGCCTCGCCCTCCGGCCACCTCGCCCGGCTGGACGTCCTGGTGCCCGCCGCACAGCAGCTGATCACCCTCACGCCCGGGGCCGCCACCACGATCGCGGCCAGGTGGGGACGCCGGCCAGTGGTGCTGCCGTACCCGCACATGGTGGAGCCGCACCTGTTGGCCCGGCCCCGGCCCCGGCGGGCCTGGTTCAGCATCGGGGTGCACCTGAAGAACCTGCCCGCGAACGTCGCGCCGCTGCCGCTGGTGAACGTGCTAGCCAGGACGGTCGCGGACCTGCCGGACACCCGGCTCTGGATCGACCTGCACGCGGACGTCCCGAACGACGAGGTGCTCCGGCGGGTGACCGCCCTGGCCGAGCGGCCGCAGATCGAGGTGCGGCGCCAGCCGTACCGGGACGACGGCCGCTGGGCGCAGTCCCTGCTCAACCTGGACCTGGTGGTCCTGCCCTACCGCTTCGGCAGCCACTCCGGCCGGCTGGAGGCCTGCTTCGACCTCGGCACCACGGTGCTCGCACCGAGCTGCGGCCACTTCGCCGAGCAGCAGCCCTGCCTGACCTATCGGCTCGACCGCTCCGGGCTCGACACCGACTCCCTCACCGGGGCCGTCCGCGCCGCGCACGCCGCCCGGACCGTTCGGCGGGCCGACCTGGTGCGGCGCGCCGCCGAGCGCCAGTGGCTGGCGATGTGCCACCGCGGCCTTACCAGGCGCTGCTCGCCCGCGCGTAGAAGGGTGTGCACGATGACGGTCGACACCACCACATCCCGGCTGCTCTCCGAGCACGGCCGGACATACGCCGAGGAAGCCGGCATCACGCTGCGGGACAAGCCGTCGCCGTTGTACCGGCTACTGGTCCTCACCGTGCTCTGTTCCATCCGCATCAGTGCCGAGACTGCCGCCAAGGCCGCCCGGGAGCTGTCCGCCGCCGGGTTCCGGACGCCGCACGCGATGGCCGACTCCGAGTGGCAGGACCGGGTGGATGCACTGGGCCGGGCGCACTACGTCCGGTATGACGAGAGCACCGCGACCGCCCTCGGCGAAGGCGCGCAGCTGGTGCTCGACCGCTGGCACGGCGACCTGCGCAGGATTCGGGACGAGGCCGACGGCGACCCCCGGACCCTGCGGCAGCTGCTGCGGGAGGTCCCGCGGATCGGCCCGGTCGGCGCGGACATCTTCTGCCGTGAGGCCCAGGCGGTGTGGCCGTGGCTGCGCCCGTACTTCGACGACCGGGCGTGCGGGGCGGCCAAGGACCTCGGGCTCCCGCACACACCCTGTGGTCTCGGACGCCTCGTCCCGCCGAAGGACCACGCCCGCCTCGCCACCGTCCTGGTCCGGGTCAGCCTGTCGAAGGACGCGCTGGAGCAACTCCGGGCCACGTGACCGCGCGCCTCAGGCGGCCGCGCGCAGGTCGTGGCATTCAGCGCTGCCAGAGGAACGCGGCCTCGCGGCAGGGCCGGCAGTTGAAGACGTAACCGCGGCCCCCGCCGCCGAAGTTCGCGGAGGTGGCGAATTCATGCCCCTCCTCCAGCTCGGCCGTGAATGTCATGCGGGTGGCGCAGCTGGGACAGCCCGGGGTCTCGTCGTCCTGGATCCAGTCAGGCTCGCCGCCCAGCCGTCCGAGGACCGGCTCCTCCGTGGGTTCGTCGGCGGAATGGCCGCGCAGCGCGGTGACCGCGCCAAGCAGCGTCTCGCCATCGGCCGGGGCCGTGGCCGCAGTGAGCTCGCCGGAGAACACGTACGCGCGGTTGGCGCCGGCAGTGGCGTCCCACGCGTCGCACATCCCGGGATCGTTCTGGCAGAAGAACACCGCGACCACACCGCTGTCGAGGGGCAGCTGGGCGAGGAACTGCATGGCCCCACCGCACTCGCGGCACCTCGGCCAGACGAACCCATTCGGGACCAGCGGAACTCCGCCGGTGCGCGGCCCGGGCGCGTCGGCGGTGGTCTCCCCGTCGTAGATCAGCAGCACGGCCACACCCTAAGGTTCATCCTCCGGGTCAGGGACCGGGGGTCCTGGTCCTGCTGGACGACGGCGGCGGACCCGATACGGACGTCGATGGCCCGTCACGGTGCCGGGGCGGAGTCGATCGAGGTCGGCGAGGACGCGGCGCTGACCGTCCGTGCGGCCGGTCGGGGTCGCACGGTTCAGGGATTTCGTCCGCCGCTGTCGTCCGACGGCTCATGATCCCGCGAACGGTGCCGCCGCAGGTACCAGACCAGCAGGGCGATAGCGACGATCACGGCGATCGCGATGGCGGCGACCCCGCCGACCATTCCCTCCACCCTGGTGTAGGCGACTCCGGCGAAGTAGCCGAGGAGGGTGAAGCCGACGCCCCAGGCGACCCCGCCGAGGGCGTTGTAGAAGAGGAACCGGCAGTACGACATGCGGGACATCCCGGCCAGCGAGGGCACCAGCGGGCGGAAGAAGGCGATGAAACGGCCGACGAAGACGGCGGCCGGCCCGCGCCGGCGGATCAGGTCCCGTACCGTGCCGACCTGCTTGGCATGGCGCCGCAGCGGGCGGGTGCGAAGGATCGGTGGACCAAGGTGACGGCCGATCTCATAGCCGGCGGAGTCGCCGAGGACGGCCGCGCAGACCACGACCAGGACCATCCAGCCGAGGGAGGCACCGCCCTGGTGGGCGATGAAGCCGCCGAGGACGGCGGCCGTCTCACCGGGGATGAAGAAGCTGAAGAACAGGGCATCCTCGGTGAAGACCATGCCGCCGATGACCGCGTACACCACCGGGCCGGACAGTCCGCGCAGCCAGTCGGTGATCGAGTGCATCGGCCACACCTCGTCGGCGATCGTGCCTCTTTTCGCCCTGATGTCATTCTTATCCCATGCCGACCACGTCGGGCGGGGAGGGGACGGCACGTTCCGGGACGCTGGGGTGGTCGGCCGACGGCGGCGTCTGGCGCCAGGCTGCCGGGCACCGCCCTCGGGCGGCCGTCGACACTGCCCTGGGAGCCGACGGCGTCATCGGCCGCCACGCCAGTTGCCACTCTGGGAGCAGCCTGTCCGCCGCCGGAACCTCACACAGAGCCCGAGCGGTGCGCTGGCGAACGACCTTCTCCGCCTTGGTGTTCGTCGTGCTGCACTTCTGGCTCAGGCCGACTTCGCCATTCCGGTACGGGCGACCGGGCGGGCAGTGCGCAGCAGGATCGCCCCTGCCCGGGTGGCGCGGGCGGTGGTGAGAGCGGCACGGTGGCGCTGTCGCTGTTGGTGGGCGTGCCGGTCGGCGTCGGTGCTCTGAGGATTCCTCATGGTGCTCGCCGAACACCGGCAGGGCCATGCCGTCGAGGCGGCCCGCTGGTTCGAGGCCACCCGCGGGCTCTGCGGCCACTGCTGGAATGCGCCGTCCGGCCGGCCCAGTCTGCCGTCAGCTGACCGGCGCGCGCAGCCGGTAGACCGCGAAGGCCCTGCCGATGACCGGCTGAGCGACGTTGCGCACCCGGACGCCGCAGGCGGTGAGACCGCGCTCGGTGCCGAGGTGCGCGTGGCCGTGGACGGCCAGGTCCGCCCCACCCACGTCGATCGCCTCGGCGAGCAAGTAGCTGCCCAGGAAGGGGTAGATCTCGGGCGGCTCCCCGGCCAGGGTGTCCGGCACCGGAGCGAAATGGGTCAGGGCGATCCGCAGATCGCACGCCTCGGCCGTCAGCCGGTCGAGCGCGGTACGCAGGCCGTCCGCGCATTCCCGGCTGTGCCGGATGAAGGCCTTCATCTCGGGTTCCCCGAACTCGCTGCCGCTGCGACCGGCGAATCCGCCGCCGAAACCCTTCGTCCCGGCGACACCGACCAGCCGGCCGTCCACCCGGACGACGGTCGACGTGCGTTCCAGCACCTGCAACCCGTAGGAGGTCAGGATCCGGGTGACCTCGTCCGGTCGACCGGCGTCGTAGCGTTTCTTGCGATTTGTTCGGGTATACGCGCCCAGGCAACGACCTCGATCCTGAGAGGAGGAGCGGTCATGCCCCGAGGATCCAGCCCAAGCGGGAGCGCCAGTACGAGCACATCAAGGAAAGCGCGCTCGACCGGGGGAGAAAGTGAGAAGCGGGGCAAGGAGATCGCGGCCCGAACGGTCGACAAGGAACGCGCCCGGCACGGCGAGTCCAAGAGCAGGAGCCGCAGCTCGACCCACGACATGCCGTCGAGTCGCCGCGGCGGACAGTCCCACCAGGGCGTCCAGGGCCCGACCTACGACCAGCTGTACAACGAGGCCAAACACCGCAACATCAAGGGCCGTTCGAAGATGAACAAGCGCCAACCGGCCCACGCGCTGGGCCGCTGAGCGCGCCCGGCCCGTTACCCGACGAGCCCGACCGGCACTTCCGACGAAGGTGCACCATGACCATTCCGACGCCCCCGGATCCGGACACCGAACCGATCCCCCACCCCAACCCCGCGCCGCGGCCGGGCGAGGACCCCGATCCGACGACGCCCCCGCCGCCCATTCCGCCGTTCCCCACGCCCGAGCCCTACCCGGACCCCGATCCGGCACCGCCACCCGAACCGCACCCCGGACAGCCCTGACGGACCGCAACGCGAGGTCAAAGCGGGGATGGCACCTCCAGCCAAACCAGCTTCCCGCCGCCCTCGGGCACGCTGCCCCAGGCGCGGGAGAGCCGGTCGACCACTCGCAAGCCGTGCCCGCCCGGCCGCCCCGGGTCGACGGACGGACGCAGCCGCGGCGGCACCGGGCTGGCGTCGGCGACCTCCACCCGCAGCCGGGCGCCGTTCCAGTTCAGCCGCAGTTCACGCGGCCCCCCGGGGGCGTGCAGGCAGGCGTTGGTGACCAGCTCCGAGACCATCAGCAGGACGTCCTCGGCGGCGTCCCGCTCCTCGTCGTCGACGGCGGGCAGCCAGTGCCAGGACCGCAGCGCCTCCCGGCTGAACTCACGGCCGCGCTGCACCGCGCCCTCGCCGCCGGCGAACGCGAGCCGCTTCGTCTCCCCGGTGGCTGCCGTTGGTGCTCGCCCGGGGCGGTGCGTGCTGGGTCCCCTCACGTCGATCCGGGGCTTCCGCCCCTATCCCTCTCGCCCCTGTCCTCGGACGGCCCGCCGGCCGAGTTCAGCGCCGACTTGAGCTCCCCCTCAGCCCTGGCGGGATCTTCGGCTGGCCGTGGCATGGCGCGCTCCCTGACCAGCCGGGATGGCGACGTGCCGTCCCGACCATCATGCCGCGCGGCGCGGACGATCGGGTGCTCAAGGGCCGTCGTCCCGGGTGCGGCCGGGCACACCACTTGATCCTCGTCCATGCCCCGCGTTTGCCCACGACCATCGTGGCTACACGCGCCCACGTACAGAAGGCGGAGGCGATCAGCATGGCGACGCCGGACAGCGGCCGCGACGACCGCGTTCTCCGGCCCCGGGTCGGTCGGCGGGAGTCGCCCGAGGAGCGGGCAAACCGGCGCTGGCGCGACCTGCTCCAGGAGGTGCTGGTCGCCCAGACCGGCTCGCAGATTCTCTTCGGGTTCCTTCGGTGTTCGCGATGACGGTCGGCTCACCGCCCTCCAGCACGCAGACCACCGAGTTCGTCGTCCCCAGGTCGATACCAACCGCGCGTGCCATCGCCAGACCTCCTCTCTCGCGCTTACCCCAGGAGGAAAAGCAAAACGTGAGCCCCGCCCCCGGGGGGGGGCAAAGCCCATGTCCCAGGGGCAGCACGTCAGAAGAGCACCGGCGCCTCCGACGGCCCGGTCTCGGGCCGGCGGGCTCCGGCACCGCCCGTATCCGGCTCCTGCTCTGCTCCGCGCTCTGTCAGCGCCGTCCGGCGCGCTGCAGCACGTACCGAGGCCACCGTGTGCGGGGCCTGCGGGGACTGGACGGCGATCCGGGCGAACGGCGAGGGTCGACCCAGGTCGACCTGGACGACTGCCCCACCGGCGCGCGGGCGCAGGGCGAGGAAGTCCCGCCCGCCCGGATGCCGCCAGACCCCCAGGCACAGCGTGTCGGGAATCAGCAGCCCCCGCTCCCTGAAGCCGCGGAACACCCGCCACGGCTCCCGCAGGACCGCCACGTCCTCGACCGCCGTCAGGGGTACCCGCACGGACGCGGTCCTGGTCACCAGCCGCTCCCACCAGGAAAGCCGGAGCTCCAGGTCACCGCCCTCGACGGTCAGTTTCGTCATCGCTCACGCCTCCTCCCCTCGGGCGCCATCAGCCTCTCCCCGTCCCGGTGGCTGCGTGTGGGCCTGGGCGTCGAGCGAGGGCGCGCGTGCCGATCGGGCCGGTGGCCCGCGACGTCGGCGATCGGCTGACGCGGCGTGCCGTGCAGCCCCAGTGGCGTCGGGATCAGCCGACGTGCCAGAAGGTGCCCCACCCAGGGACGTTCGCACTCCGGACAGGGCAGCGCGCCCTCGGGGGTGTACGGCGAGTCCACCGGCGTGCCGCCCCGGACGAAGTACTCCCGGTCCCGCCCGTCGTCATCACAGTAGTGCTGGGCTTCGTAGCCGGTGCTCCACTGGTGCCAGCAGTGGCCGCAGGTGAACTCCACGCGTTCCAAGGCCAGTTCCGTGACCAATGTCGACACCTCCTTCGTCGACGCGACTCACTGTGGCTTCCGTGCTGCCCCACCGCGCGGCACTCGCCGCCCGTCGAACAGCGACCCCGCCCTATCAGGCCGTATACCTCTCATTGCAGAATCCGAACACCCGACGGCCGGACCGGGCCGAAGGCACGCCGTGCGTCAGGGCCACGCGAGTGGGGCCCCGCCTCCCACGGGCGCCGCAGGAAGTTCGGGGGCGGTACTCGGCCCGGCCGGGACAGCGCTCGTGCCGTGCGGAAGCCGCCGCACCCGGCGCCGGTGATCAGGATGCGCGGGCGTGGCATGACGGCGCGGGAAGGTGCGCAGCGAGTGGCGGCCGGAGGCGGGGGCCTGGCCCATGCCGATGCAGCCCAGGCAACCGGCCTGGTGGATCCGGGCGCCGGCGGCGATCAGGTCGAAGGCGGTGCCGGTGCGCAGCAGGTCCTGCAGCACCTCGCGGAAGCTGGGGTTGACGTCGAAGCTCAGTCCGGCGGAGGTCTGACGCCCGTGGAACATGGCCGCGGCGACGGCGTAGTCGCGCACGCCCGGCTTGGCGGAGGAGCCGAGCACCACCTGGCCGATCAGGGTGCCCGCCACCTCGCGGACCCGGACGACGTTGCCGGGCGAGCTGGGCCTGGCGACCAGCGGCTCCAGGGCGGAGAGTTCGATCCGGTCGGTGAAGTCGTAGCAGCACCCCGGTTCGGCCGTGATCCGGCGGAAGTCCTCCTCACGGTACCCGGCCACGGCGGTCACCGGGTGCGCAGGGCCTGCTCGCACTCGTGGCAGCGCCGCTCGGCCAGCAGGGGCGGATACCACGGCTCGCCCGGCCGGGTCGGCCGGTAGTGCGTGTGCTCCATGGAACCGCTCTCCAGCCCGCAGAGCGTGTACGGCTGAGGGTCCTCAGGCACATCGGGATCGGCACCGGCGGCATGCACCGCGATCACAGCAGGTCCGACACCCTCCGGGCCAAGCTCCCCTTCCGGCTCCAGCTCGAAGAGCACAATGATCGATCCCATGCGTCGAGGCTCGGGCACCGCCGACGCTCCCACATCCGGGGTGGGCCGTCCGAGATCGGGCGAGCTCCTCGTAGGACAGGCTGTCGGATCCTGCTCACCGTCGGGCATTCGTCGGGATGGCCTCCCCCGACGGCGCGGAGGCCCGGTACGACGTAGTGTCCGTGACATGAATGGCCACAACGCTGCCGTCCAGACCGTGGGGGTCCGGTCCCTCCAGGAGGTCTTCGACGCGCTGGCGCAGACCGACGGCCTCCCCGCATCCTCCGGCGGCTACCGGCTCGGCGTGATGAATGCCTACCGATGGGCGCTCGGCACCCAGGTCGCCGGTCCCATCACCCGCGCGGCCGCCGTGGGGGACATCATCCCCTGCCGGACTCAACTGCTGGCCGAGTGCCAGGCCGCCGTCGTGGAGATCCGACACGGAGCACCGGCACAGACCGATCCCGACTACGCACTCGGCGCCTACGAAGCCATGGCCTGGCTGTGCGGCCACCACGACGAACACCCGTAGGAACCGGTCCAGCACCTCCGGCCATCCGCCACGTCCCGCTCGACGTCCAGGGGCCGCCTGCGTACCTGGCGGCCACGGCGAATGCCGTCTGCAGATACCTGCTCTGCCTGCGCGACGCCACGGGACGCAACCGGACGGTCCCGGTGGCTATTACTGGCCGCCTCGGCCTCGCCGGCCACCCGGTGTACGCCGACCAGGACGGCACGGTGCAAGTTGAGCCGGCGGCACTCGGCGGGCGGGGCGACGTCGTCCGGGCGACGATGACGATCAGCAACGGGATGAACGTCACGAAGAACAGCGCCGCGAACGCCATCGAGCGCTGAAGCAGTTCCGATCGACCGTCATGACCGCGGGCTGCGGCGTTCGCCGCGGGACCACCTCACCGGGGGCGGGCAGTTGCGGCTGTTCCTCAGGTGAGCGGGACGACGAGTAGGAGCAGCGCGTTCCCGCGCAGGGCGGCGGCGTAGTCGTGGTGGTCGTCGAAGGGGCCTGAGATCAGCAGGATGCTTGCGCGCCGCTGTGCCGCCTCGCACCAGCGCGGCCAGGTGCGCGCGACGTCGGTCTCGTAGCAGGGGTGGCCGCGGTGGAGGATGCGGACCCGCTGGTGTTGGAAGTCTGCGGTCCAGTCGGGGTACGGGGTGTCCCAGTGTCGTATCGGGGTTCGGTCCGAAGGCCGCCAGGCTGGCCGGGCGGATCGGGGACGGGTTCGTCACCATGACCCCTGACGCGGACCTGGTGGGCGCCTTCCGTCACGGCGGCGGGGAAGGCAAGAAGGTGGTGGGCGGGGTGAAGGTGTGCTGGAGCAGCAACCGGGAGAAGGCCGTCGACGTGGTGCACCGGCTGTGGCCGACCGAGCTGCTGCCCGGCGAGCTCGCCCAGATCCTTCCCACCCCGGCGCATTTCGAGCAGGCCAGCAAGCTGGTCACCCGCGACATGGTCGCCGACGCCGTGACGTGCGGCGACGACGCGGAGGAACACGTGGAGACGGTGCTCGCCTATGCGCGCGCGGGCTTCGACGGCGTCCTGAGTGCAGTGGAAACGCCGAAGGACGCGGCCCGCGTCGCCGCATCCCTGGCACCGGCCAGAACAGGCCGATCCTCGGCGATCTACGCCGAGGGCAGCCCGGGCGGCGCGTCTACGCATCATTCGTGCCGAGCCGGGCAAACGACCGGACGAGGAAGGTGATCGCCATGGTCGCGCTGTTGCTGGTTCTACTCATCATCCTGGTGCTGTTCGGGGCAGGATTCGCCCTCCACATTCTGTGGTGGGTGGCGCTGGCCGCCTTGGTGCTGTGGCTGCTCGGCTTCGTCGTCCGCGGCGCCTCCGGATCCGGCCGCGCCCGCTGGTACCGCTGGTGACCGACTGCGCGCTCTATCAGGGCTTCGAAGCCTTGGTCGACCTGTCCGCAGGTGGAGTACCACGCCAAGGAGCGAACGGGCGAACGGAGGCCGGTGGATGATTCAGATTGCCGATATCCGGGAGTGGCGCGAGCACAACGTCGTCGACGCGGACGGAAAAAAGATCGGCACCCTGGAGTCGGTCTATGTGGACACCGCCTCCGACGAGCCGTCTTTCGCGACGGTCACCGTCGGTCTACCCACCCGCCACCGGCTGGTCTTCGTCCCGCTCGGCGGGGCGCAGGTCGGCCCCGGCTACCTAAAGGTCGCCTTTGCCAAGTCCCTGGTGAAGAACGCCCCGGCCATCGACACCGATGGCGTACTGCCAGCCGAGCAGGAGCCGGACGTCTTTGCGCACTACCAGCTGGAATACCTGCCGGGCGCCGGCGGAGAACGCCGCCTGGCCAGGCGCTGATCGACGGGAGGATCGGATGGTCTGGGTGCTGTTGCTCGTCCTCGCGGCGGTCGTCCTCGGCATCGTCGGAGCCGTCGCCCATGGACTGTTTTACCTGCTCATCGTCGGCGTGCTCGTCTTCGTCGTCGCGCTCGTGGTGGGCGCCGCCCGCTTCCGGCATTCCGGCCGCCGTCCCGTGCGCTGAACGCCGCTCCCGTGGCACCGGTGCTGCGGAGCTCCATTGTGGAAGTGTCCGGCACGGCTGCGGTCCGCCGTCTCGAAGCCGAGACGGACCCGTTTGCACCGGCGTGCGGGCCGGCCTTCCCCGCGCGCCATGCGGTCACTCTGCCAGGCACACCCGGAGCACCGCCGGAGGTCTTTGTCGTCTACTCCATCGGCGAGGTCACCCCGGACGGCGCGCCGGATCACCGGGGAGGTTGCCCGGCCGCTGGGCGTTGCCTGGATAGGGCCAACAAGACACCTACCCGCACGCCGTCCCACGAGGTGACCCTCGGAAGGCGAGAAATTCATGCCCCGGGTCGTACCGCTCGACGTTTGCCCGCGCGCAGTGCGATCCAGGGCAGCACGAGCCAGCAGACGACGAACCAGAACACCACCGCGCCCGCGACCGCCCAAGCGGTCGCCGATCCGGTGGCGACGTGCAGGAGCAGTGCCAGGGCGGCGCCGACGGTGATGCCGAGCAGAACCAGCCCCAGGACGATCATCTTGGCGCCGGCGCGAACGAGTTCGGGCATCATCTGGTGTCCGGCCAGGAAGCGGTGGAAGGCGACCGGGGCGATCAGCGTGCCGGTGGCGACCGCACCCAGGACAACCGTGACGTCGTACAGCGTCCGATCTGCGGGACTGATCTGGGTGAACCGGGGAGTGAACACCACGCTGATCAGGAACCCGAAGAGGATCTGCGCGCCGGTCTGAGCGACACGCACCTCCTGGAGCATCTCCTCCCACTTGCGGTCCGCCTTCTCCTCCGACTCTTCCTTCCCGTCCTTCCCGTTCTCGCTCACTATTTACGTAGTCCTTTCGCCGTACCTGTCCTTCCGTCCCCATGATTCGCCATCGCCCCCAACCGTGCGCGGTCAACCGCGCGCTGTGGGTGGTGTGCGCCCTTCGATCGGACCGTCGTTCCGAGGCCGAGTTGCTCGGTGCGGGGCCACGCTGCCCCGCTCGTGGCCGTCAGTGTGGGCGTCCACCTGCAGGCAGGGTGAGCCGTGTCACGTCTACCCCGAGGTGGAGCGCCCGGCCGGGGTCCGGCCCGGCCGGGCGGTAGCAGGCTCCGCGGCTGTGCGCCCTGCGGTCCAGCTCAGCAGCCGCCCGATCGGCCAGGTCGTCACCAGTCGGTCCGGGCCCAGGCCGGCCCGCGCGGCGCGGGCGTACCCGGTGGACTGCCAGTGCAGTTGCTCGGGGGCGTGGGCGTCAGTATCCACGGCGAACAGGCAGCCCGCCTCGGCCGCCAGCAGCAGTAGGTCGTCGGGTGGGTCGCGCCGCTCGGGCCGGCAGTTGATCTCGACCGCCGTGCTGCCCTCGACACAGGCGGCGAAGACGGCCTCGGCGTCGAACGGGGACTGCGGTCTGCCCCGGCCGGTGATGATCCGGCCGGTGCAGTGCCCGAGTACGTCGGTGTGTGGGTTGCGCGCCGCCGCCACCAGGCGGGCGGTCATGGGCCCAGGTTCTGAGCGGAGCTTGGAGTGTACGGAGGCCACCACCACGTCGAGCCGCGCGAGCAGGTCCTCCTCCTGGTCGAGCGAGCCGTCCTGAAGGATGTCGCACTCGATACCGGTCAGCAGCTGAAAGCCTGGGCCGAGGCGGGCATTGACGGTGGACACCTCCTCCAGTTGGCGCCGCAGCCGTTCAGGACTCAAGCCGTGGGCGATCGCCAGGCGCGGCGAGTGATCGGTCAGCACGGCCCAGCTATGTCCCAGGGCACGGGCCGCCTCCGCCATCTCCTCGATCGGGCTGCCGCCGTCCGACCAGTCGGAGTGCAGGTGGCAGTCCCCCGCGCCAGCCGCCGCCAACCCCCAGCCGACCCGGGCGGCTGGCCCGGTCTGTGCCTCCAGCCGGGCGAGATAAGCCGGAACCTCGCCCACGGACGCCTGGGCGATCACCTCGGCGGTCACCGGGCCCACCCCAGGCAGCCGCCGGGCCAACGCCGCGTCGATCGGGCCCGGCGGCAGGTCGCGGACGGCGCCGGCCGCCGTATGGAAGGCGCGCACCCGGTACGGGGAGGCACCGCTCCACTCCAGGAGGAAGGCGATCCGCCGCAGCGCTTCGACCGGATCCATGCCTCCAGTGTCCCGCGGTCTTCACGCTTGGCCGCAGCTGGCGCGGGCAGGCGCAGGGCATGAGCAAACACCATGTGGAGACGGAGCGGAAGTACGACGGGACCACACTTCCCGAACGGCTCGACCGGGTGCCCGGTGTCGCGACCGCTCAGAACGCCGAACCCCAGGACCTCGACGCCATTTACTACGACACCCAAGACCTGCGCCTGCTGCGTCGCCACATCACCCTGCGTCGGCGCACCGGCGGCAGCGACGCCGGCTGGCACCTCAAACTGCCGCGCGGCGACGATGTGCGCCAGGAGATGCGGCTGCCGCTGGCGGCCGGCGGCCCCAACGACGTCCCGGCCGAACTCGCGGGACTCGTCACGGCCTTCGCCCGCGGCACCAACCTCGCCCCGGTCGCACACCTGCACACCCGCCGCGCCCAGCTGCTGCTGCGCGACGACCGGGGAGACACGCTCGCGCAGATCACCGAGGACCGGGTCGCGGCCCAGATCCTCGACGCCAAACGTGTGCCGGTCGCACCCCCGGGCGATCAGGCGGCTCTCGCCGTAAACGACACGGCCGGAGACCGGTCCGAAGGTGCAGCCGGCCCGGCGGGCGGGACCAGTACAGAGGTCAGTGGGTGGACCGAGTTCGAGGTCGAGCTGGAGCACGGCACACCGACCCTGTTGAACCGGATCGAGACCGTGTTCGCCGACGCGGGGCTGGTGCGCTCGGCCTGGCCTTCGAAGCTTTCCCGGGCGCTCGGCAAGCCCCGCAGTTCCGAGGACTGCTTGGCCGGGTCATCGCGCGCCCCGGCGGCGGGGTCGGCCGGCGCTCTCGTCATGGACGCCTTCCGGGCCCAGCGCGATGCGCTCCTCGCCCGCGATGCGGCCGTGCGCAGCGGCCAGGCGGACTCCGTACACCGCATGCGGGTCACCGCGCGCCGGCTGCGGAGCCTGCTCAAGGCCCACCGGCGGCTCTTCGAGCGCGACCGCGCCGGGCCCCTGGCCGCGGAACTGCGCTGGCTCGGAAGGGTACTGGGCCGGGCCCGCGACCAGGAAGTACTCGGCGAGGAACTGGTCAACCTGCTGGACGCCGTCCCCGCCCAGCTACGCCAAGGCGCTCTACGCGGCCGACTCACCGAACGCTACGCCGAGAGCTACCGGCAGGCCTGGCAGCAAGCAGTCGCCGAACTCGACGGCGCACGCTACTTCGCCCTCCTGGACGGCCTCGACGCCTTCGCCACCGACCCGCCACTACGCCACCGCGCGAACCGAAAGGCGCGCGGATACTTGTCCGGCGCCCTGCGGCGCGAGCAGCGCCGGACCATGAAACGTCTCGACCGCGCCCTGCACACCGAGCCGGGCCCGCACCGCGACCAGGCACTGCACCACGCCCGCAAGGCCGCCAAACGCGCCCGCTACACCGCAGAGCACGCCCAATCGCACATCCCGCGCCGCACGGCGAAACGAACAGCGAGGTTCGCCGCCCGTCTGAAGAAGCTGCACAAGGTGCTGGGCACCCACCAGGACAGCGTGGTGACCCTACAGGAACTGATCGCCCTCGAAAGCCAGAACACCTGCAGCAGCGAGCGGCACGCCTTTGCCTACGGTGTCCTCTACGAACGCACGCGGCACACCGCCGAAGCCGCACAGAAGCACTTGCCGAAGCTGCGCCGCCGGGCGGGTCGCCGCAAGCTCACCCGGCTGCCCTGACCAGCGCGCCGCACGTGTCGTTCGGCATGACCCAGAGCTTGCCCCAGCGGGCGCATGGAGCCGCGACCGAGCGCGGCCCGGAACATCGCCCTGAGCCAACGGCCGGCTCGCCTGGAACCTCTAGGACTGGATCGGGGAGAGGTTCCGGTCTACCCGCTGCCGACCTCGTGTTCGGCCTCATGGTCACCGCCCAGAACAAGCGGCCGACAGTCCTCCACCCACCCGGCCACACGACCGCAGCCGATGGTGGGTGCGAGGCCTGCTGGACGGCGTATCGGGCGCGAGTGGCAGCGGCGCGCTCCCCTGGTCCGGTGAAGTCGAGGGCACACACAAGCGAGGTCCGTCTCCCAACACTAGTGCCGGGAGGCGGACTTACCTTCAGTATTTGGTCAGTGCTTGAGGGCATCCTTTGCCTTCTGGCCAGCCTGGAGCATGTCGCCCTTGACCTGCTCGGCTTTTCCCTTGGCCCTGAGGCTCTCGTTTCCGACGGCCTTGCCGATGGTTTCCTTTGCCTTGCCCTTAACGGTCTCTGCCGTGTGTTCCATCTTCTTACCTGCGCCCACGACCGTCCTCCTCATGAGCTCGGTGTCCTGCGCTGCGTCTGCCCCATGTCAATACGTTCATGCTCGGAATCTATGGAATTTAGCGCGGTGGCCGCCCATGGGCGTATCTGGGCGGTCTCTGGCTCTGCCGCGCGGCTCGAAGAGATTAGGGCGCACCAGCTGCGCCGGACCGGGCAGCTCTGAGGCGAAGAGCCCGCTCCTGACCGCACGGACGGGAGAAGACGGCCCGGTAGGACAGACGGCGAGGACGGGTCACGCCGGGCGGCGGAGCAAGGCGAGGAGACCGCAACGAGTCGCAAGCGCCGGCAGCGCAGGGACGGGGAGAACCGGGACCGGGAGGCTGCAGACGAGAGAAGCGGGACCACGGAACTGCGGCCGCCTCGCGGTGGCGAGGGACGAACCGCCCAGGGCCGAGCGCACCCGGCGGCGCGCGCCGTCGCACGGCCGCACCACCGGCTCAACACGCACGAGCATCACCAGTTGGGACGCGTCTTCCAAGACCAGCGATTCCCATGCGAGGAGATCGGACGATGGCTGAGACGACAGGGCGAAGAAACGCGAATCCAAACGTGCGGGTGACACGACTCGGAACCGGATAGCACAAACCCCGGCGCCAGCCGCCTGTTTCATTGGCCGTTGACGGGGTGGCGCAGGAGAGTGGCGAGAAGTTCGGAGACGGTGGGGCCGGCATCGGCGGGGTGGCGCAGTTGTTTGCTGGCGATGACGCTGTAGTGGTTGGTGCGGCCGCGGCGTTCGTGGCTGAGGTATCCAGCCTCTTCGAGGTCGGTGATGATGCGCTGGACGGCGCGCTCGGTGAGCAGGCAGCAGATGGCGATGTCGCGGACGCGGATGCCAGGGTCGCGGGCGATCTGGACCAGCACGCGGGCGTGGTTGGTCAGGAAGGTCCACTGCCGCTCGGTCGCCGTACCGTTGTCCATACCTCCATGGTAGGACGACTGTTTCACGGCTGTCGAAACACGACAGCGGATTCGCGCAATGGTTGACATGTCTGGCAAACGGGCGAACAGTGGAAGGAAAGCCGTCGTATTGCCTCGACGGCGGATCCGTGCGGCGGCCTCGTCTGGAGATGGTGCGCGTGGAGCCGATGAGCAGGGAAGGGCTGGAGCAGCTCAGGTCCCTGCTGGCCGATCGGATCGGCGCGCCCTGTGAGCATGGTGCGGACGCGGGCCGGGTGGAGCCGCTGCGTCGGCAGGCGTGCCATGCCATGACCGCCGTAGATGCTTATCTCAGCGCGGTCGAGGCAGGCAACTGCGCTGCGGTGGGACTGCGCGAGCAGGCCCTGGACCTGTGGCAGGACCTGGAGCGGATCGCGTCCGCGTGGCCTCAGCCGGATACTCTCGCCGGCGAGGCCCGAGTGCCCGCGCAGCCTGGTCCGTGTGCTCTGCGGAGGAGGATCTTGTGCTGCCCTGCCTGAAGTCGGAGACCGTCCGGGTCGGCGACGCGCTGGTGTGCTCCTTCACCGGCGACATGATCTTGGACAGCGAGCTTGTCGCCGCCCAGGCCCTGACCGCCGCTCTCGACCAGCACCCGGGCCTGCTCGCGGTCGATCTGTCCGGCGTGGAGCTGTTCACCTGCACCGGCCTCAACCTGCTTCTGACCGCCCGTCGGCGCGCCATGGCAGAGGGCATCGCGCTAGTGCTGATCGCCCCCTCCGCGATGTCGGTGCGGGTCCTGGAGATCACCGAGGCCGCGGCGCTGTTCCCGGTCCACGCCACCGGCGAGGACGCCCTTCGGCATCACTCACCGCGCACGCCTCCTGCCTGTGCCTCCGGGTTCGGGGACGACACCCGGCTCGTCGCCGCGAAACTTGCGTCCGGGTCGGCGCGATGATGCGAGCGGTCCGCCAGACCACGGTCTTCGCCAAACGGACGGCGCCCAGATCGTGCTGCGGTATGCCTCTCATGGTCAGCCGGCCAGGCGCGCCGCCCCGCGGTTACCCGCTGCCAGGCGGTGCGCGAGATCGCCGCGGACCGGTGCCTTCTGGTCGACCACGAGGTGTGCCGGCTCGCCCGCTTCCCCGGCTGCGGACCCGATTCCGTGGCTCGACGACCTGGCACACCCCAAGGCCGTCGGCCATCGGAACAGCGCCGACCGCACTGCCGCGCCATGGTGCCCACCGACCTGTAACAGCCCTGTGCGCAGCCGGGGTTCACCCGAACCGCCGCCTGACGAGCCGTTCGAAGGACGTACCGACTCGATGCGCGGCAGCAAAAGAACGAGCAGCGACAGAACGATGACTTTCTGTCGCCAGACAGAATGTGAAACGCAGTCCACAAGGACCCGATGATGGCCTGACCTAGGGGATTCAATGGCGACCGATCAGTAGCAGGCTGGAATCAGGGACGCCCCGTTTGTCCGGGCTGGATGGGGGTACACAGCCGGGCCGAGGAGCGGCTCTCCTACCGGAGAGGGCCGGGGCCGTTCAGGGACTCTTCAGGGATATCGACCATGAACAACGCCAAGCTTGCCGTCGCTGTGGGCGCGGGCTACCTCCTCGGGCGCATGCACAAGGCCCGATGGGCGCTGGCTCTCGCGGGCATGGCGGCGGGCAGACGTCTGAGTGCCAACCCCGGGGTGCTCCTCGGTGAGGTGCTGGAATCGTCGCCCCAGCTTCGTCAGCTGGCCGGCGACGTGCGTGGGGAACTGGCCAAGGCGGGGAAGAAAGCGGCCATAGCCGCAGCGAGCAGCCGGGTCAGCGCGCTAACCGACCAGTTGAAGCAGCGGACCGAGGACCTGCGCGCAGGAACTGTCAGTCACGGCGAGGAACCGGAGGAGGAGCCACCCGAAGAAGAACCCCAGGAGGAGGAGCAAGACCAGGAGAGCGACGGCGAGGAGAAGCGGCCGCGCTCGCGACAGAGCGCCTCCCGCTCGACGGCGTCCACGCGCCGCGCGACGCCGGCAGCGTCCAAGCAGCGGGCATCCGCGTCCTCGACGAAGAAGGCCGCTCCCTCGCGTTCCCGCGCAGCCAGTAGCGGCGGCGCGACGCGCAAGAGCACGGCCTCCTCGCGGCGGCCGGCAAGCAAGTCCGATGAGTCGAAGGCCCCGGCGAAAAAGGCTGCCGCCCCGCGTAAGACGACGGCCGCGAAGAAGACGGCTTCGGCTGCACCCCGCAAGGCTGCGGCCTCCTCAACCTCCGGTCGTAAGGGCACGGCGGCGGCGAAGAAGGCCCCGGCGACGCGCAAGACCACGAGCACCCGCGCCTCGACGGCGCGTAAGCGGGGGTGAACGACGATGGCCGAGCAAACCAAGAAGGATCAAGGCCCGCTGGGACTGGGTGAACTACTGGAGGCCCTGCCCACCGACAGGCTGATACAGCAGGCGCGCGAACTGGCTGCCGCTGCCGGAGAACGGGCCGTGGCGGCGGCGAGCGACAAGGTCGCCGAGGCCACCAGTCGACTCGTCGACTACGCAGAGTACGGCCCCTCGGGCGGCCACGACGACGGCGAAGGCGGTGGGACGTCTCCGATGCGGATGCTGCTGGGAGCGGGCGCGGCAGGGTTGAAGCAAATTGTCGGCAACAAGCTCACCGGTGGCAGAGGCGGGGGAGGCGGCAAGGGCGGCAAGCTCAAGGTCACCAACATCGTCGAGGAGATCGAGGTCGGGGTCCCCGTGCGGGTGGCCTACAACCAGTGGACCCAGTTCCAGGACTTCCCCCGTTTCACCAAGCGGCTCGAGATGGTGGAGCAGGAGTCCGACGAGAAGATCTCGTGGAAAGCCGGGATCTTCCTTGCTCACCGCACCTGGGAGTCGACGATCATCGAGCAGGTGCCGGACGAGTTGATCGTCTGGCGCTCCAAGGGCGACAAGGGCTATGTCGATGGCACGGTCACCTTCCACGAGCTGACGCCGAACCTGACCAAGATCCTCTTGGTGCTGGAGTACCACCCGCAGGGCCTGGTCGAGCGCGTGGGCAACCTGTGGCG
Organism: Kitasatospora sp. NPDC018058; assembly: GCF_044327205.1. NCBI lineage: Bacteria > Bacillati > Actinomycetota > Actinomycetes > Kitasatosporales > Streptomycetaceae > Kitasatospora > Kitasatospora sp. NPDC018058. The sequence continues at coordinate 33,414 of NZ_JBIRFA010000047.1, read as the reverse complement.
GGCCCAGGGTCGGCGGACACGCCTGGAACTCAAGCACTTCCGCCGCCACATCATGACCCGCACCATCCTCGATCCGGACGCGGTCGAGGGTTGGCGAGGGGAGATCCGCGACGGCGATGTCGTGCTCTCCCACGAGGAAGCCCTCGAGGACGAAGGCGCCGAGGGCGAGTACGACGAAGACGAGGAGCAGGAAGAGCGGGAGCCGCGAGTCGGTGGCGAGGACGAGGAGGAGTCCGAGGCGTACGACGAGGACGAGCCCGAAGACGAAGACGCCGAGGCCGAGGACTGGGAGGACGAGCTGCCGGAGGACGAGTACGACGAGGAGGGGGAACCCGAGGGCGGCTCCGAGGACGAAGACGAGACCGAGGGCCAACCCCAGGAGTACGACGAGGAAGAGGAGCCGGAAGACTACGACGAGGACGACTACGGCGCCGACGAGGACGAGGACGACGCGCGGACTGCCTCAAGATCCCGCAGGCGCACGCCCGCACGGTCGCGGTGAGCCGTCATGACCGTCGCCCCACGTCCCAGCCACTACCTGGACCGGCCCTCACCGAGCGGTCTGGTCGACGTCATCGACCTGATCCTCGACAAGGGCCTGGTCATCGACATCTACATCCGCGTCTCCCTGGTCGGTATCGAGCTGCTGACCACCGACGCGCGCATCGTGGTGGCCAGCGTCGACACGTACCTGCGGTTCGCCGAGGCAGTCAACCGCCTGGACCTGAAGGAGGACAAGAGCGGGGGACTACCTGAACTGATGCAGGACATGCGCCAGGGTGGGACCGGGCGCAAGACGAAAGGCGCGCTCGAGGGCGTCAAGGAAACGGTCAGCGAAGTGATCGACCGGGTCAAGGGGGACGACGAGGAACGCGAGCCCCGGGAGCGGCCCCGCTCCCGCTCCCGCTCCCAGCGTAGGGAGCGCGAGTGATGAACAGCCGTACTCCCACCGACGAGCAGGCCTGCTACGTGTACGGGATCGTGACGTCGGACGCCGACCCCTCCGGGTTGGAGGGGATCGGCGACCCGCCCGCGCCGGTGACGCTGGTGCGGCACCGGGGCATCGCGGCACTGGTCAGCGACGTGGCGACCGACGGCCCGTTGGGCACCGCCGCCGACCTACAGGGCCACGCCCGTGTCCTGGACACCCTGGCCACCCGCGGCGCCGTACTGCCGCTGCGCTTTGGCGCGGTGGTCCGCGACCTCGAAGCCGTGGCCGACGAACTACTCGCCCCCCACGAGGAAGCGTTCCTGAGCGCACTGGAGGACCTGCGCGAGACCGCCCAGTTCACGCTGCGCGCCACCTACCGGCAGGAGCGCGTCCTGCGGGATGTGCTCGCCAACCGGGACATCGCCCGGTTGCGCGAGGACGTCGCCGCCCTCCCGGAGGAGGCCACCTACTACGAGCGGGTCCGTCTCGGCGAGATGATCGCGAACGAGATCGCCGCCCACCGCGAGTCCGACACCGCGATCGCCCTGGAACGTTTGGAGCCGCTCGCCGTGGCCGTCAGCGCGGCCACCGACGCGGTCGGTGACCAGGCAGTCAGCGCCTCGTTCCTCGTTGCCAAGACCAACTGGAACGGGTTCGAGGCGGCAGCGGAAGACCTGGCCCGCGACTGGGCGCAGCGCACCACGGTGCGGCTGCTAGGCCCGCTCGCCCCCTACGACTTCGTCACCGAAGCCGTGGCCGACACCTGACCCGCGGAGCAAGGAGACGAGTCATGAGACTGATCACCGGTCTGCTCACTCTTCCGCTGCCTCCCGTGCGCGGGGTCGTCTGGGTGGCAGAACAGCTCAACGAGCAGGCCCACCGGGAGCTGACCGACCCTATGGTCATCCGCGCCCGGCTGGCAGACGTGGAAGCCGCCCGCGCGAGCGGCACGATCAGCGATGAGGACGCCGCCGCACAGGAGGAGGAGCTAGTACGGCGCCTGTGGCAGGCCAAGGGCGCCGCCGGAGGTCTGGAGGTGTAGATCCGTGCCTGAACACGAGCCACGCCCCCGCAGCCCCGCACCGCCCCGGGACCCCGAAGATCCCGCGCCGCGCCGCACCGCCACACGTTCCGAGCCCGCCCGGCCCCGGCGGCGTCCACCGGCGCCACCCGACCAAGAGGACGAGGCTCCGACCCCCCGCGACGCCGTCCGCCGCCCGACGCGGAGCCGCGCCCCGCACCCCGCCGCCCGCCCGAACCGCCCGAACCGCCCGAACCGCCCGAACCGCAGGACGAAACCGCACCTCCTGCAACACCCCGGCGCCGTGCCGCCCCCGCCACCCGCCGAGCCGACGCCGATACCCGGCCCAAGGACGAAGACGGACCAACCCCGTCACGACGCCGAAGCACGGGCCCTGCCCGCCGACCCGGCGAACCACTCACGGCCCGTCACCGAGCCGAGCCGGAGCGGCTCGACGCGCGCAGCGCCGCCGCGCGAGCGACCGTCTACGTCCAGGAACTCACCGGGCGCAGTGCGGAGAGCGTCACGTCGCTCGACCGCACTGCGGACGGTTGGCAGGTTGGGGTGGAGGTTCTGGAGGCCCGTCGTATTCCTGATTCGACCGACATCCTGGCCGTCTACCAGGTCGTGCTGGACCCGGAAGGCGAACTCGTCTCCTACCGACGGGACCGCCGGTACCACCGGGGGCGGGCGAACGAGGAGCTGTCATGACTGAGTTGAGTGGCTACGGCGGCTCCGGCCCGTTGTCGCACCCGCCGAGGACGTCCGCGGCTCCACAGTCCGCAAGCCTGGCCGACCTGCTCGAACGGGTACTCGACAAGGGCATCGTCATCGCCGGGGACATCCGGATCAACCTCCTCGACATCGAGCTGCTCACGATCAAGATCCGCCTGCTGATCGCCTCCGTCGACCGGGCCCGCGAGATGGGCATCGACTGGTGGGAGCACGACCCGAGCCTCTCCTCCGGCCAGCGCAACCTCGCCGCCGAGAACCGGCTCCTGCGTGAGCGCCTCGGCCAGCTCGAAGCCTCCCACAGCGCTTCCATCCCCGCCGAAACCGACGACGTGCAGGACACCGTGGGCGGTCGGGACGCCGACACCCAACCCGCCCGCAAGACGTCCCGCACCCGGCGTACCTCCCGAATCGACCCCTCATGAGCACCCAACCGCCCACCAACACCTGGCTCTACGCCATCGCCGGCGCTGGCGCCGACCGCACCGTGCCGCCCGGTTTGACCGGCGTGGCCGGTGAAGCGCCGCACGTCATCGCCGGACCGGGCCTCATCGCGTTGGTGGGCGCGGTGCCGCGCACGGACTTCGACGAGGAGCCCCTGCGGGCGCGCCTGGAGGATGCTGTTTGGCTGGAGCACGCCGTCCGCGTCCACCACCACGTGGTCGACACCCTTGCCCGCACGGCCCCGGTGCTGCCCCTGCGCTTCGCCACCCTCTACCGCGACGACCAGCGGGCCGCCGCCATGCTCGAGGAGAACCGTGATGAGCTGCTGGCCTCACTCCAGCGCACCGCCGGCCGAGTCGAATGGGGAGTGAAGGCCTACCTCACACCCACCGGTCCGCCACTCGATACCGACGCCGAAGACGGCGATCCGCAGCAGGATCCGGCAGTCCGCCCGGGCACGGCCTACCTCCTGCGCCGCCAAGCCCACCGCCACCGACAGGAGCAGGCCTTCCAGCAGGCCACGGACGACGCCGTGAACGTCCACACCGTGCTCGCACGATCCGCTGTCGAGGCCATGCGCCACCCGCTCCAGCCGCCCGACGCAACCGGCCTCACAGAGCCGATGGTCCTCAACGGCGCCTACCTCGTCGAGCAGACCCGCACGGCCGCCTTCCACAAGGCCGTCAGCACGCTTTCCGCCCGCTTCCCCGGCCTCCGCCTGAAGACGACCGGGCCGTGGCCGCCCTACTCCTTCACCACGACTGCCCACCACGAGAACGAGCCGCGATGACCACCAGCCCCCGGCCAGCTGCCGCTTGGCCCGACCCCTCGCCCCTCGTGCCCGAGCGGCACGTGGCCCTGGTCGACCTGCTCGACCGCCTCCTGGCAGGCGGCGTGGTCATCGTCGGCGAGATCACCCTGTCCATCGCCGACGTCGACCTGGTCCGCATCAGTCTGCGCGCCATGATCGCCTCCGTGCGAGCCGCCATGGAACCCGACGCTCAGGGTGTCCACGACACCGGAGAGCCGACGTGACCTCGCCCGACCCCCCATCACGCGCAATGCCACCCTCCGCTGACCGCTCCGCCGCGTCCCCGCGTAGGCCGACCACCAACCGCCGCATGCCGCTGGAACCCGAAACAGTCGCCCGCGACCTCACCTGCCTGGTCCTGGCCCTTGTCGAGCTCGTGCACCAGCTCATGGAACGCCAAGCCCTGCGCCGCATCGACCAGGGCGACCTCGACGACGACCAGATCGAGTCGCTGGGCCTGACCCTGATGGCCCTCGAACAACGCATCGACGAACTGCGCGAGCATTTCGATCTCACCCCGGACGACCTCAACATCGACCTGGGTCCGCTCGGCCACCTGCTCGCCTCCGACTGACCCAACGGCGCCCCCGCGCCGAAGCAGCCCGTCACATCCGCTGGCCACAGGTATGGAACCCCAAGGCACGCCGAGGTGAATCAAGCCTCCGTCGAAGGAGTGACGCACCATGAGCGCCGGGAAGAAGGCCAAGCACACCGCAACCGCAGCCAAGGGCAAGATCGAAGAAGCCACCGGCAAGACGGTCGGCAACGAACGACTCATCGCCACAGGCAAAATGGACCAGGTCAGGGGCGCTACCGCCCAAGCCGGCCGGAAGGCCGAGGACGCCCTGAAGAACGCAACCGGCCACTGACGTCAACCTGTTGAACGCTGTCCGTCCGCCACTCCGATCGCCGCCAACGGGCGGACAGCCTATGCCGCCGCCATGGCCGCCCCTCGACATGATGGGCGATCACTCGAGCGTGGGCTCGACCGAATTGGGCTGGGTGTTCAGGTACTTGGTCCACCGGCCCCGGGTTGCAGAGCGGCGGCGTGGGCAACGACTCCGGTGTGAAGCAGCGGATCTCGGTGAGCTTCTCGTGGATCACCGAGACCTCGTAGACCTGGAACTCGGTGGGGTCGGAGCAGAAGTTGTGGCCGTCCGCCCTGGGGGTCGTCCTTGGGCTGCACTGGGCCGGAGAGACCGTTCATCCCTCGGAGAACGCACCATCCAGTTGGTCGTGCTGAAGGACGGAGGCTCTGCTGCGGCCCGGCAGACCGTGCTGGAGTCCCTCCACCGGCTCGGCACCGTCGACGCTCCCCAGCAGGCCGTGGTCGTGGTGCACGGGTGACTTGCCTTCGTGCGTGCCCGCCGGGGGCGGTCAGCATGTCGGTCGCAGGTCAGCGGTCAGCCCTCGAGCACGTCCGCGATCCGGTGCAACATTCCGCCGCCGGTCGGCTGGCGGGGTGCCGTTTCCCGGACGGCCCGCATCCTCTCGCCGATCTCTTGGAGCTCCTTGCGGCCGAGCACGGCACGGATGCGCGGGAACCAGTCGTCCTCCTCCTCGGAGATGTGCCGCCCCACGGCGTCGATCAGCACGACGACCTTGGCGTCGTAGCCCTCGTCGTCGGGGGTCATGCGGCTCAGCTCCTCGCAGAGCAGGTCGGCGACGTGGTGCTGCTGGCGGGCGCGGTCCATGTCCTCGGCGAGGTCGGGTACCTCCCGGCGGACCGTGGGGTAGACCAGTTCCTCCTCCAGGTAGGTATGGACGGTCAGCGCCTCGACGATCCGTTGGACCGTCTCACCCCGGGCCTTCCCGTCGCCTCTGTCGTCGCCGTCCCCGTCGGTCCGTTCGCGGTACTGGCGGAACAGCCGACGCACTTCCTTGTGGTCCTCTCGCAGCAGGACGATGGCATCGTTCGACATCGTTGTACTCCTCCTCGACGTCTCCCCCGTCCGGCAGAGCGTGTCCCCGCGCGGCCCCAGGCCAAACACCGCCACGGGCACGGGGCCCGCGCTGCGCGCCTACGCCCCGCCCGAGGAGTCGCGGCGACTCGCGGCCAGCGGCTGCGCAGCCAGTAACCGGTCCGGACACACCAGCCTCCGGGCTCCCCCGGCATCGAGGTGATCGTCTCGGACGGCTCGCGGCAACCCCGAGCCCGCCGGTCACCCCAACCGGTCAGCCCGACGGCCGTTCGACGGCGCCCACGGCGGCAACCCGCAGGGGCATGGTGTACCCCGCAGAACCCGTACGGACCCGTGCTGCGGCCCAGGCCGTCCGGCGGCCCGCTGAGCGGCCCGACCCGTGGCTGTTCACCCGCCCCACCGCCGCCTGTTCCTCGGCTGACTGTGCGAGGGGTGACCGCACGACGACCGATCGTCCCACGGACGCGGTGCTGTTCGAACGCGACGGCACGCTGATCCAGGATGTCCTGCAATGGCGAACGTGGCCCCGCTGCCGTTGGTGGAAGTGCTCGCCCCGACGGTCGTCGGGCTGCCCGAAGCGCGACTGCGGATCGACCTGCACGCGGACGCCCCGGTGGCGGGGTGCTGCGCCACATAGAAGGCCCGGTCCGGACCTCGCGGTGCTGCCCTACCGCTTCGGCACCCACTCCGACCGGGTTGAGGCCTGCTTCGACCTCGGGACGTCCGTCCTGGCCCCGCGCTGCGGCCATTTCGCCGAGCAACGGACCAGCCTGACCTACGTGCCACCGAGGCGTCTGCCGCACCCTGCTGGCCCAGGTGTGGCGGCCCCGGATCGGGGCAGCCGCCCGGCATGCTGCTGGTCAGACTGCCTATCGGCGGCGCAGTCTGGTGGTGAGAGCGCCGACGAAGGGTTGTCAGGGCAGGGGCTGGGCGTGCAGGCAGGTGTGCTGGCCCGGCCCGGCCGGTTCCGCGAGGGGCCGGGCCACCTCGCCGATGATTTCCACTTGAAAGGTGCCGGCTTCGTCCGCGTATACAGGCGTCCCGTCGGCCGTCACGGTTCCGGTGGCGTGGACGATGACGACCTCCGGCGGGCCGTGTCGGCCAGGCACGCCTGGCAGAGTCACCGCGTAGCGCGAGGGGGCGTTCATGTCACCGCCCTCTCCGGTGGGCAGGCCCGCCCGCGGCCGGCCGGCCGGGGGTGGCGCACGGAGCGGGGCGCGAGATGCCCGTCCGGCCTGTGAGGACCTCGACGCGTTCGAGCCCCCGGTTCCAAGGCTGTCCGCAGCGGGGACACGGTGCGACGCTGCGCTGGAGGAGGTCTCGGACGGGCTCACGGATGCTCGTCATGATGATCACCGCTGGGAGTCGCGGGGGCGGAATCGGGGCCGGGACCGGCATGAAGATCGGCGAACAGGGCCAGCAGGCCGGCGATCTCGTGGCGGGCCTCGGCCGGGTGGCGGAAGTGCGTACCGTGCGCGACGCGGTAGTGGTTGCGGCGTCCGTGCAGGGTGTGGATCAGATAGCCGGCGTTCTCCAGATCGGTGACGATCGCCTGCGCGGCCCGCTCGGTCACTCCGCACACTGCGGCGAGGTCCCGCAGCCGCACTTCCGCGTCACGCGAGATCATCAACAGCACCCGGGCGTGGTGCGTCAGGAACGTCCAGCCCCTGCGTGGCTCCCGCTCGTCCGACATACCACAAGTATGAACGCGGATTCCGGTTTTGCAATGCGTGATCTCCGGTTCCGCTGTGCGGCCCGATGAGACTCGCTTGCCGAGGCAGGGGTCGGGTTCAGGACTTGCCGCGGCCGGTGACGAAGTCGCGGGCCCGGTCCGGGTCGTCTGCCCGTACGTCGGGGGAAGGTTCGGGTCCAACGCGATGGTGAGGACCTCGGTCCAGGGCCAGTGGCGCGCCGGGCGGAGCCGCAGCTCCAACCGCGCGATCGCGGTGCCGATGGTATTGGTGGCGAAGCAGGTGATGCGCATGCCGTCGGCGTCGGCGATGCGCAACTGGGCGCCGGGGTGAGGCCGTTCCTTGCGCACGATCAGCCGCATGCCCTTCGGCCAGCCCTTGAGGACGTCGCCGGCGAGTTCGGCGACCCAGGCACCGTCCCGAACCTGGCCGTCCGGTTCGACGGCCGGGGTCCAAGCCGACGGGGGCACCAGGAGAACGGCCCGGTGGATCGCTTCGGTGATGACCATCCCGACCGAGTAGGACAGCCAGCGACCACGCTGGGTGAGCCAGTTCAGGAACTCGTGGGTGCCGCCGCCGGAGTCGGTGCGGATCAAGGTCCGCCGTCCGCGCCGGTATTTCTTCGGCAGCTGGGCCAGCGCCTGCCGGGCAGCTTCGATGTGGTCGGTGGCGGTGTTGCTGCCCGCGTTGCCGGGCCGCAGCAGGCTCGCGACCGGTTCTCCGGAACCCTGCGGGCCGTGGTCGACGAACGCGAGCAACGGGTGGTGCCCGAAGGTCTTTTTCCATGTCGCGGCGACGCCCTGCTTCTCGGAGTGGGCCAGGACCAGAACGCCGTCGAGGTCCACGATCACCTGGCCACCCACGTTCGGCGCCGCGTCACCCGGCCAACTTCCAGACACGCTCGCGGACTTCGGCCCGATCCTTCCGCACGGCGTCCAGCGCGCGGGGACCGGCCGTGGCCAGTGTGTCGACCAGTCGGGAGACGGTCGGATCGGGCGCGACCACCCCGAACACGTGGGGCTCGGGCCGCAGCACGCCGATGTCCGCGAGACAGTCCCCGCCCCACGCGACCGCCAGGGCGAGATCGAGCAGGATTTTTCCCGGGTCGTGGACGGCCCGGGCCTTGCGCCACGGCAGGAGTGCCGCCGACAGTGCGACGTCCAGACCCGCCCGGCGGGCTGTCTCTATCAGCAGCAACCCACCTGCCTGCGAGACGACGCCGTTGCCGTTACCCGACACCCGCAAGCGCGGGTAGTAACCGATACGCTTGCTCACCTGAAGAGTGCCTCCGGACGGCGCGGTCCACCTGGTCGAAGCCTGGGGTGGGCGGAGGGGATAAGCGGATGACGTCACCCGGCTCTCAAGAAGCCACTGCGGGGGCTCGGTCGGTGTGGGCGCTCACGCCGCTGGAGGGCGTCGGGCCCTTGCGGTTCGGCATGAGCATGGATGAGGCAGCGATGGCGCTGCCGGAGACCCCTGAGCTGCGACGATTCCAGGCCGAACCCTGGTTTCCAGAGGTCGTGGGTATCCAACTGGGGCTCAGCCCGGCGGAACCTGCCGTATACGAGTACTTCGACGACTCCGGCCGGCTGTTCTGCGTGGCGGTCGATGCCGTTCACGGGCCGCAGGTGACACTGGGCGGGGTGGCACTGGCCGGTGGCGATCCGGCCGAGCTGGAGCAATGGCTGCTCGATCTCCCCGACTCGATGGGCGGCGTGCGCTACGGGCCGCGCGGAAACCCTGGGATCAACGACATGGGCCTGGTCCTGCGAGTGCAGGACACTCCGACCGGACTGGCGACTCGGCCGGTGCTGGTAGGCCGCGACTGGGCCGACCGTTGCACCGACGACTGGGAAGGCGCGATCCCCGAATCCGAATGGGTCGGCCGCATGTGGCCCCACCCGTCGTTCCCAGAGCTTCGTGTCTGGCCTCCGGCCGGGGACCCGCCGGCCTGGGCCGATCGGTGGTCACCGCCGTTCTGACGGCGCGGGCTACTCGCGAGGCCGGCGCAAGCCCGGACGTCCTGGCGGCTATTCACCTGAGAAGTCCGGCTGCTGCAGAGAACAGAACTTCGTCAGCCCTCTTTCTCGCTGTTCAGAGGCACCCTCATATTGCCGACATCTTCCGGGTGGCCAGCCTCATGAAAGCACGAGGCTAACCAGACGCCCCGGTACGGGCACACTACCGGATCGCGTCCCCGGCTCGTCGTGTCCACCGAGGGGCGCGTCAGCCCGCTGCCTGGCCGATCCGCCGAGGCCACTGGCCGCACCCACGCCGTTGGCGACGCCCTGCGCCGCTTGTGTGCCACGTCTGCCCCGCAGCGGCACATTCATGCCCGAAATCTATGGAATTTAGCGCGAATTGTTGGTCGATCCACGTGGGTCAAGCCGGGCCGCGCGGGAGCGGCCGGGGCGGGAGAATGAAGGCATAGTAATGGTTTCCGGGATCCGTTGCTGATCTTCGATGGGGACTGTCCGTGGTGCTCGAAATGGGTCAGGTGGGCGATGCGTTCACCGGGAGGGAGTCGGTCCGCGGGTGGATGGGAAGCGATGGCCTTCCAGATCGCGGATCTGCCCGCGCTTGACAAGTGGGTCGGCGGACGGGGTGTGATCACGCCCGCCCGGTGCCAGCATCGTCTGCTGTGGGTCACGCCCGGCGGAAGGCAATATTCGGGTCTGGAGGCGTGCGCGCGGCTACTGATGCGCTCGAACGGCCCATGGGCGTATCTGGGCGGTCTTCTGGCCCTGCCGCCAGTCAGGGCGCTGGTCGGCCTCGTAGCGCTGCCGGTGACTCGGTACGGACACCGGACCTACCGCTATTCCCTTCCCGGACCCGGACGACAGTGACGCGACGAAGAGCGGCTTCCGACGCTAGGACAAGCCCAAGGACTCCCGCTACGACCGCCGCAGATCGTCATCGGCATTGGACGTCGCGCGGGACGGGATCCCGGTCCGCGGCTGGTGCTGGTGCTGGTGCGGGCCGAGCAACGCCTCCGACCAGAAGCTGATCCAGCAGGTCAAGGACGACATGCGAGACTGGACCCTAAGCAGGGGAGCGTGCGCGTCAAGCAAGTCCGGATCAGCGACACCGACCGCTTCGTCATCTGCCACAAACCTCGGATTCGGTACTCCAGGTCACCGAATTACATCGAACCCGGGGGCGGGAGCGCTGTTCTTTTCAGCGAGACGTGCCTCGGACTTCACCCTCGGCGGTGTCCTGCGGTGGCGACTGCCGTGAAGCGGATCGATCGGCATCCCGGTGGGTGGCGCAGGCATGTCGGGCGAGCCGCGGCCTCGCCCCGCCGACCGTCCACCGGCCCCGGATCGGCCGGTAGCCTGCCGCGCGACGGGGTAGACGCCTGTCGGACAGGCCCCGCCTTACGGAGCCGGACGACAAGAAGGCCAGGCATGAACCCCGTCGAACGCACACTCCGCACTCTCGATCACGCCCAGCAACACCACACTGTCCCGGGAATGATCGTCGGCGTGATCAAGAAGTACGGAGACGACCGCGGCAGTCTGCTAACTGCCCTCATCGCCTACTACGGGTTCATGGCCCTGATCCCGCTGCTGCTCCTGCTCAGCACCATTCTCAGCTTCGTCCTCCACGGACACCCAGGCGCCCAGAAGGCCATCGTCAACTCCGCGCTCGTCGACTTCCCCATCATCGGCGACCAGCTCCGCCAGAACGTCCACACCGTCCAGGGCAGCGGCCTCGCCCTCGTCGTTGCCCTCCTCGGCCTGGTATATGGCGTGCTCGGTGTCGCCCAGGTTCTTCAGCACGCCATGGCCGAGGTCTGGAACGTGCCCGGAGTCGTCCGCCCCGGCTACTTCCCGCGCCTGGCCCGCAGCCTGCTGCTGTTCACCACCCTCGCCATGGGCCTGCTGCTCGCCACCGCCGCCGCCACCGTCGTCGCCACCACTCTTGGCGGGCCGGCCGCCCACATCGGCGCCCTCGTCCTGTCCGCCTTGCTCAACACCGGCCTGTGCCTGGCCTGCTTCCGCATCCTGACTCCCAAGACCATCCCCACCCGCGCCCTGCTGCCCGGATGCGCGATCGCCGGGCCCCTGTTCACCGTCCTGCAGGCCTTCGGTGCCATCCTCGTGGCCCACCAACTGCGCCACGCCACAGCTGTCTACGGGTTCTTCGCAACCGTGATCGGCCTGCTCTCCTGGCTCGCTCTGGCCGCGACGATCACCATGTACGCGGCCGAGACCAACGTGGTTCTGCACCGACGACTGTGGCCGCGAAGCATTCTGCAGCCACCGCTCACCGAGGCAGACGAGAAAGTCCTGGGATCCATCGCGAACCAGGAAGAACGCCGCCCCGAGCAGCACGTCGACGTCGACTTCGAAGATGACAGCACGTCCCCCGAGGACGGGCGGCCGCACCAAAACGACACCTGACCCGGAAAGTTGGGACCAGGCGTAGGCCCCGACGAAATGAACGCGCTCGACCGCTGACCCAGGGAGCCGAGCAGGCGGCCGGCGGCTCTCGCTCGCCGAGCCCGCGGGCGCAGCTCACCGGCCGGTGCCAGCGCCCTTGAGCGGGGCGACCAGCAAAAGCAGCGTCTGGGCACGGACGGCCGCCGCGAACTCCTCGTGGCTGGCGAACGGGCCGCTCACCAGCAGTACGCTGCCGCGGCGGCGGGCAGCCCGCCGCCACTCCAGCCAGGTCAGACCCGGCCTGCCCGCGAACCACGACTCGCCACGCCAGGTCACCCGCACCGTGTCCCCTGCCAGGACGGCCGCCCAGTCGGGATCGGCCCGGTCCCACGTGCCGACAGGCAACTGGGGGTGCCAGCCGCCGCAGTCCCTGGCCATCGTCTCGGCGACAAGCGCCCGGGCGAAGACCAGGGCCGCACGGCCGGCGACGAACGCCGCCCACACCGAGCCCGGACACCGGCCGGCACCGTCAATGCTCACTCTTCACGCCCCCATCGAGTCCCGCACCCACACCGCTCACCTGTCGCCGCATTCGACCACGACCCCTGGCCCCGCCTCCACGACGGTTGAGAGGTGCGCGCGGTGAACGAGCGAGGGCGGGTACGCTGGCGGCGAGAGCGCGGTGTGCCGATCATCAAGGTCATGGCCGACAGCGTTCCCTCCCTCAGCCACGATGCCTTTCACCTCAGCGAAACGGCCCGCGGATTCGGCTGGGACGTCACCCGAGACAACGACATCCTGACGATGTCACTGCTCGACTGGCGGGTGTACGCGGTCCTGCGGCACGACGGCGGGTTCCGCTACGCGCGGGCCACCGGTCCCGGCAGCACCGCCGTGAAGCTGACCCTGCAGGAGGTCCTGGACGTCCTCGAGGAGTACGGCAGCCCGGCGCCTCCCGCACCGTAACCCACAGCGCGCGTTTTTCGTCCGCGGTCTTCCTCCCCTCCAGGCACCCATCGGCGCAGACGGCGCCACTGGCCTCGACCTACCAGAGCCGGTTGTAGGCCTTGTCCTTGGTGCCGGTGATGTGGCCGGTCTCCTCGCTCATGACAATGCTCCTTCCACGCCCCTGGTGGCGTCGGCCCCGCCGTCCCCGCAGGACGCATCGACGCGTCTGCCCGAAGGCGGGGCAATGAGGTGAACCTCCGTCCTGGTGCAAGCAGTTGGGCGAGGAGACCGCGTCCACGAGGAAGTACTCCTCCTCCACGCCGACGGTCGGCGGCAGCTCACGCCCCGCCCCGCACCCCGTACGGGGCGGGGAGCCTCTTCGCCTCGCTCCGCGCCGTCGCCCACCTCACCAGGGTCGTCCCCTCCGAGCGCGCCGTCATCCGGTACCCGTGGACCAGGCCCGGTGGCGGGCCGGCCGGAGCCGTTCGGCCGAGCGTCCGCAGCGGCCGTATCGGCTGTGGGCTTGCGATCGGGCGGTGCCGCCGACCGCGCGAGCCTGGTGCGACATGCAGCTGGTGTGACAGGTGTGAACGCTGCCGGAGCGGGCACTCGCCCAGCGTGCTGCTGATTCGACCGCCCGGGGTCTACTCACCCCAGGGGGACACGGAACTGCTGACCGCCTGTGTGCGCCGGGAGGCACTGGACGACTCCAGCCGCGTGCTCGACCTGTGCACCGGGACCGGGGCCGTGGCGCTCACCGCCGCGCGTAGCGGGGCGCTGGTCACGGCGGTCGACCTGTCCGCCCGGGCAGTGGCCGCCGCCTGGTGCAACGCCCGCCTTCACCGCGGCCGGGTCCGGCTGTGCCGGGGCGACCTGCTGGACCCGGTCCCCGACGAACGTTTCGACCTGGTGACCGCCAACCCGCCGTACGTCCCCATTGGCCCCGGCCGGCGGGGACCCGGCCGGGGCGCGGCCCTGGCCTGGGACGCGGGGCCGGACGGCAGGCTGGTCCTGGACCGGATCTGTCGGACGGTCCCGCGGGTTCTGGCCCAGGGCGGTGTGCTGCTGGTCGTGCAGTCCGACCTCGCGGACGTCCCAGCGACCCTCGCGCTGCTGCGTGCGGCCGGGCTGTGCACGTCGGTGGTGGCGCGGCGGCGCCAGCCCTTCGGGCCGGTGATGACGGCCCGGGCCGGCCTGTTCGAGCAGCTCGGGGTGATCGGGCCGGGTGAGCGTGAGGAGGAACTGGTGGTGGTGCGCGGTGTCCGCGAGCACTGACCGGGTCGCCACCCGCGTGATCGTCGTACCAGGAGGCCCGCTGCTGGTCGAAGGTCCGGTGGAGGTGATCCTCCCGAACGGTGTCCGGCGGCTCTCCGAGCGTCCGGTGGTGGCCTTGTGTACTTGCCGGCACAGCCGCATCTACCCGTTCTGTGACACCAGCCACCGCCGCCGCGCCCGGGCCCGCCGGGAGTCAGGCCGCGACGTCCTTGAGGGGTGAGCGTAGGGACGTCCGCCCGGCGCGCCAGGACCCGAGCAAGTGCTCGGCGAAGCGGTCGTCGACCGTGGTGGCGGCGGCGATGCCGAAGGCGATGTCCTCGGCCAGCTCGGGTTCGGTGGCGAGCAGCTCCTCGATGACGCCGCGGCGTACCAGCTGCTCGTGGACGGCGTCGGCTTCGACGTGCTCGCGGTAGAACAGGGTGCCGTCCGCGCCGCCGCCGAGCCGCTCCAGGGCTTCGGCAAGCCGGGCCGAGCCGGGCGAGGAGGTGATCTCGATGGCCGCGAACTGCCCGACCGCGGCGCCGCGCAGCGTGCGGTGCAGCCCGAAGAGGGTCATGAGGTTGACCACCGCCAGCATGGGGGCGGGCACCAGGTCCCGGTAGCGCCCGTAGCCGGGGTCGAGGCCGAAGGCGGCCATCATCCGGGCGAACAGCAGGCAGTGGGCCCGTTCCGGGCGTCCGGCGCCGTACTCGTCGTAGGCGATGGCCATGAGTGTGGCCTGCGCCGGGCCGTGGATCCGCGGCAGGACCCACAGCTGCGGGTCCGCCTCCTTGAGATGGTAGACGGACCGGTGCACCAGGTACTCCCGGGCGTGGTGGCGCTCCCCCTCTGCCAGCAGGAAGTGCGACGGCCCGCAGTCCGAGGACGGCACCGCCAGCAGCTGCTCCAGTAGGTCCTGCAACGGGGGCACCGGCTGCGCCTCGGCGCGTACTGCGGCCAGAAAGGACTTCTCCAGCTCGCGCCGCAGGGCGAGAAGCCCGGGATCCCACTCCCAGCCCGGGTGAACACCCGGCAGGCCCCGGTCGTGGAGTTCGTAGCACAGATGCAGTGCCAGCTGGTGGTCCTCGCCCCAGGGGTCGTCGGAGGGGCTGAGCGGCACAAGCCGTGGTCCCGTGGCGGGAGGCCCGGCCGCCACGAGTTCAAGCACTGCCGCCGACAGCGGCCCGCGTGGTTCGGGGAGCGGGGCGTCGGGCGTCCTCTCCCCCGGGCCCGGCGCCGATTCCTGCTGCTCACGTTCGTCCATGCTGTCCGTCTCCTCGCCTTCCGCCCCGCGGTACGCCGCGGCGGCTATCCCGCTGGCCCCGGCCCTGACACGGTTGGACCAGCCGCAACGGCACCGCCGGCACGTGGCAAGCCGTCGAGAGGCAATGCTTCGCCACAGGAGGACGCGGTCCGTCCAGGCGCGCCACGTCCCGGCCGGACTTCTGCCGGTATTACCAGGCGGTGGCCATGGTGCCGTCGGCCGGCCCCAGTTCAAGGCTCGGAGGGTAGGTCCCGCTCAGCAGGTACTTGGTGCCCTCCTTGCGGTCGCTGAGGTCCCACGCGGCCGAGCCCAGCGATGTCCCCAGCCCTCAGGGCCTTCGCCGGTCGGTGAAGAACAGGTGCACCACGCCTCCGAGCACTGTCCCCCACCCAGATGATCAGCAGTGTTCCGGGCTGGTCAAGCGTCAGCAAGCACCGCCCGTGAGACACATCTACGTGTCCGGAGAACCGTCCCACTTCGGCTCCAGGCTCAGGACGTCGCCCGACGGGAAGGCGGTGACGGGGCGGGCGAGGGCGACGTCGACCGGCAGGGCGAAGGGCAGCACCGTGGCCTACCCGTCGTCCATGGACGTACCCGGGGCGAGGCCGGCGTAGAACGCGACGGGCACCTGACCGGTGCCTGCCCACCGCGCGGCGTCACCCGCAGTACCGGCGGCTGCGGGCGGCGATCTACGCACGATCTCGTCTGTGAACCTGCGGCCCGAGGCAGTTCCTACTCCGGCCCGGTTGCCGATCTGGCAGTCGCAGGGAGTCCGCCGCTGTCGCCGCGGACATCGGGCATTCATAGCGTGCCGGTACCTGCACCGGATGCGGGTTCCCGGCCGTTGAGGACCTCAGCGCTGACCGCCTTGTGCCAGTCGTTCAGTGTGCGCGTCTGCTCAGCCGCCCGCTGGATGAGTCGGTCGAGATCATCCGGATCCAGGCGTGGGTCGTCGTCGGCGATGGCGCGCAGTGCCTGCCACAGCGCGGTCTTGCCTTCCACGCCGGCGCGCATGCCCTCCAGTTCGATCAGATCGCTCAGCGGGGAGCGGCGCGTCAGAGTCCCGTTGGACTTGAGGCGTGCGATCCGTTCACCCACGAGGCCGAGCCAGGTGCGGTAATGGCGTACGGGCACCGCGAGGCTGTTCATGATCCGCACGAGGTCGTTGCGGTCCTGCTCCACGTCGCGGGCCAACCGACGAAGCTCGGCCGCGCGGCGGCTGTCCGGGTGGGTGTCGGCGATGCGACGGGCGAGCGCGGCGCCGCCGAACGCCCCGGTCAGGTGATCGTTCAGGTAGATGCTCAGAGGTTCCGACAGAAGTTGGGGAGTCATCGCGTATCCTCCGAAAAGTTGGCCAGCCGGAAGGCGGCGTACCGGCGGGTGGCTCCGGTCGACAGGCTGATCGGAGCCGCAGCCGGGCCGAATCAGTGACTGAGGGCGTTGGCGAGCTGCTTCTTGTTCATCTTCGAGCGGCCGTGGATGTTGCGCTTCTTGGCTTCGTTGTACAGCTGCTCCTTGGTTGGGCCCTACGAGCCGCCGTGGGAGCGCTGTCCGCCGCGCTTGGAGGAGGAGATATCCTTCACCGAGCTGCGGCTGGCGGTCTTCGACTCGCCGTGCCGGGCGCATTCCTTGTTGACCGTGCGGGCGGCGATCTCCTTGGCCCGCTTCTCGCTCTCGACGCGCTCCAGCGCGCTGTCCTTGATGTACTCGTACTGCCGCTCTAGCTTCTTGCTCGAACCGGCAGGCGTAGCCGCTCACTCCTGTCCTTGTGACTGCGGGACGCGTGTGCCCCGCATCCGTGAAACAAACCCGGCCGGCGGGCAAACCCGCCGCCCGTGTCCCGCCGCCCGTCGCGACCCTCGGCGAGGGGGCGAAGAGCGTGCGCCATCCGCTGCTGGATGCTGCGGTCGAACTGGGATCGGACCCAGTCGAGCTGCGGGGCGTTGACCGCCGGTATCTTCGGCGCGGCAAACGGGCGTGGCGGCCGTGCGGCAGTCTCCGGCGGGCCGTAGCGTCGAGCGGGTGGGCGTGCCGGGCAGGGTGGGAATGAGGGCGGCTTTTGGGGACCGCGGCCAGGGTCGCAGCAGGGTCGGCCCGGGCGGGGCGTCCAGCCGATCCGCTCCGCGATCACGGTGGCCGGCATCGTCGGGGTCTGCTTCGGCAGCCCGGGGGTGGCGGGCTCGAAGGCATCCACGGCCGATCCCTTCAGCGGGCGCTGGTAGACCGGCGGCCGGTCCGAGGCCAGGGCCCCGCGCCACAGTGCCCCGGGAGATCCCCAGCTGCCGGGCCACAACCCGTGCAGACAGGCCCTCGGCCCGATGCAGCCGACGGATCTCGGCCCAGTCCTCCACCCCGATCACCTCTTCCCTCCTGACTCCCGTACCACTGAAGTCAGGATGATCAAGAGATCACGCAGTGACCCGCTTTTGATCCGCGTCCGCGGTCCTCGTTTCACCCGCCGACGACAGTCGCTGTCCGAGGCAAACAGTTCGATGGCGACGCGTACGGTGCCCAGTCGGCCGGCGCAGGCCTCCAGCTCCAGGCGATGCGGTATCTAGCAACCGCGCACGACGGTACGCCCCTCCCACCGCCAGGGGCCGAGCCGGACCCGTGTATCGCGGGCTGGCGCCCAGTTCGGGCCAGGTGCCGCCAGCCGGTTCGGCGCGGGAGGTGCCCGGAACCCTCTGGACGTAGCGTCGCGGGTCGGCCAGCACCCGCCACACATTAGGTGGCCGGTCGATCAGCACATGACGGCCATCCGGCTTTCCCCTTCTGCGTGGCAGCGGCGATCGGGTCCCGCAGATACCGGTCGTAGCGCTTGTCGACAAGCCCGTCTGATCCGGCCCTCCTGGGTGAGCGTTCCCTCGTCCTCGGCGTCCTCGGGGGCAAACCCACCGACCACGCCGAACGATTCGGACGACCGGGCGATCATGGTCTGTTCGGATGCTCGATTCCGTCGGGGCCATGCGCCTGCTGGCCCACGCACTCGCAGTCGCGGTCCGCCCCCGTGCCGTGCTCAGTTCCATCACCTGCTCGCCGGGATGGCCGGCGGGTCGTCGACGGGGGTGGCTCCGATCTTGTCGACCAGGTGCAGGCGGTCGGGCAGTGGGTTGCACGACCATCGCCTGCGCCGCACCAGCAGCATCGCCGGGTACGGGCCATCAGGTTGACCGGACCGGCCCCGTACATGGCCACCCTCCTCGGGAGAATGCCACCGGCGGCACCCCGCCATCCCGAGCATCACGGGGCCCGAGTGTCGGCGGCTGGCGGCTCGGCCTCCTCCTCGTCGTCCTGGTCGTCCTCGGCTCTGGCGCACACGTCCGGTGGGGTTGGCGCGGTGATGTTCCACTACTCGGTTTGCTTGGGGCCAATTGGGTAGGCGCGGCCGGGACGGAAGGATGGTTTATGCCTCGTTATAGCGAGGATGATGATCGGCGGCCTACCAGGAAGCCCCAGCGAGGCCTTTCGGGGCCCGAAGGGGATGAGCCGGTCAGGCGGGTCCCGAGGAAGAGCGGCCCGCAGCTGTCGGTAGCGGCGGTCTTGCGAGCGGCGCTGGAGCAGCTGGGGATGCTGCTCGGCAGGGTACCCGAGTCGGTGTCCGGCCTCCGGCGCACGGATGAAGGATGGCAGGCCGACGTGGAGGTGGTGGAAGTCGAGCGCGTGCCGGACACGGCAAGCATCCTGGCCAGCTACCGGGTGACGCTCGACAGCAAGGGGGAGCTACTGGGTTACGAGAGGACACGCCGCTACACGCGTGATGAGCTCGACCGCCAGAGGTGAGGGCGACCTTCGCGTGTGGGCGTGGCTGTGGAAGGAAGCGCCGTGACTGTAGTGCCGCAAGGCGGCGGAGGAAGTGCAGTAGCCGGGGGCCGAGGTTCGGGCACGTTGTACGACGTCGTCGAGCTGATTCTCGACCGTGGTCTGGTCATCGACGTGTTCGTGCGGGTGTCCCTCGTGGGCATTGAGATCCTTAAAATCGACGCGCGCATCGTGGTGGCCAGCGTGGACACCTATCTGCGTTTCGCGGAGGCATGTAACCGGCTGGACCTGGAGTCCGGCCGCAAAGCGCCGACCCAGTTGCCCGAGCTGGTGGGCGAACTGACCGAGGGCGGCGCCCGGGGCAAGAGCAAGGGAGCGCTCACCGGCGCGGTGGAAGCGGTAACAGACACCATTCGTCAGCACACCCAGGGCAGGGAAGAGG
This sequence comes from Kitasatospora sp. NPDC018058, assembly GCF_044327205.1. Classification (NCBI taxonomy): domain Bacteria; kingdom Bacillati; phylum Actinomycetota; class Actinomycetes; order Kitasatosporales; family Streptomycetaceae; genus Kitasatospora; species Kitasatospora sp. NPDC018058. The sequence continues at coordinate 13,810 of NZ_JBIRFA010000047.1, read as the reverse complement.
AGCCGGAGCCGACCGAGAAACGTGAGAGGCCACGGCCGGCGCGCCGCGCACGCCCCCGGGAAGAGTGAGTCATGGCCGTCTACATCTACGCGATCACCGCCGATGTCCATCCGGTGCGCTTGGACGGCGTCACCGGCGTCGGCGATCCTCCTGAGGAACTCGCCACCCTCACCGAGGCCGGTCTGTCCGCGATTGTCAGTTCCGTACCCGAAGGACTGCGGGCTCGTCGTCGCGACGTCATGGCACACCAGAACGTGCTTCAACGGCTGATGGCCGATGGAGCCGTGCTTCCGCTCAGGTTCGGCATGGTGGCCTCCGAGCCTCAGGAGATCCGGGAAGCGCTGAAAGGGCACGCCGACTTCTACCGGGAACGGCTCCGAACCCTCACGGGATGCGCGGAGTACCTGCTCAAGGCCACCTTCGACGAGGACTTCGTGCTTCGGCAGATCCTGCAGGACTCCGCCGAGGCGCAACGGCTCAATGAGGAGAGCCGACGGCACAGCGGCGATCCCAACATCAAGATAAGGCTCGGCGAACTTGTGGCCGGGGAGCTTCGGGCGCGCAACGAGGCTGCGGCGGCCGAGGTCCTTGAGGCTCTGCGTCCGCTGGCGCGCGAGATCGAGGAAAACGAGCCTCGCGGCAACGACTTCGCCAGCATCTCCTTTCTCGTGGAGGACGCCCGTCACGAGGACTTCGTCACCGCCGAGTCAGAGCTGTCCGAGCGGTGGGGCAAGGGTTACCAGTTCAGACTGCACGGCCCGCTGCCGCCCTACAGCTTCGTTTAGGAGAATGTCATGGGGCTGATCACGGGCCTGCTGACGTTGCCGCTGGCTCCAGTACGCGGAGTCGTCTGGGTGGCGGAGCAGGTGGCGAACGCGGCCGAGCGCCAGTACTACGACCCCTCTCCAGCCGAGGAAGCGCTCAAGTCACTCGAACGCGAACTGATCGCCGGACAGATCAGTGAGGAAGAGTTTGATCGTCGAGAGGAGGAACTTCTGGATGAACTCGACGAAATCCACCGGTTCTGGGAAGCGAAACAAACCTGAGAACGCGCGATTGCCCAGGCAGCTGCGCCCACAGGACCCGCCAAGGCCAGTACCACGGCTGGTCGGGCGACGTCGACGCCGAAAACCAGGCCCGGGCGGCGCGGCCGGCTGCGGCGGTCTGGAGACTGCCCCCGGTGCCGGGGCGATCGCAGCCCTCCGGGACCACCTGAGGGCAACGACACGTCCGGGCGCCACCACTCCCCCGTGATCCCCGATCCGCCCTCCGACGGCTGTTTGCCCGCTTCGACCGTGGCAACCCGCAGGAGTATGGCGTACCTCGGAGAACCCGTACCGACCGTTCCGCAGCCCCGCCCCTCCGGCAGCCGCGCGGACCGGTCCGGACCGTGGCTGTTCACCCGCACCGGCGGGGCCTCGGTCGAGGGCGCGACGGGCGCGGTGCTGTTCGGCCGGGACGGCACGCTCCTGCAGAACGTCGCCTACAACGGCGATCCGGCGATGGTCCGTCCGATGGCGGGCGTGCGGGCCGCACTGGCGGCGCTGCGCGGAGCTGGCTTCGCGCTCGGCGTGCTGAGCAACCAGCCGGGCGTGGCGCGCGGACTGTTCGGGCGCGGGCAGGTCCAGGCCGTCCAGACCCGGGCCGAGGCGCTGCTGGGGGCGATCGACGTGTGGGCGGTGTGTCCGCACGGATCGCACGACGGCTGCGCCTGCCGGATGCCCGCCCCGGCCCTGGTCACGGCCGCCTACCGGGCGCTCGGCCTACCGCCCTCGTGCATCACGGTGATCGGGTGCGAGGACACCGTGATCGCTGCCGCGCTGGCGGCCGGCTCGCACGCGATGGGGGTCCCCGAGGGGGACCGACGACGGACGGCCCGTGCCCGCCCTGTACGCCGAAGGCCTGCCGGTCCGCCGAATGCCCGGAAGCGGCGGCGGACCTGCTGCTGCTGGGCTCGGGCGTCGAGCTGTCCCGGGCGGCCGGGTTCGGCACACCGAACGGGCTGGCCGGGGTGGCGGTCTGCGCCGACGGCGAGCGGCCGGGGCCGGCGTTCTGGGAGGAGTTCACCGGGATGGTCGGGCACCACCGCTTCCCGTCCCGGTGACGGCCCGCTGTCCCGTCGCCCGCCGACCGCAACGGCCCGTACGGATCCGCGCGAAGCGGCGTCCGTACGGGCCTTCGCCCGTCAGGCGGTCGTGGCGGATGGCGGCGACCGGCCGACCGGAGGTGGTGAAGGCGAGCACCACGGCCACCGCCTCCAGGCGCAGCCTGAGGCTGTCCGCGTTGAGGGTGCCGCCGGGGATGAGCAACAGGTCGTAGTCAGTGGGGTCGATCCCGCCGAGGGCGTGGGTAGGGCGCACGGTCTCGCCCGGTCGCCGGTCCCTGACCGGGGTGCGGATGTCGCCCCGGTCGGGGGCGGCGATGTCGACCCGCACGCCGTCGTCGCGCAGATGCCGCACGGGGACGAGGAGTTCATCCTGTTCTACGCCGTAGTTCGCCACGATCGCCAGGACCTTGGTGTGGTGGGTCATCTCTCCTCCTGGGCAGCGGGGCTGCGCGTCGGGCGCGGGCGGCCGCGCCCCCGGATGCCAGCGGGTACCCGGCATTCCCACGACCATGCCGGATTGGCCGTTCCCGATCCGCGTAGCCGCAGGGCACCGGCGGATTGCTGCAGCCCGCCCGAGCCGACGGAGGCAGTCCTGAGCCTCAGACGACGGTCCTGGGCCGTGGAAAGGCGCGGGCCGACGGACCGACGGCGGACCGGAGGGGACCGACTGCTGTTCAGTCCAGCGGTTCGGCGCGGGCCGGACGGCCCAGCGGGAGCGCGGTGGTGATCGTCCGGACTTCTCCCTCGCCGTCGATCTCGGCGCGGACCGCGCCGGAGTCGTCCACGTACACCTCGGTGCCGTCGCTCCCCATCGCCCCGGTGGCGGTGAGCACGATCTCGCGGTACGGATCAGTGGCGACCAGGCGGTAGTGCTTGGCGGTCTTCATGGCCCGTCCCTTCATGGTTCGTCGTCATCGCGGTCGGCGGCCGCCCGGTCGCCGTAGCGCGCCTGCCACTCGCGGGCGCGGGCGTTGTGCCACTCCACGCCCTGCTCCGCCTGCCGTACGGACAGGCCGCTCAGCTGGGCAACCGTGCTGAGCGGGACGGGTCCGTCGTAGTCCGCGAGTGCCCGGCAGACCTTCCCGGCCCACTGCTCCTCGGGGACGAAGACACGATGGCGGTAGTACGCCACCAACTCGGCGAGGTGGTCCACGGAGCAGGCGATGATCACCCGCTTGCCGTCCAGGTTGGGGTCGGTCGGATGCAGCGCTGATGAGTCCGGCACCAGCGCGCTGAGCAGGTCCGTCTCGGGGACGGCCTGGCCGCAGTGGTCGCACAGGTCGAGTGCTTCCACATCGTCGGCGGACGAGCCGTCCGCCGGGGGTCCGATGTCCTCCATGCCGCGCGCCTACCCCGCACGGCCGAGGCGAACCGGCCAGTGGTGCGAGTGCTCCCTGTCGGGTAGGCACGTCACAGGGCCCGGCGGACGTCATGGCCTCCTCCTTCCGGTCAGGCCGGCGGGGCGTCACGGATGCTGAACAGTTCGGCGGTGCCGGTCCGTTGGAGCATCCACCGGACCAGCGGCCGGGGGCGGGCCAGGTCGATGCGGCTGCCCTCCGCGGCCGCGCGGGCCTGGGCCCGGAGCAGGGTGTCGAGGCCGGTGGAGTCGCAGAAGCCCAGCCCGGCGCAGTCGATCACCAACACGGTGCCGGGCGGTCGCAGCGCGTCGTCGAGCGCGCTGCGCAGGTCGTCGGCCGAGTCGTGGTCGAGCTCCCCGAGGAGAGTGAGCAGGGTGCCCTCGGCCCATGGCCTGCTCCGGGTGACGAGCCCGTCACGGGGTTCCGGTAGTGGGCTGTTCGCCATGTCGGCTCCCTCCGTCCCGTCGGCCCGGCCCGTCATCCGGTGCGGTAGGCGGCCGCCCGGGAGGCGGCCAGGCGCAGCCCGTGGCCGGGCGCGCCGTCGGCGCCGGGGGTGACGGTGCCACCGGTGGGGTCGAGGGTGCCGTCGAAGAGCAGCCGCTCGATCCGGACGTGGTCGTGGAACCACTCCAGGTAGCGACAGTTGCGGACCGCCGCGGCGGCGTGGGCGTGCAGGTGCGGGGCGCAGTGGGCGGAGACGTCCAGGCCGTGGGCCTGGGCGAGGGCGGCGGCGCGCAGCCAGCCGGTGAGGCCAACGGCGGCTACCGGCGCAAACAGCTGGGAGAGCACGTCGTAACCGGGGAAGCGCCGCTCAGGCATCGCGGGACTCCCGGCGCAGTACGTCGGCGACCAGCCCCATCCCTCCGACCAGGCTCATCAGCATCGGAGCGAACAGCGGTGGGCCCATCTCGACGTTGTAGCGGGCCGCCCAGCCGCCGGGCTTCTCCGCGATGCCCCGCACGTGCAGCCAGGTGCCCTGGAGGCCGTTGGCGGTGATCGCGGCGGACACGATCGGCAGCAGGGTGCGGGCGGCTCGCGGGTCGAGCGCCCCGGCCACCGCTCCGACCGGCCCGAGCCAGACCGGCCACCACATGACGCGGTTGCCGAAGCCGGCCCGGTCATGCTCCAGGTAGACCTCAGCGGCGGTGATCACCGAGCCGACGGCGGCGGCCGGGGCGAGCGAGCGCTGGAAGCGTCGGGTGCGGATGTTGCGCAGCGCGAGGTCGCCGCCGCGTCGGACCGGGTCAATGGCGGCCATGTCGGCCTCCGAAGGACGGCAGGAGCTCTTGGAGCTTGGCCTTGAAGCCCTGGCGGACCATCGCCGGGCGGTCGTTGTCCCCGCGCAGCACGGACGCGGCGGCGGCCTGGATCTGGTCCCAGCTCGCGTGCGGTGGGATCGGCGGGACGGCCGGGTCGGTGCGCAGTTCCAGGAGGAACGGGCGGTCGGCGTCGAGGGCGTGCTGCCAGCCGCTGGAGACGTCCTCCGGCGCGATCGCCCGCGCGGCGGCCAGGTCGAGGGTGCGGGCGAAGGCGGCGTAGTCGACGTCGGGCAGCTCCTGGGAGGGCAGGAAGCTCGGGGCGCCCTGCATGGCCCGCATCTCCCAGGTGACCTGGTTGAGGTCGCGGTTGTTGGAGGGCACCATCTTGAAAGCGTGCTCCGGCGGGCTGTAGTCCAGCTCCTGGACGTCGGCGGGCACGATGACGGCGGTGACGGTGCGGCGGGCGGCCGCAGTGCGCAACGCCCGGTCGAGCACATTGGGCAGCTGCTCGGGGACGGTCACCATCTGGCAGTACTCCGCGGCGACGTCCTTGAACAGGCTCAGCAGGTCGACTTCCTGCTGGTAGGAGCCGCTCATGGCGCTGCGGTCGGTCTGCCCCACCAGGGCCGTCACCGGGACGTGGTCGAGCTTGGCGTCGTGCAGGCCGTTGAGCAGATGGATCGCGCCCGGGCCCGAGGTCGCCGCGCACACCCCGGTACGGCCGGAGAACTTGGTGTAGCCGACGGCCTCGAACGCGGCCATCTCCTCATGCCGGGCTTGGACGAACGCCGGGTGGTTCTCGGCCCGGCCCCAAGCCGAGAGCAGCCCGTTGATGCCATCGCCGAGGTAGCCGAAGACGTACTCGACGTCCCAGACGCGCAGCCGCTCCAGAATGTGATCGGAAACCTTCGGGGACACGATGCTCCTCCTTCACGCCGCCTGCCCCCCGCAGCGCGGCTATCCGCTGCGGGGGGCAGGAAACACGGAAGTCAGGCCGATTCCTCCGGCTTGTCTCGCCAGCCCGGCGCTGTTCGCGCGGCTGCACGATGGTTTCTTGCGGTTTGTCCGGGTACACGCGCCCAGGCAACCACCTCGACACGAGAGGAGGCGCGGCCATGCCCCGAGGATCCAGCCCCAAGCGGGAGCGCCAGTACGAGCACATCAAGGAGAGCGCACTCGAGCGCGGCGAGAGCGAGAAGCGCGCCAAGGAGATCGCCGCCCGTACGGTCAACAAGGAACGCGCCCGGCACGGCGAGTCGAAGAGCAGCAGCCGCAGTTCGACCCACGACATCCCGTCGAGCCGACGCGGCGGGCAGCGCTCCCACCAGGGCGCCCAGGGCCCGACCTACGACCAGCTGTACAACGAGGCCAAACACCGCAACATCAAAGGACGTTCGAAAATGAACAAGCGCGAGCTGGCCAACGCGCTGGGCCACTGAGCCCGGCCGGCCCGCTACCGACGAGGTTCCCGCGAGGTCCCGCCATGACCATTCCGACGCCCCCGGATCCGGACACCGAACCGATCCCCCACCCCAACCCCGCGCCGAACAGCACGTTCAGGCAGGTGGAGTCGCAGAATGCCAGGCCGGAGAGATCGACGACCGGCCGCTGCGGGCGGTCACCCACCGCCCGGTCGAGCGCGCGCTGCCGCCGGACGCGCTGGTCCTGGTTCACCTCGTCATCAAGGCGGACGACCTCGGCCCCGCCAGGAGTCCGTGCGGTGGTGATCCGCAGCAGCGGGGCGGCGATGCCGGGACTGGACCATACAATGTGCAAACCGCCCTCTGTCTGCCCTTGTCGGCCCGAGGATCCCGACCGCCCCGCCGTCGGCGAGATCTGCAGTGCGCAGACTGCCTGCCGGTCCTGGAGGACGAGCGCCCCGATCGCGACCGGACGTCCGCCCCGCCGACCCACATATCTGACCCACACCCCATGGCCGCCGGCCCACATTCGGACCGGCGGCTCCAGAACAGCAGAATCCGTCGGAAGACGGGATGACCCAGCCTGTTCTGGAGCGCCGTCACGTGAAGCATGCCCGGTCGGCAGTCACCAACCCTTCGGGCCGGCCGGGCGCGGCCACCAGCTCAGGGCAGCGGGTGTGCGTGCGGTGGTGTCCCCGGCTCGGGCAGGCCGTCGCTGTCCACGAGGATGCCGGTCCAGGTACTCGGGGTGAACTCGCACCACCAGGACCTCCTCGTAGTGGGAGCGGTTGAGATCCCGATCTCCCCGCGGGTCGGCAGCCGTTGGGAGTATCGGGGACTCCTACGACAACGCCCTCGCCGAGAACCTGTGGATGCTGATCAAGACCGAGTGCATCCGCGGCCGCGTCTTCGACACCCGCGCCGATGCGAACCTCGCGCTCTTCGAGTACCTCGACGGGTTCTACAACACCCGTCGCATCCAGAAACGACTCGGCTACCTCAGCCCCATCGAATACGAGGAGAAGCACTACGCCAACCACGCGACGGCCGAACAAGTGAACCTGAAACCCCGTCAACCCACTCTGGCCAGCTAATCAGCACCTCCCGCACGCCGGGGGAAGCTCAAACCGATGGGCTTGCCGCTTTCTGCAGGCCATGTGCTCGTGCGACTGGGGGACGGCGCGCAGGAGGTGGCGGACGCCGTCCTCGACGTACTCGAAGGCGTCTTCGAGACGCACACCGGCCGTGGCCGGACCCGGATCGGCGATGTGTGGGACGTTCCTCCCACCCTGACTTCCGAGGGCACCTGGACGGTGGCCGAGTCACAGCCCGGCGGTGCCTCGGCGATCCCCGCACCGGGCCCGTCGGTGAGCTCCTCGCAGGCCTTCAATGTGCGCAGCTCCACGCCGCCGCCGGAGAAGCGCATCGTGCTGCCGGGCGAGATCACCGCGGAACTCCTCGGTGCCCCCGAGGACGTCAGGACGATGGTGCGCACGATCTCGGGCCTCTGCTCGGCACGCGAGGAGGGTCAGGAGGAGCAGGGCCCGCAGCTGGCGGTTCGGCTACGGCTCGGGCATGCCGTCGCCGAACCGGGGTAGGCCCCGCACACTACCCGCCGCGTCAAGACAGGCAGGTGATGAGTCTCCGGCCCGCCCCAGCTGCGGCGGGCAAGGCCCATCATGCGAGTTGCACAACATGAAGGGCATCACCCGGCCATCCAAGTGGCCTGCCCGGCACGCAAGGGTCGGTTGACGAGGAGGCTTGTCGCCGGAGCTGCAGGTCTCGAGCGCGTTGAAGGCTGATACTCGCCTTGCTGGGTCGGTAGGGAGGGCTTACCCGGGATTCACCCGCCGTGAGCATTGATGTCCTCCGGCCGGTCTCGTGCTTGCCCGGGGATGCGGCGGCTCGGCTGGTGTGTGGCTACGGCTGACGGGTGCGGGGGCCGTCGTACTGCTCGTCGGTGACGGGTTCGGCCCAGACGGTCTCGGGGGTGCCGTCCGTGGTCGCCTCCCACATGGCGATGTGTTCCATGAACCGGTCGGGGGCGGCGCCGTGCCAGTGTTCCTCACCGGGCGGGCAGCTGACGGTCTGTCCGGGGCGGGCCTCAAAGAGGGTGCCGTCGCGGGTGCCGATCAGGGCGGTGCCAGAGACGACGTGCAGGGTCTGGCCGACGGCGTGGGTGTGCCAGTGGGTGCGGGCACCGGGGGCGAAGCGGACCAGGTTGGCCCGCAGGCGGGAGGGTGCCTGGCCGGCGACGATGACATCCCACCAGACGTCGCCGGTGAACCATTCGGCGGGGGCCTTGCTGGTGGGCTGGGGCTGGACGAATTCCATGGTGATCGGTGCCTTTCTTGGGGTTGTCGGGGGTTGGGTTCAGCGGGCGACGTAGCCGCCGTCGACGGGCAGGGCGACGCCGACGACGAAGCTCGCACCGGGGCTGCACAGCCACAGGACGGCCTGGGCGATCTCGTCGGCGCTGCCGAGCCGGTTGATGGGCTGGTTGGCCCCAGCCCCGGCGCGGCCGAGTTCTCCCTTGGCGATCATGTCCTGGACCATCGGGGTGTCGATGGTGCCGGGGCAGATCGCGTTGATGCGGATGCCGCGGGGGGCGTATTCGAGGGCTGCGCTGCCGGTGAGGCCGATGACGCCGTGTTTGGAGGAGTGGTAGGAGGCGCGGCCGGGGGATGCCGACGAGGCCGCCGAGCCGGTCGAGGTCGGCGAGGGCGAAGGCGCGGGAGGTGGCCAGACCCATGCCGGAGCTGGCGCCGGTGACGAAGGCGACCTGGCCGGTGAAGTCGTAGGTGGGGTTCATCGGGGTGTTCTCCCAGCGGGGTTCGGGATTCAGGGGGCGGCTTCGAGGGTGATCCTCTCGGCGCGGGATAGTTGGTCGGAGTCGGCGTCGACGTGGCCGAGTACGAGGAGGTCGGCGGAGGGGGCGGGGCCGTCCTGGTGGAAGAGGGCGAGGTTGCCCCAGGGGTGTAGTAGGCGAGGTCGCCGGTCCTGGCCGCGACCGGCGTGGGCGCGTCGGCGGTGGTGAGCTTGCGCGACGGGTAGCCGATCCGCTCGGTGCCGTGGAAGTCCTCCAGGTCCACGGTCAGCGGCAGCAGGGCGACCAGGTCGCGGGCGGCGGGGCTGTCGTTCAGCGTCGCCGTGACGGGCCTGCCGTCGAGGGTGACTCGGATGTCCATCGGGGTGCTCCCGTCGGTGGTCGCGGGTTGTTGCTGCTGGCCTGCCATCGGCTGGGAGGTCGTGGCCGGCGGGGTGCTGGTGCAGGCGACCAGGGCGGGCAGGAGCACGTCGGCTGCTGCGGAGCAGAGCAGGACCGGACGGAGCAGGGCCGGATGGTGCGGGGCCAGGTGGTCACGTCGGAGACCGCGAGCAGGCCCGGCCAGAGCTCCTCGCCAGGGGTACCGTCGGTGGCGACCAGGGTGCCCTGGGCGTTCGGGATGCGCACGTACTCGGCCTGGCAGGTGCTCATGAACTCCCGGTGCAGGCAGTTCGACTGGAACCCGTTCCAGCAGTTCGGGCAGGTGTTGTCGGAGGTGGCGAACGAGCCGACCACCAACTGGCCCGGTCGGACGGAGGTGACCCCCGAGCCGACCTCCTCCACGAACCCGACGTACTCGTGGCCCATCGGGTGCGGGTCGCCGATCGGCTCCCCGCCGCGGTACGGCCACAGGTCGGAGCCGCACACGCAGGTCACCGCCGTACGGATGATCGCATCGGTGGGCTTGAGGATCTTCGGGCCGTCCAGGGTCTCGAAGCGGACGTCACGGGGGGCGTGGATCACTGCGCCGCGGATGAGAGGGATTCCTTCGCGTCACGGGCGCGCGGCCGTACGGCCGCCGCCGTCGCCCGCGCCCTGCAGCTCGACGACGCCGAACGCGCCCACCTGCTGCACCTCACCCAGGCCGCCGACGGCTCCGAAGGAGATGGCCGCCGAACCCGGCCTGACCCTCACCGTCTACACCGCCGAACCCGGCTCCCCCAGCGAACAGGGCCTGCGCCTGCTCGCCTCCTGGGCCGCCACCCGGGAAGCCGGGGCGGATCCTCGGCAGACCCAGCGCACGGCGGCGCCGCGCCGGGAATGATGCGGCCTACGCGAACTGCCTGCCGACCGCATCCCTGCCCAGCTTGAAGCGGGCACCCGGTGACTCCCGGCCCGGGAACTGTACGCGCCCGGTCCGTGGACGAGGTCGAGGAGGTCATGGGACGCCTGGCGGACGGTGCCTCGCCGCACACCATGAGAGAGAACCGTGCGCTGGTCGCCTGGGCCCTCGGAGACAACCCCTGGCACCGATCACCAACGCGGACATGGTGGAGCGACACCCCCCCGGACGAAGCCCAGCTCGCCGGAGAGGAACGGGCCGCGCTGCGGCGCGCACACGCCCCACGCCGCGACACCCAGGAACGCGACTTCACGGTCGGTGTCGCCCGGGCGCTGGCCCGGGTGCTCGGGCACACCGACGATTGGCCCTGAACCGCACAAGGCCGCGGACCAGGCGGCACACGGTCGCGCCCCGTCCCGACGTGACAGGAGCCCCCGGCGCGTCCGAAGCAGCTTCCGGCCCTTCCGGTCCTCCTCGCGGGCCGTTCCAACGCATACCCGGGTGCGCACGACCGAGGGCGGTCAGGTGCTGTGGCTGGTGCGGGTGAGCATGCGCGAGGAGGCGGATGGCGGTTTCGGCGTCGGCAAGTTCGTCACCAGTGGGGAGTACGGCGCCGAAGGTGCGGTCTGGCGGCGGCCGTCAGGGCGGCGCGGACGCTGGCGTGGATGGGGAAGACCTCGTCGGCGCCGGTGATCTCCAGAAGCCGCAGGGTCTGCGGCCCGGGCGCGGCCAGCAGCATCTCCACGCCCGCGGCTTGGGCGTCCTGGCGTGCGGTGAGCAGGGCGTTGAGGCACACGGAGTAGCAGAAGATCAGGCCGGTCAGGTCGACGATCAGCCGGGGAGGCCGGTCCGCGACCGCCTTCGTGAGGACACCCTCCAGCGCGCCGCGGTCGTCCTGGTCGACCTCGCCATCGAGATGGACGATCACCGCGGTTCCGGAGACCGTGGTAGTGGTGATCCGCAGGCGGGGCGTGGTGACCTGCAGGTCGTCGAGGCCCTCGTGCCTGGCGGATCCGGGGAGCCTGTGCACGGGAATCACCGCCTTCTCAGCGGGCTGGCCCGCCCGCAGCCGGGCCAGCCGGGGGTAGTGCGGAGCGGAGCGCCAGAGGCCGTGCGGTGCCCCGCAAGGACCTCGACGCGTTCAAGCGCCCAGCTCCGCGGCTGTCCGCAGCGGGGGCACGACGCGGCGCTACGCTCAAGGTCGCCGGGGCCGGGCTCACGGATGCTCGTCATGGCGATCACCGCTGGGAGCCGCAGGGACGGCGGTGGAACCGGCACCGGAATCAAGGGCGGCGAACAGGGCCAGCAGGCCGGCGATCTCGTGACGGGCCTCGGCCGGGTGGCGGAAGTGCGTGCCGTCCACGACGCGGTAGTGGTTGCGGCGTCCGCACCGGGTGTGGGCGAGGTAGCCGCCGTTTTCCAGATCGGTGACGATCGCCTGCACGGCCCGTTCCGTCACTCCGCAAACCACGGCGAGATCCCGCAGGCGCACTTCCGCGTCACGCGAGATCGTCAACAGCACCCGGGCGTGCTGCGTCAGGAACGTCCAGCTCGTACGCGGCTCCCGCTCATCCGACATACCACAAGTATGAACCCGAATTCCGGTTTCGCGATTCCTGATCTTCCGTGGCGCCGACGACCGGGCGGTCAGCCGACCACGTCCACGGCGGACCCGGGCGCGACCCCACCAAGATCATCCCATGACTGATGGTCAACCCCACCGCCGGGGATGGCAAAGTGCTCGCGCTGTACGAGTCCTGGGGCTACGAGGCCATCAACGAGGTCCAACCGAACCCGGATGCGCCGCCGCTCGTAGCGATGATCCGCAGCTGCGTTGTCTGATGGGCCCGCCGCTCATCCGAGATAGGGGTGCCCGCACCGGCGGCATTGCACTTGTCGGGGCCGGGATGCCGGGCAGGTAGCAGGCGGTGGCGCGGATGCTGGGCATCTCAGCCAGCCCTTCGCCAAGTGTGGTCCATCGGTTTCCTTCACGACGCCTGCACCACAGGGACCAGCGCGCTCCGCGCTTGGCCGCCACCCCCTGATGACCGACATCGCTGCTACCGGGCGGATGCCACCGGCTCCGGCCCGGGCAGCTTCGACGATCTCGGCCTTCCACTCCGGGGTGAACGAGCGGCGAGGGCGTTGCTTCCTCTTCCCGTTGCTCTCCATGATGGACATCATCCTTACCGCAGCCGAAGCCCCTGATCAGGGGCGTCCGTCAAAGCGAATCAAACCCAGTCGGGGTTCTGCACCCGATTCCCGGCCAGGCCGGATCCGCGACGATGACGCAGGCAGTCCACCACCCCCGGGGGGCGTCCCCGGTGGTGTCCTCACCGTAGCCACCAGTTCCTGGCCGGCAATCTGCTGGCCCGCCGTGGGCTTCGCGCGTGCACGTCTCCGAGCAGGGTGGCAGCGTGGAAGGGGAGGACCCGGATGCGTGGGGACAGCCCGGATGCACACAGGGAGCACGTCCTTGAGCAAGGCACAGGACGGGCCGGGGGAACACCGGTCCGTCTGGGGTCGGCTGCGCTCGCGGCTGCGGGTGCGCAGTGTTGCCGGGCAGGTGTTCCTGTGGCTGCTGATCGTCGTTGTGCTACTGGTCGGCGCGGCCCTGACGACGCTCATCCTGCAGGCCCGCAGCTATGCCACGCGTGATGCGGAGCACAGCACACGCGCCGCGGCCGTCACGTTGTCGCGCTATCCCGGGTTGGCGGCTGCTCTCGACAGCGCCGATCCGACCGCGGTGCTGCAGCCGCTGGCCGTGGACGTGCAGAAGAGTGGCGGCTTCGACTACATCGTGATCTTCGGCGCCGACGGGACCCGCTACGCCCAGACCGCCCATCCCGAGCTGATCGGAAAGCACGTCTACGGCAACTACCAGCCAGCCCTGAAGGGGCCGTACACCGTGACCGAGAACATCCCGCTGGGACCCGACGTGGACACCACCGCGGCGATCACCAGGCCGGACGGTTCGGTCGCCGGGTTTCTCTCGGTGGGGTACTACGTCAAGAACACAGGCGGCGCGGTGAGCCAGCAGCTGCCGGTCCTGTTCGGCGGCGCGGCGGCCGCGCTCGCCGTGGGCACGGGCGGGGCGGTGCTGGTGCGCCGGCGGCTGCGCCGCCAGACGCACGGCCTGGGCCCGGCCGAGATGACACGGATGTACGAGCATCACGACGCGGTGCTGCACGCGGTCCGGGAGGGTGTGCTGATCGTCGGCGGGGACGGCGGGGAGGGGCGGGTGGTGCTGGCGAACGACGAGGCCCGGCGGTTGCTGGAGCTGCCGTCGGAGGTGGAGGGGCGGCCGATGGCCGAGCTCGGGCTCGATCCCGGGTTGGCCGAGTTGCTGGCGTCCGGGCGGGCCGCCACCGACGAGGTGCATCCGGCCGGGGAACGGCTGCTCGCCGTGAACAACCGTCCCACCGCGCCGTTCGGCGGCGGGCCCGGCAGCGTCGCGACGATCCGGGACACCACCGAGCTGCGGGCGCTGGCCGGGCAGGCCGAGGCGGCGCGGGCCCGGCTGAAGCTGCTGTACGACGCGGGGCTCCGGGTGGGT
>NZ_JBIRFA010000046.1:0-56786 GCF_044327205.1 Kitasatospora sp. NPDC018058 | reverse complement strand
ACCGTGTCCAGCGACACCTGGACCACCCTCGGCTCCGACGGCGACATCACCGGCAACGGCTACGCCGCCCTGTGGGGCAAGAAGACCGACGGCTCGATCGACATCTGGTGGGGCAATCCCACCACCCCGGGCACCCCGACCGCCGGCTACACCTGGCAGGCGGGCCCCAACACCATCGCCAACACCGCCGTCAACCCGCAGTGGTGGGCCCTGGACGGCCGCACCACCGGCGACTCCGGGGACGCGGACAAGAACCCGCTCTACCCGAACGGCGACCCGGCCACCACCTACCCGGCCAAGGCCGCCCTCACCGCCGACCACAACGGCACCGCCAACAAGGCCACCGCCTTCGACGGCACCGGCATGTACCGCACCAAGAACCCGGTCGCCTCCACCGGCACCACCCCCGGCCTGGACACCACCCAGAGCTACAGCGTCTCGGCCTGGGTGAAGCTCAACAACACCAACGGCTACGAGACCGTCGCGTCGCTGACCGGCCAGGAGCGCAGCCCGTTCTACCTGCAGTACTCGCCCGCGTACAGCAACTGGGCGATGGTCTTCCCGGGTTCGGACAACTACAACACCAACGCCTACTACGCGGCCTGGGACTCCACCGGCCGCACCAAGGCCCAGGTCGGCGTCTGGACCCACCTGACCGGCACCTACAACGCCGGAACGGGCACCGCCACCCTGTACGTCAACGGCTCGGCCGTCGGCAGCGCGCGGATCCCGACCACCTTCAAGGTCAACGGCGCGCTCAACATCGGCGGCGAGGCCGCCGACCGCTACCCGGCCGGCAGCTACGTCAACGGCGCGATCAGCGACGTCCGGGTCTATCCGTACGCGCTGACCGACCCGCAGGCCAACGCGGTGGCCACCACCGACTCGCTGGTCCAGATCCACTCGGCGTACAACGGCGGCAAGTGCCTGGACAGTTGGGGCGGCGTCAACGGTGCCCTGCTGGCCCTGTACGACTGCTGGAACGGCGACACCCAGCACTTCACCATGACGAGCGACAACAAGATCAAGGTCGCCGCCACCGGCCTGTGCCTCGGTACGGCCAACACCCCGGCCACCGACGGCACCCGGATCACCTCGCAGCCCTGCGGTGACCCGACCGCCCAGGCCTGGACCCGCCGCTACGACGGCTCCATCGTCCATCAGGCGTCCGGCCTCTGCCTCGACATCCACGGCTGGGACACCACCAACGGCAGCGCCCTGGACCTCTGGGACTGCAACGGCGGCGCCAACGCACGCTGGTACGCCGAGGCCCAGACCAAGTAACACCGCACCACCCGGCCCTTCGGCCGCACCGATCGCACCGGCCCCGCCCCTGGCACCCGTCCAGGAGCGGGGCCGCTGTCGGTTCAGCCGATGGCGATGTGGAGGAGGAGCACAGGCCGGCCCGCCGGCGGGGCGCGTCGGCCAGGGTGGGCCGGATGCCCGACCCGGCTACTTGACGGAGCCGGCGGTGAGTCCGGAGACGACGTGCCGTTCGATCACCGCGAAGAGCACGACCACCGGCACGATGGCCACCAGCGAGGCGGCGAACACGTAGTTCCACTGCACGCTGTAGGCGCCGATCATGTTGTTGATGCCGACGGTGAGCGGTTGCCGGTCGGGCGAGTCGGTCAGGGTCAGGCCCATGATGAACTCGTTCCAGGCCGAGATGAAGGTGAAGATCACGGCGGTGACCACGCCGGGCAGCGCGAGCGGCAGGGTGACACGGAACAGCGCGCCGATCCGGCTGTTGCCGTCGATCATCGCGGCCTCCTCCAGCTCCATCGGGATGGAGCCGATGTAGGCGCTCAGGATCCAGATCGCGAAGGCCAGGTTGAACGCGGCGTTCGCGAGCACCAGGACGACGGGGGTGTCCAGCAGGTCGAGCGCGTAGAACTCGCGGTACAGGCCGACCTGCAGCGCGGTGGGCTGGAACATCTGGGTGACCAGCACCAGCAGCAGGAACGCCTTGCGGCCGCGGAAGCGCACCCGGGCGGTGTAGTACGCGGCGGGCAGGGCGACCAGCAGCACCAGGAGTGTCGAGCCACCGGCCACCAGCAGGGTGATCTGGAGGTTCTGGCCGAGCGTGGTGTCGGTCCAGACCTTGGTGAACGAGGACCAGTCGAAGTGCCTCGGCAGGTAGGAGTCGTCGCGCAGCTGGTCGGCCGGACGTCCGCCGGTGATCAGCATCTCGACGTACGGCAGTAGGAAGAGCGCGGCGAGCGCCCAGGCGAGTGCGGTGAGCAGGACGGTCCGGGCACGCGGGCGGCGCGTCGCCGCCCGCAGCGGCGGCTGAAGGGTGGTCATCGGTTCTCCTCCCCGTTCCAGCGGCTGACCTTGAGGAACACGACCACCATCACGATCACGACGGCGAAGTTGACCACGGACATGGCGGCGGACTCCGCGACGTCGTAGCCGCGCAGCATGTACATGAACACGGTGGTGGTCGCGGTGTCGGCGTTCGGGCCGCCCTGGGTCATGCCCCAGATGACCGGGAACGAGTTGAAGACGTTGATCAGGTTGATCACCAGGCCGACCAGGAAGGCGGGGCGCAGCAGCGGCAGGGTGATCTTGCGGTAGGTCTGCCAGGGCGTGGCACCGTCGACCCGGGCGGCCTCGTAGACCTCGGCGGGGATGGTCTGCAGGCCGGCGAGCAGGGTGTAGGTGGTGAACGGCAGCGAGACGAAGACGGCGACGAGGACCAGCCAGGGCTTGGCGTGGGCGGCGTCGCCCAGCCACGCCTGCGGGTGGTCGATCAGGCCGAGGTCGAGCAGCAGCCGGTTGAACACGCCCGCGACCTGGTCGAGCATCCAGCGGAAACCGATCGCGGTCATCAGCACGGAGGCGGCCCAGGGGGCGATCAGCGCCCACCGGGTGACGCGGCGGCCGGGGAAGTTCTGGTTGAACAGTTGGGCCAGCGCGAGCGAGATCAGCATGGTCAGGCCGACGACGGCGACCGTCCACACGGCGGTCCAGGTGAGGACGCCGGGCAGCCGGGGGTCACTGAAGAGCTTGTGGTACTTGACCAGTCCGGCCGGTCCGTGGTCGGTGCCGGTGGTGTCGATCTTGCGCAGTGAGGTGCCGACCATCTCGATGACCGGCCACACGACCACGCCCAGGATGAGGACGACGGCCGGGGCCAGCCAGGGCAGTGGTCCGAGCCGTACGAACAGGGAACGGCGCCTGACCTGCGGGCCCGCGGGCGGAGTCGACGGGCCCGTCGTCGGCGCGGCCGGCCGGCCGGCGTCGTCCGGCCGGACGTCCGAGGTACTGGTGGAGGACACGGTGTGCGTTCCTCGTGCGGTCGCCCGGGTCACTCGCCGGCCTGCTGGGCGGCCTGCTGGAGTGCGCCGAGGGCCTTCTTCGGATCGCCGAGCGCGCTGCCGATCTGGGTCTTGATCTGTGCGGAGACGGCCGGCCAGGTCGGGTCGCTGAGCGGGTAGAAGGTGGCGGTGGGCAGGATCTGCAGGAACGGCTGGAGGCCCTTCTCCTCCGGGTCGGCCTGGAGTTCGGTGAGGGCGGACCGGGTGACCGGCATCAGGCTGTACTGCTTGTCGAACTTCACCGTGTTGTCCTTGCTGTAGGCGAAGTCGAGGAAGGCCTTGATCTGGTCCTTGTGGCCGCCCTTCTTGAAGGCCATCACCCAGTCGGCGACGCCGAGGGTGGCCTTGCCGGTGCCGTCCTTGCTGGGCATCGCGGCCCAGGTGACGTCCATGGTCTTGACGTCGTTCAGCTGGGTGGGGATGCCGTTGAGCATGCCGACCTTGCCCGACGCGAAGTCCTTCGCGAGGTCGGTGCGGTTGACGGAGGCGGGGCTCTGCTCGGTCAGGCCGGCGTCCGCCCAGCTCTTGAGCTGGGTGAAGGTGTCGATGTTGGCCTGCGAGTCGATGGTGTACTTGCCCTTGGCGTCCTGGTAGCCGCCGCCGTTCTCCAGCATCCAGATGAACGACTCGCCCTGGGCCTCCTCCTTGCCCAGCGGCACTCCGAGCGGGATCTCGACGCCGGCGTTCTTCAGCGCGGTGGCGGCGGCGGTGAGGTCGGCCCAGGTCTTGGGCGGGTTGGCCGGGTCGAGGCCGGCCTTCTTGAAGAGCGCGTTGTTGATCAGGAACATCCGGGCGCTGGAGACGAACGGGATGCCGTACTGGGTGCCGCCCTGTTCGCCGGCGTGCGCCATCGCGGGGATGAAGTCGGCGGCGGTGCTGCCGGAGAGGACGTCCTGGGCGGGGTAGAGCTGGCCGTTCTTGGCGAAGTCGGCGTAGCCACCGGTCTGCAGGATGTCCGGCTGGTTGCCGTTCTGCACCATCGTCTTGACCTGGGTGTCGAGGTCGTTCCAGTTGATGACCTGGAGGTCGACCTTGATCTTCGGGTTCTGCTGCTCGAAGGCGGAGATCACGCCCTGCCAGTACGCCTGGCTCGGGTTCTGGCCGTTGGAGCCGTAGTCGGCGGCGACGAACTTGATCGTCGTGACACCGTCGGCGGAGGTCGAACCGGAGCTCGAACCCTTGCTGCACCCCGACAGCGCGAGCGTTCCGGCCACGGTGGCCGCCGACAGGGCGAGAAGACGCCGCTTCATCTCTGATACCGCCTTTGCAGCTGGGGCCGACCCAGCGGCGGCCCGAGTGGGGATGGCGCGACGTGCACAAAAGTGCGCCACGTGATCGACATTTGCGCAACATCGAGCATTCGTTTCGAACAGAGTGTGCACTGCTGCTATCTCGGCAGGCCAGCCGCGTTACCGAAGCGTTGCAGTCAATCGACGAGGGGAACGCGAGGTGACCCACATCTTGACGCAAGGCGCCCAACAGCCTGAAGCTGCTCCGCATCTGACTGAAGCTGCATCACCTGCACGGCTCATCGGATCAGTTTCGATCAGAACAGCGGAGCCCCCTGCACCTGCGATCAGACGACTCCTGCCACGCCGGCCCACGACGCTCGTCGCGACGACCGCCGTCCTCCTCGCGTCGCACTCGACGCCACCCCCGCGCACTCCGCCCGGCGCCTGACGTTCCACCCCTTCCGGCCGTGCGGCATTGCTCATATATGAACATTTGAGCTATGAATGGATCAGTTTCAAGCAGAAGCTTGCAGCATGAAACACGTGCCCGGGCCGGATCGACGCCCGAGCCCCACCGAGGAGAACCCTGATGAGCCACGTCGAGCGGGAGATCGCCAGCCAGCCGGACTGCTGGCGCAAGGCGCTGGAGCTGGAGCCCGCCGGGCTGCCGGAACGCGGCGAGCGGGTGGCCGTGATCGGCTGCGGCACCTCGTTCTACATCGCGCAGGCGTACGCGGGCCTGCGCGAGGGCGCCGGACTCGGCGAGACCGACGCCTTCGCGGCCTCCGAGTTCCCGGCCGCCCGCGGCTACGACCGCGTCGTCGCCATCACCCGCTCGGGTACCACGACCGAGGTGCTGGCCGCGCTCGAACTCTGCGGCACGACGCCGACCGTCGCGCTCACCGGCGACCTCGCCACCCCGATCAGCACGGCCGCCGGCCGCGTGATCGACCTGGAGTTCGCCGACGAGAAGTCTGTGGTGCAGACCCGCTTCGCCACCACCGCGCTGGCGCTGCTGCGCGGCCATCTCGGCCTCGCCCCCGGCGACCTGGCCGCACACGCCGAGCGGGCGCTGGCCGCCCCGCTGCCCGAACGGGCCACCGAGGCAACCCAGTTCACCTTCCTCGGGACGGGGTGGACGGTCGGCCTGGCGAACGAGGCGGCGCTCAAACTGCGCGAGGCGTCCGGGTCGTGGACCGAGTCGTACCCGGCGATGGAGTACCGGCACGGCCCGATCAGCGTCACCGGCCCGAACAGCGTCCTCTGGTTCTTCGGCGAGCCGCCGACCGGACTGGTCGACCAGGTCAAGCCGACCGGCACAGTGCTGTCGGTGAGCACGCTGGACCCGATGGCCGACCTGATCCGCGCCCAGCGGCTCGCCGTCGAGCTGGCCAAGGGCCGCGGCCTGGACCCCGACCAGCCGCAGGGCCTCACCCGCTCCATCGTGCTGACCCTGCCGTGAGACCCACCGCGATCGCCCTCGACGTCGGCGGCACCTACATCAAGGGCGCAGCGGTGGCCGAGGACGGCACCCTGCGCCACACCGAGCGCTGGTTCACCCGCACCGAGCACGGACCCGAGGCCGTGCTCGAAACCGTCCTCGACTGCGCCGCCGAACTCGCCGAGCGCTTCCGCCCGGCCGCCGCGGGCGTCGCCGTACCCGGCATCGTCGACGAGGGGGCCGGCATCGCGGTGCTCGCCGCCAACCTGGGCTGGCGCGACGTGCCCGTCCGGCACTGGCTGTCCGAGCACCTCGGCATCCCGGTCGCGTTCGGGCACGACGTGCGGGCCGGCGGCATCGCCGAGGCCAGGGCCGGCGCCGGCCGCGGCAGCCGCGACTTCCTCTTCGTCCCCGTCGGCACCGGCATCGCCGCCGCCGTGATGGTCGACGGACGCCCGCTCACCGGCTGCCGCACCCGCGCCGGTGAGCTCGGCCACCTGGTGGTCCGCCCCGACGGCGATCCCTGCGCGTGCGGTGCCCGCGGCTGCGTGGAGACCCTCGCCTCGGCCGCCGCCGTCGCCCGCCGCTACGCCACCGCCACCGGCGAGCGGGACGTCACCGCCCAGCAGGTCGCCGAGCGCGCCGCGACCGGGGACCGGGCGGCCGGCGCCGTCTGGCAGGAGGCCGTCGACGCGCTCGCCGACGGCCTGGCGAGCGCGGTCACGCTGCTCGACCCCGAGCGCGTCGTGATCGGCGGCGGCCTGGCCCGGGCCGGCGAGCCGTACTTCGCGCCGCTGCGCGAAGCCCTGGCCGCCCGGCTCACCTTCCAGACGATGCCGGAGCTCGTACCCGCCGAACTCGGCCACGAGGCAGGCTGTTTCGGGGCCGGACTGCTCGCACAGGACCTCCTGGCCGCGGGGGCGGCGCCGTGATCCTCACCGTCACCCTCAACGCGGCTCTGGACATCACCCACCACCTGGACCGGTTGCGCCCGCACGGCAGCAACCGGGTCCGGGCGGTGGCCGAGCGCGCGGGCGGCAAGGGCGTCAACGTCTCGCGCGTCCTGCGCGCCCTCGGCCACCCGACCGTCGTCACCGGGCTGGTCGGCGGGCTCACCGGCCGGGCGATCCGCGCCGAACTCGCCGCCGCCGGACTGACCGACCGGATGCTGACGGTCCCGGGTGAGTCCCGGCGGACGGTGGCCGTGGTCGAGGAGAGCGTCGGGGACACCACGATCCTGCTCGAACCCGGACCGGTGGTGGGCGCCGAGGAATGGGAGCACTTCGTCCACCACCTCGACACGCTGCTACCGGACGCCACCGCGGTGGTCCTCTCCGGCAGCCTGCCGCGCGGTGTCCCCCGGGACGCCTACGCCCGGTTGCTCCGGCGCGCGCACGCACACGGCGTCCCGGCCGTGCTCGACGCCGACGGGGCGGCCCTGCGGGCGGCGCTTCCGTCGGGCCCGGCCCTGATCAAGCCGAACGCCGATGAGCTCGCCGCCGCCACAGGCCGGACCGACCCGGTGGCCGCCGCCCGAGCGCTGCAGGCCGCCGGAGCGGGCGCGGTGGTCGCCTCGCTCGGCGCCGACGGCCTCATCGCCGTCACGCCGCACGGGAGTTGGCGCGCCCGCGCACCCGAGCGGCTGGCCGGCAACCCCACCGGCGCCGGCGACGCCGCGGTCGCCGCGCTCACCCTCGGCCTGGTCACCGGCACCCCCTGGCCCGACCGGCTGGCCGAGGCCGTGGCACTCTCCGCGGCCGCCGTCGTCGCACCGCTCGCGGGCGACTTCGACCCGGCCGTCCACCGGGCCCTGCGGCCCGGTGTGGACGTCCGACCGTTCGCACCCTTCGCCCCCTTCGCAGCCGAGGAGCCCGACCCGTGCCCCTGACCGGAACCGGCGCGATCGCCGCCGCACCCACCGCCAATGGCGTGCGCGGCGTCGGCGCGTTCAACGTCATCCAACTCGAACACGCGCAGGCGATCGTCGCCGGCGCCGAAGCCGCCGGCGCCCCGGTCATCCTGCAGATCAGCGAGAACGCCGTGCGCTACCACGGCGCCCTCGCCCCGATCGCCGCCGCCACGCTCACCGTCGCCCGCGCCGCGAAGGTACCGGTCGCGGTCCATCTCGACCACGCCACCTCCGTCGAACTCGTCCACGAGGCCGTGGAGTTGGGCCTCACCTCGGTCATGTTCGACGCCTCCGCGCTCGCCTACGAGGACAACGTGCGCGCCACCGCCGAGGTGGTCGAGCACTGTCACGCCGCCGGCGTCTGGGTCGAGGCCGAACTCGGCCAGGTCGGCGGCAAGGACGGCGTCCACGCACCCGGCGTGCGCACCGACCCCGCCGAGGCCGCCGCGTTCGTCGCCGCCACCGGCGTGGACGCGCTCGCGGTGGCCGTCGGCACCTCCCACGCCATGCTCACCCGCGACGCGGCCCTCGACTTCGAGCTCATCGCCAGGCTGCACGAGGCCGTCCCGGTCCCGCTCGTGCTGCACGGCTCCTCCGGCGTGGCGGACCGGGACCTCACCGCCGCCGTGGACGCCGGCATGACCAAGGTCAACATCGCGACCCACCTCAACCAGGTCTTCACCACCACCGTCCGCCAGGCCCTGGCCGACAACGCGCGACTGGTCGACACCCGCCGCTACCTCGGCCCCGCCCGCACCGCCGTCGCCGCCGAGGTCGCCCGTCTGCTCGGCGTGCTGAAGGCTGCGCCCCCACTGCCGGCTCCGGCCACCTATCATGGATCCGGCTTCAGGGGCGCGACGAAGCAGGGTGCGGTTCAGGCTCCGTGACGTTCCGTCAGCGAGTCGCCGCGATCGGATTGTCGGTGAGGTTGCCAGGGGAGGCTGATCCCGATGCCCCTTGCCAGGGCGATGGCCGGGCCGGCGGGTTCGGGGCTGCGCGGGCTTACGGCTCCGGTGGAGTCGCACAGGCCGGGAGCGGGTGCCCGCGGGGCCGTTGTGGTCGCCGGAGGGTGGGTCGGAGACGATGGGGGGCTCGCGTTGGATCGCCTGGTCGGAGCGGACCGCGTAGGGGGGTGCGGCGCGGTCGAATTCGGCGATGACGTGCGGGCTTGCGCCGGGGCCGTGGAAGCGGTCGGCGACCAGTGTCCGAAGTCCGAGCTGCCGGCGGGAGCCGAGGTGCTGACGGGACACCCAGGCCGTGGCGTGCCCGCGGGTCGACCGGACGCGGTGGGCGGATGACCGGCCGACCGGCACCCGCGGTGCCGCCCCCGTCTCCACGCGTGTGGCTCGGGCTGATCGCGACCTTCGCCGCGTTGGTGGTCGTCGTGCTCGGGATCCGGTATGCCGACGAGGGCGAGCCCGGCAGGGTGGACGCGCGGATCGGAGCGGCGGTGTACGGCGTGGGGTCGCCGTGGCGGTCCGTCGCTCTGGCCATGGACTCCTTGGGCGAGCCGGTGGGAGCCTCCGCCCTGGTCGTGCCCATCGTGACGGGCTGTCTGCTGCTTCGGCGCCCTCGCGCAGCGGTGTTCGTCGTTGCCGGCGTCGGCATGGCCGTGGGGACGGCGACGCTGCTCAAGCACCTGGCGGGACGCACCATCCACGGCGGGAACCTGTCCTACCCGAGCGGGCACACCGCCTTCTTCACCGCGTTCGCCCTCGTGGTGGCGATGCTCGCGACCCGCCGCCGAGGCCGGGACGGGCCCGGCCTCGGCGGGCCGGCCGGCACCTTACTCGCGCTCGCCGCGGCGCTGGTCGCCGGCGCCGTCATGGGCTGGGCGCAGGTCGCTCTGGGCGCGCACTACCCGACCGACGTCCTCGGCGGCTGGTGCACCGCACTGGCGGTGGTACCGGCGACCGCGTGGCTGGTCGACCGGGCGGCCGACCGGCTCGTGAAAGCCGGTCGCCGGCACCGTCCCTGACGTCACGTCACACCAAGCGGCGGAACACGGGCTTCACCGGCCGCCCGGCCAGCCAGGGGGTGGGGTCGGCGGCGTCCAGTGCCTTCCGGTACACGGCACATGCCCCGGCCACCACGTCGACGGTGCGGTCGATGTCGGCGTCGTCGAGCGCGCTGCTCACCACGAACGACGGGGCCAACACTCCGCCCGCGAGGAGTTGGCGCAGGAACAGGGTGCGGTACCGCTGGGACGGCTGCCGGTCCTCGTCGAGGGTGGCGAAGACCAGGTTGCTGGCCCGGCCCCGGACGACGAGGTGGTCGCCGACGCCCATGCCGGCGGCGGCCTCGCGGACACCGGCGGCCAACCGCTCGCCGAGGGCGTGCAGCCGGGCGGTGACGCCCTCCTCGACGTAGGTGGTCTGCACGGCCATCGCCGCGGCCAGTGAGTGCGTTTCCGCACCGTGCGTGGTGGACAGCAGGAACACCCGGTCGCCGGAGTGACGCAGCCCGCCCCGCTCCATCAGGTCGCGGCGCCCGGCCAACGCCGAGACGGCGAACCCGTTGCCCAGCGCCTTGCCGAACGTGGAGAGGTCGGGGACGACGCCGTACAGGCCCTGGGCACCCGCCTCGGACCAGCGGAAGCCGGTGATCATCTCGTCGAAGACCAGGACGCAGCCGTGCCGGTCGGCCAGTTCGCGCAGGCCGGCGAGGTACCCGGGCGGCGGCTCGGTGTGGCCGGCGGGTTCGAGGATCAGGCAGGCGACCTCGTCCTGGTACCGGGTGAGCAGTTCCTCCGTGGCGGCCAGGTCCCCGTAGGGGAACGCCACGGTGAGCTCGGTGATCGCGGCCGGGATTCCGGCGGACATCGGCGTGGTGCCGATGAACCAGTCGTCGACGGAGAAGAACGGATGGTCGCCGCAGATGGCCACCCGCGGGCGCCCGGTGACGGCGCGGGCGAGTCGCACCGCGGCGGTGGTGACGTCGGAGCCGTTCTTCGCGAACTTCACCATCTCGGCGGTCGGCACCGTGGCCAGGAAGCGTTCCGCGGCCTCGACCTCCACGATGGACGGCCGGACGAAGTTGCTGCCGCGGTCGAGTTCCCGCCGCACCGCCTCGAGCACGCGTGGGTGGGCGTGGCCGAGGCTGACCGACCGCAGGCCGGATCCGTACTCGACGTAGCGGTTGCCGTCGACGTCCCACACATGGGCACCTCGGCCGTGGCTGATGACCGGGGCCAGGTTCTCGGGGTACTGGTCGTCGCCCTTGGCGTAGGTGTGCGCGCCCCCGGGGATCACGGCGTGCAGCCGCTCGTTCGCCTCCCGCGACCGGGGCAGGGCGAATTCGCCGGTGTCGTCGGTGTGTTGGGTGTTCACGCCGGTCTCAATTCTCCTTGTGCCGAAGGACCTCGGCGAGGCTCGGTGCCTCCCGGTCCCGCTTGGACATCGATGCGGCCGGCAGCGGCCAGGGGATGGCGAGCTCCGGGTCGTCGAAGGCGATCGTCACGTCCTCGGCCGGATCGTGCGGGCGGTCGATCCGGTACGAGACGTCGGCGGTCTCGGTCAGGGCCTGGAAGCCGTGCGCGCACCCCGCCGGGATGTACACGCTGACCTGCGTCTCGCCGGACAGCTCGAAGAAGGCCACGTTGCGGTAGGTCGGCGAGTCCGGGCGCAGGTCCACGACGACGTCGAAGACCTCCCCGTACGAGCACCGCACCAGCTTGGCCTCGCCCGCGCCGGAGCGCAGGTGCAGGCCGCGCAGCACGCCCTTCACCGAGCGGGACACGCTGTGCTGGACGAAGGCGTGCGGGTCGAGGCCCACCGAGCGGAGCACGTCGGCGTCGAAGGTGCGGCAGAAGAAGCCGCGCTCGTCCGCGTACGGGGTCGGTCGGAACATGAACGCGCCGGCGATCGCCGGGACTTCGGTCGCCTTCACGGCGTCTCCCTGTTCGCGTGGGTGTGGTCGGTCGTCGGGAGGAGGATCGTGGTCAGGGCGGTGAACTGGTGATCGAGGCGCCGGTTGGCCGCCAGGTTGCGCTCGGCGAGGGTCTGCCGAAGCTCCGCCGATCGCTTCTCCAGCTCCCGGAACTGCTCGATCAGCCGGTCGGCGTCGACCT
The DNA here is from genome assembly GCF_044327205.1 of Kitasatospora sp. NPDC018058. Classification (NCBI taxonomy): domain Bacteria; kingdom Bacillati; phylum Actinomycetota; class Actinomycetes; order Kitasatosporales; family Streptomycetaceae; genus Kitasatospora; species Kitasatospora sp. NPDC018058. The sequence goes on along the minus strand of NZ_JBIRFA010000046.1, from coordinate 44,812 downwards.
CGCGGGCCGGGTGGCAGTACGCGCCCAACCCCATCTGCTCCATGAGCGCGTCACTCTTCGCCGCATAGCTCAGGGCGAGCGTGGGCGTGCCGACCTTCAGCGCGCAGACCAGGTTGTGGTACCTGGTCGCCACCACGGTGTCGGCGGCGGCCGTCTCCTCCATCAGCTCGGCCAGCGAGGCCGCCTGGGAGGCGGTGACCAGTGGGGAGTCCACCGCCTCCATGATCGCGGCGACCACCGAGGCGTCGACCTCGTCGCCGGTGAGCAACCGCACCGGCCGGCCGTCCTCGACGAGCACGCGGACGAAGCGGGTCGTCCCGTCGAGGTAGCGCCGGTGGATCTCCTCGGCCCGGGCGCGGTCGTCGTTGCCGCCGTGGAAGTCCATGACGCCGACGCAGACCGTCCCCGGCGTATCGGACGGCGCTGCGACGGGCGGCGTCGTCGGCGTCGGCAGGGCGAAGGCGAGGTCCGGGTAGACCTCGTCCCGCGCGGTGTCGACGCCCATCGCCCGCATCGCGTCGCGGGACAGGGCGTCCCGGTACGACCGGTACGCGGCCAGCCGCGCCGACCAGCGCACCAGGACCCGGGTGGGCCGGCTGCCGATCGGGGCGGCCCCGACGCCGACCAGCGCCACCCGGGTGCCGAACAGCCGGCCGGATGCGCAGAGCAGGAACAGCGCGTACGGGAAGCCCCACGGCCGCAGCGGCAGCGTGGCCTCCAGGACGCCCATGCCCGGCACGATCACCACGTCGTGCCGGCGCACCCAGGCGGCGGTGCGGACGGCGTCGACGAGCTTGCCCAGACCCTTCGCCGCGATCGCGCCCGCCCGCGACGCGGTCCGGTACTCCCCGCGGTACCAGTGCAACCGCGTCGCGGGGATCCGGTACCGGGCCGTGACGACCTCGGGTCCGCCGCACAGCGCGTCCACGACCGCCTCCGGGTGTTCGGTGCGGAGGTGGCCGAGCACGGCCTCCAGCGACCCGTCGTTGCCGAGGTTGCCGGAGCCGAGCAGGCCGAACACCCCGACCCGCACCGGGGTTCCGCGCCCCGGCGTCATGCCCGCCTCCCCTCGCGTCCGGCCACCAGGTCGTCGAGGGAGACGGTGAGCTCGGCCGGCTCGACCGGGGCGCGGTCCTCGACCCGCTCGCCGGCGCCCGGCCGGAGTCGGCTGGTCATCCAGGCGACCAGGTGGCGGTAGCACGCGCGCCGGTCGTCCGGGGACAACGGCGCCCGCCGGATCGCCGAGGCGAAGCCCCCGACGTACTCCGCGAGCAGCCGGGGCGTCGGGTGCAGCAGGCCCGCCCGGCGCGGGTCCAGGTTGACGCACCGGGAGCGCTTGGACGGGTTCGCCCGCTCGGCGCGGGTGGGGTGGTCGCGGCGGAAGTACAGCAGCTCCGGCACCTGGTGGAAGGGCCCGTGCAGGGTGATCTCGGCGACGAAGGTGCGGTCCGCGTGGTGGTAGCTGTCGTGCGGCTTCACCCGGCGCAGCACGTCGGCCCGCATCACCCCGTAGAAGTCGTCGCCACCGGGCTCGAACAGCAGACTGCGGAAGCGCTCCGGCGCGTGCGGCGAGTCGGTGGCGAGCCCGTACTCGTAGGGGACCTTCACCTGGCCGTCGCCGTCGATGACCGCCTGGCCGGAGTGCGCGAGGATCACGTCCGGCCGCTCGTCCAGCGCCTCCACGCAGCGCAGCAGCAGGTCCCGGGCGTACAGGTCGTCGTGCGAGGCCCACTTGAACAGCTCGCCACGGCACTCGGTGAACACGTGGTTGTGGTTGGGCGCGGCGCCGATGTTCCGGGGCAGCCGGAGGTAGCGGATGCGCGAGTCCCGCGCGGCGTACCGGCGGCAGATGTCCTGGGTCGCGTCGGTCGAGGCGTTGTCGGAGATGACCAGCTCGAAGTCCTCGTAGGTCTGGCCGAGCAGGGCGTCGAGCGATTCGGCGAGGTATTCCTCGCCGTTGTAGACGGGCAGCCCGATGCTCAACCGGGGAAGGGCGGTCATGGCGTCCTCAGTTCGGGGATGGGGAGGGGGTTGCGGTGGCGCTCACGCAGGGCGGTCCGCAGCTGCAGCCACCAGACGGCCGAGCCGCAGGCGGTCGCGGCGGCGACGCCCCAGGCCGATCCGACCGTGCCGGCCGCGGCCGCCCCGCCGAGCCCGCCGCCGAGATAGCAGGCGGAGGCGAACAGCTGGCAGCGCAGGCTGCGCCGGGCCGCGGCGAGCGCGCGCAGCCCGGCCGCCGCGCCGCTGCCGAGGCCGGCGCCGGCGACGCCGAGCGTGGCCGGCACGATGAGCTCCGAGGCGGAGTGCCAGACGTCGCCGAGGACGAGCTCGCCGGCCCGGTCCGGCATCAGCAGCAGCGCCGCGCCCCACAGCAGCGCGGCGGCGGCCTGCCCACCGCCCAGCAGGAGGCAGAACCCGCCGAGCCGCTGCGGCGCCTGCCTCAGCACCCGTGCCGCCTCCGCCACGGTGACCAGCGACAGCCCCATCAGCAGGGCGAGGAACGGGCCGAGCAGCAGCTCGGCGCCCCGGACCGCACCCACCGCGCCGACCCCGACGATCGCGCCGAGCCCGTACGCCCGCAGCTGGCTCGCGCCGCTGAGGCTGACGTTCTCGACCAGGTACCGGGAGCCGAGATCGCGCTGTTCGCGGAGCCACCCGCGGGCTTCGGTGACCCGGGGCCGGACGCCGGACTGGAGGCAGCCGTACCCGGCGGCCACCGCGGCGGAGGCGCCCCAGGCCAGCACGAAGGCGGCCACGCTGCCCACGTGGGCCGCCAGGAGCATGGCCGGGACGAGTGCGACGCCCTGCAGCAGGTCGTTGGCGAAGGCCTTCTTCCCGGTGCCGGCGGCGAAGAACGCGAACCGCCAGGAGTCCTGCAGCAGCAGCGCCGGCAGTGCGACACCGAGGCAGGCGAACGCGGGCCCGACGCGGCCGCCGAGGCCGAGCCCGACCAGCAGGCACACCGCTCCGAGGGTGGCGCCGACGCCGAACGCGGCACCCGTCGACCGGGCCGCCGCCGCGCGCCAGGGCGCGTCCGGCACGCCGCTGAAGCGCACCACGAGCGGGTCGGTGGCCAGCCCGCGGGCGACGTTGAGCACCACGCCGTATGTCAGCCAGGCCAGGCTGAACACGCCGAAGGCGGTCACCCCCAGCGAGCGTGCCACGTAGATGCCCACCGCGAAGTTGGTCATGCTGGAGGCCGCCTGGTCGGCCAGTCCCCAGGACAGCCGGCCGAGCACGCCCCGCTTGGCGGTCCGCCCGGTCTCCCCGGACGGACCGGCCGTCGTCGTCTTCACCCCCTCGGTGGTCATCCGCGTCATGCCTTGATCAGCCCGGCGCCCTCGAGGGCGCCGGCCGCGACGGCGACCGTGTCGAACGGCAGCCCGGAGCGCTCGGCGACGTCCAGCAGGCTGTGCTCGCCGTCGGACATGCTGAGCACCCAGAGCATGGCCATCTGGGCCTGCTTGGCGTCGCTGCGGCCGCCGAGCGAGTCGTACAACCCGCGTCGGCCCAGCTGTGGTTCGCCGTACGGGCTGAGGTTGAGGTACCGCCGGTTGCGGTCGAGGACGGCGAACGCCTCGCGGCAGACGGCGAGGGTGTCCGCCATCGCCTCCGGGGAGATGAAGTCCAGGTCGTCCGCCGAGGTGTGGTACTCGGGGTACCCGGCGTACGGGGTCCGAGTGAGCGAGCCGACGCCGAGATCGAACCCAGGAGAGCAGAACTGTCGCTCGTCGTAGCCGTACGGAGTGAACTCGGTGACCCGGTGCGGGCGTTCGGAGGCACGCAGGACGTGCCGCAGCACCCGGTCGATCTCCTCGTCGCCGCGCCTGCTCTGCTTGTACGTCAGCCGGCCCGGGTCGCCGGCGCAGGCCAGCACCAGCCCGTGCTTGACCCGCCCCACCCGCTCCGCGTTGCGGGCCAGCCAGGTGATCGCCCCGATGGTGCCCGGGGCGAAGATGAACCGGTAGGTGTACCAGGGCGTGCGCTGCGCCAGCTCCCGGGCCAGGAACGTCGCCACCGCGATGCCCGCCAGGTTGTCGTTGGCCAGCGACGGGTGGCAGACGTGGCAGGAGACGATCACCTCGTCGGCGACCTGCCCGGGGACGACGTGCTCGGCGTAGGTGAGGTGGCCGTCGGCGAGCGTGGAGTCGATGCGCACCTCGTAGTCGCCGTCCGGCAGGGCGTCCAGGGTCTCCTGGGCCAGGCAGAACCCCCATTCCGGCGTGTAGTAGCTGGTGCGGTACGGCACCCAGGTCGGGTGGTCCGGCAGGGTGTGCAGGTGTGCGCGCAGTTCGCTCAGCGGCATGGTCGCCGCGACCGGCACGCTGTAGCCGAGCACGTGCAGGCTGGACGCGGCGAAGTCGACGACCCGCTTCCCGGCGGCGTCGGCGATGTACGCGTCCCGGATGTTCCACTCCTGCGGCACCGTCCAGTCGAGCACCTGCGTGCCGGTCGGCACTTCGTGCACCTGGAGCGGGAGGTACTCGCCGACGATGTCCAGGGTGGCGCGCACGCCGTCGCCGGTGATGCTCCGGCAGAGCGGGTACATCCGCTCCACCAGTGCGTGCATCTCCTCGCCGACGGTGGTCACCGGCGCCACCGCAGGGTCTCGTCGACGGTGCCGGCCTCAAAGGCCTGGCGCAGCACGGCCAGCCGGGTGAAGCTGCGCTCGAAGCTCTCCCGGGTGAGGCCGAACTTCCGGTAGGCGTCGGCGAGTTCGAGCGCGCCCTGCTTCACCGTCCACTCGCAGTCGAAGCCGGGCAGCGCGGCGCGGAACCGGGAGAAGTCCACCCGGTACGACCGCGGATCGGCGCCGTTCTCCCCGGTGATCCGCACCTTCGCGCCGGCCACCGCCTCGGCGACCTGCTCGGCGATCTCGGCGACCGTGACGTTGTTGACCTCGCTGCCGATGTTGAACGCCCGGTCGTGCACCGCCTCCCGCGGCGCGACCAGCGCGGCCGCGAAGGCCCGGGCGATGTCGGCGGCGTGCACCAGCGGGCGCCAGGGGGTGCCGTCGGAGAGCACCCGCACCTCGCCGGACAGCAGCGCGTGGCCCACCAGGTTGTTCAGCACGATGTCGGCGCGCAGCCGGGGCGAGTAGCCGAAGGCGGTGGCGTTGCGCATGTACACCGGGCTGAAGTCGCCGTCCGCCAGCGCGTGCAGGTCGTCCTCCACCCGCACCTTGGACTCCGCGTACGGCGTCACCGGGCGCAGCGGGGCGTCCTCGGTCACCAGGTCGTCGCCGCCGGCGGCGCCGTAGACGGAGCAGGTCGAGGCGTACAGGAAACGCCGCACGCCGGCGTCGCGGGCCAGCTCGGCCAGCCTTACGGAGGCGTGGTGGTTGATGTCGTAGGTGAGGTCCGGCGCCAGCGAGCCCAGCGGGTCGTTGGAGAGCGCGGCCAGGTGGATCACGGCGTCCACCCCGGCCACGTGCTCGGCCGTGATGTCGCGCAGGTCCACCCGCGGCCCCGGCGGGTCCGCGGGTGTCGGGCCGAGGACGCGGTCGGCGAACAGGCCGGCGTCCAGCCCGACGACCTCGTGCCCGGCGGCGGCGAGGACCGGGGCCATCACGGTGCCCAGGTAGCCCTGGTGTCCGGTCAGCAGTACGCGCATGGTTCATCCCCCCAGATTGAGAGTGCCCAGATTGAGAGTGACTTTGGTGGCGGCGAACGCCTCCGCGTAGCGCGCGTGGCATTCGATGCCGCGGATCCGCGCCAGCCCGAGGAAGGCCTCCCGGTCGTACCAGGGCCGGTGCCGCTGCGAGGGGTAGTGCTCCTGCAACAGCCGCACCTTCTGTTCGGCGACCTCCGGAGCCAGCGGCTGGTACGCCACCGGGCGGCCCAGGTCGGCGTCCCACTTGACGATCTCGTAGCCGAGCACCAGGTGGTCGCGGAACGCGGTGGTCACCAGCCTCGCCAGGCCGCGGTGGTCCTGGTGCGCGTCCTCGGTCCGCGGCGCGAGGACCAGGTCGGGCTCGGTCCGCCCGCGCAGTTCCTCGACCGCGGCCTTGGCCTCGTCCCAGTGCGCGGGCAGCCGCCCGTCCGGCAGCTTGAGGACGGTCAGGCGCAGGTCGGCGCCCGGGCAGAAGGCGGCGAGCGCGGCCTGCTCCTCCTGCTCCCGCTCGCTGCCGCCGCCGGAGAGCACCAGCGCGTCGACACGGACACCCGGCCGCGCGAGGCACACCGTCAGCAGCGTGCCGCCGGCGCCGATGGCGATGTCGTCGCAGTGCGCCCCCACCGCGACGATCCGGTCCAGGCCGCCCACCCCGAGCCGGATCACGCGCTCCTCACCCCGCCGCCGGTCGCGCCGGCCCCGGCGCCGGCCCGTTCCCACACGGCCCACGGGCGCTCGCCCCGGGCGTAGGCGGCGTCGAGCGCGGCCCGTTCCTTCACGGTGTCGGTCGGCTTCCAGAAGCCGCGGTGCTGGTGTGCCACCAGCCGGCCCTGCTTGGCCAGCCCCGCACATCCGTCGGCGACCAGGTCCCCGTTCTCCGGGATGTGGTCGAAGACCTCCTGGCGGAGCACGAAGTAGCCGCCGTTCTCCCACAGCGGCATGTCGCTCACCGCGGTGATGCCCCCCACCAGGTTGTCCTCGCCCAACTCCACGCAGTGGAAGGAGGACTGCGGCGGTACCACCATCATCGACGCCCCGGCGTCGCGCCGGGAGAACCGCTCGATCATCTCCGGCAGCGGGGCGTCGGTGAGCACGTCGGCGTAGTTGGCGAGGAACATCTCGTCGCCGTCGAGGTGGTGGCGCACCCGGCGCAGCCGCTCGCCGATCGGCGACTCGATGCCGGTCTGCGCGAACGTGATCGTCCAGGAGGAGATGTCGGTGGACAACAGCTCGGTCTGCCCGTTGCGCAGGATGAAGTCGTTGGACGTCGTCTCCTCGTAGTTGAGGAAGAAGTCCTTGATGTGCCGGGCCCCGTACCCGAGGCACAGGATGAACTCCGTGTGCCCGAAGTACGCGTAGTAGCGCATGACGTGCCAGATCAGCGGCCGCGGGCCGACCATCGCCATCGGCTTGGGCACGTCGTCGGAGGCTCCGCTGCGCATGCGCAGCCCGTAACCGCCGCAGAACAGGACGACCTTCACGGCTTCACCTCGACGACGGTCAGTTCCGGGATGGGGAAGACCAACCGGCCGCCCCACTCGTGCACGAAGGACAGCTGCTCGACCAGCTCTGCCCGCAGGTTCCACGGGAGGACGAGGACGTAGTCCGGCTTGTCGGTGCCGATCTGCTCGGGCGGCAGGATCGGGATGCGGGTGCCCGGGGTGAACCTGCCGTGCTTGTAGGGGTTCCGGTCGACCGTGTACGGGAGCAGGTCGGGCCGGATGCCGCAGTGGTTGAGCAGGGTGTTGCCCTTGCCCGGGGCGCCGTAGCCGACGACCGTCTCGCCGCGCTCGGCCGCGTCGATGAGGAACCGCAGGAGGTCCCGGCGCACCTTGGCCACCCGAGCGGAGAACTCGGTGTACCCGGACAGCTCCTGAAGCCCGGCGGCCTTCTCCCGGTCCAGCACGTCGGCCACCCGCCGGCTCGGTTCGCCGGCCGCCTCGGTCGGCCGGGCCCACAGCCGGATGGAGCCGCCGTGTGTGGGCAGCAACTCGACGTCCACGAGCGTGAGTCCGCCGCTCGCCAGCGCCCGGATCGCGGACGCGACCGTGTAGTACTGGAAGTGCTCGTGGTAGATCGTGTCGTACTGGTTCTCCTCGATCAGGGTCAGCAGGTGCTGCACCTCGATGGAGACCCAGCCGTCGTCGGACACCAGGGCGCGCAGCCCCCGGGTGAACCCGACCACGTCGGGGATGTGCGCGTACACGTTGTTGGCCACGACCAGGTCCGCCGGGCCGTGCTCGGCGCGGACGGCCGAGCCGGCGGCCGGGTCCAGGAACGCCGTGAACGTGGGCACACCCGCGTTCCGCGCCGCGGCGCCGACGTTCACCGACGGTTCGATGCCGAGGCAGCGGATCCCCCGGTCCACCACGTGCCTGAGCAGGTACCCGTCGTTGCTCGCGACCTCGACCACGAAGTCGTCGGGGCCGAGACCCAGCCGCTCCACGGCATCGGCGACGAACGTGCGTGCGTGCTCCACCCAGGAGGTCGAGTAGGAGGAGAAGTACGCGTACTGCGTGAACGTCTCCTCCGGCGTGATCAGCGGAGGGATCTGCGCGAGCCAGCAGTCGGTGCAGACCCGCAGGTGCAGCGGGTACGCCGGTTCCGGCTGGTCCAGTTGGTCCGCGGCGAGAAAGCTCTCACACGGCGGGGTCGCCCCCAGATCGACGACGCTCCCCATCGCCGCCGAGCCGCAGAGTCGGCATCGTGTCATCTATTGCCCCCATTCCTGCTCGCGCGGGTGCCCCGCCGCGAGCCAGCGTTTCCGTTCCCTACCGGCGGCGCGCCGTCCGCGCCGTCGGACCGCCCCGCGATCGCGGTGCGGTACCCCTCCACCAGGCGCTCCAGCCCGACGGCCGGGCTGAACCCCTGCTCGTAACGGCGCCGGGCCGCCCGGCCCATCTCCTGGTTGCGGTCCGGCTCGGCCGTGATCCGGCGTAGGCAGGACGCGAGCGAGGCCGCCTCGCCCGGCTGGTGCAGCAGCCCGGTCACGCCGTCCTCGACGAGTTCGACGAAGGCGCCGTGACCGGCGGCGACGGTCGGGACCCCCGCCGCCATCGCCTCCACGACCACCAGGCCGAACGCCTCCAGCCACGTCGAGGGAGCCACCACGGCGACCGACCGTGCGACGGCCTGTCGGCACTGGTCCGGGTCGTACAGGCCGACGTACCGCACGTCGTCCCGGCCCGCCGCCCAGGCGGTCACCTCTCGCTCCAGCGGCCCCGCGCCGGCGACCACGAGCGGCACGCCCACACCGCCGTCCGCGGCGATCTCGTCCCACGCGGCCATGAGCAGCCGCACGCCCTTGGCCTCCGCGAGTCGGCCGAGATAGAGCAGATGCTCGCCGGCGCCCGTTCGGCAGGCGCCCGGGTCCGGCACGAAGTTGTGCTTCACCGCCAGCCGCTCGGCCGGCATGCCGGCCCGCGCCAGGACGTCGCGCTGCGCCGCGGAGATGCAGAAGAACCGCTCCACGCCGGTCCACCACCGCCGCCGGTTGATCGACAGGCTGACCGCGAGCGGCACCGTCGCCAGTCGGGAGTTCCGGTAGCAGCCGTGCCGGACGGCGGGCAGCGGTGACACCCCGACGCACTCGGTGCACGGCCGGCCGTCCCGCTGCAGCGTGCCCGGCGGGCAGACCTGGGTGTAGTTGTGCAGCGTGGCGACGGCGGGCACGTCGGCGTCGGCGCAGGCGGACAGCACCGCGGGCGACAGGAGGGGGAAGACGTTGTGGACGTGCACCACGTCCGGCCGCTCGGCGCGGAGCCGGGCGGCGAGCTCCGCGCGGACCGCCGGGTTCCACGGCACCAGCAGCGGCACCGCGACCTTGCCCGGCAGGGACCGGACGGCGATGTCGTCGCTGCGCCGCTCGAACACCTCGACCCGGTGGCCGGCCTCGCGCAGCAGCCCCACCTCCTGGTCGACGACCTTGTTCTCCCCGCTCGGCTGCGCCGAGGCGTAGCGGTTGTGCACCACGAGGATGTGCATGCTCACGTTCCCTCCGATCTCTGGGCCCGTTGCGGTAGGCGTCGTCGAGGGACTTCGGGCGCCGGGAGAGGAGCGGCCGCGGCGGGTGCCGCCAGCAGCGAGGCGGCCACGGTCAGGTGCAGCAGGTACGGCGAGGCGTCGCCCAGCCCGGCCTCGGTGTACGACGCGATCGCGCAGTAGCTGATCAGGAAGATCGCGCAGGCCCTCGACAGCGACGGCGGCCTCAGCAACGCGACGCCGCCCAGCACGATGAAGATCGCCGCCACGATGGCGACGCCGGTCAGACCCTGTTCGTTGTAGACGGCCAGCCAGCTGTTGTCGATCGGCAGCCCGCCGAACGACTTGTCGCCCAGGCCCATGCCGAACAGTTGCTCCATGGTCGTCCGGGGCGCTGCCAGCAGGGCGTCCCAGACCTTGGCCCGACCGGTGAGGTTGGAGAAGTTCTCCTGGCTCTGTCCGCGCAGGAACCACGCCTGGAGCAGCGAACTCAAGCCCACCGCGGCCACGGTGGCGCACACCACCGCCCAGGCGAAGAACCGTCGGGCGGCGGCGCTGGTCAGGATGAGCGAGCCGATCGCCAACGCCAAGCCCATGATCAGACCGAGCGTGGCCGTCCGGGTGTGGGTCAACGCGAGCAGGACGAGTGACGGCACGATGACCACCGCCGCGCCGGCCCCGGTGGTCCGACGATCCAGCAGGAGCAGCACGGTGAGCCCGATGATCACCGCGGCGTACTGTCCGATCTGTGGCGGGGTGAGCGGCCACAACGCGCCGACCAACCGCCCGCCGTAGAGCTCGGGCATGGCCGCGCCCGGTGAGACGACCAGGCCGGCGGCCACCGTCGCGAGCACCGCGAAGTACATCCGGATGTGGTACCGGACGAACGTCTGGCCGCCGTCCCACCAGCGGCTGAGCAGCCACAGCGTGCCGACGAAGAGCGCCAGCCGGGCGCAGCGGAACAGCGCGCCGAACCCGGACTCCAGGTGCGCGCTGGAGATCACGCTCAGCACCAGCAGCAGGGTGAGCAGGAGCAGGAAGGCGCTGGCTCGGATGCGCAGCCGGAGATTGAGGGCGAGCGCCAGCGCGAACGCGGAGACCAGCGCGCCCATGGTGGCCATCTGGATGAGGGAGCGGGGCAGCGGGATGATGGTCTGCGCCCCGGCGGAGCCGAGCGTGTTGAGGATCAGCAGCCCCCAGACCAGCTCGACGGTCTTCGGTGTGCCGACGGGGCGCGGTTCGGCGCCGGGCCGCGTGCCCGCGGTGTCCGTTCCGCCCCGCAGCCCGTCGTACGTCAGGTCCCGGCCCATCTCAACCACCGGCCCGTGGTTGGAAGGTGCTGCCCGCGTCCTGCTGGTACGGCGCGCCCCGCCACTGCCCGAAGTCGAGCATCCGGCTCGGGTCGTGGGCGACGAAGCTCCATGGTCCGAGGTAGGCGTTGTCGTGCCAGCGGTTCTGCTGCTTGCCGGTGATCGCCTCAGCCACCGGTTCGCCCTTGTACGGCGACCAGTCCGGATAGGTGCCGTAGTTGGCCAGCACCGCCATCAGGCCGCACTTCACCGTGCACCCGACGACGGACGGGTCCAGCACGAAGCGGTTGTCGTGGATGTCCACCCGCTGGGTCTTCCACCGGCAGTCGGCGTAGAGCGGTGGGGTGGCGATCGTCGGCTGGGCGCAGCGGCCGGTGTTCTTCACCAGCAAGGTGCAGTCACCCGACGAGGTGTTGGCCGGGCTGTTGCAGAACCGGTCGGCGTTCTCCCACAGGGTGATCCCGGACCAGTTGTCCTCCAGTACGTTCCGGTCGATCTCGATCTTGTCCGTGCGGGCCGGGATCCGTGGTTCGCCGCCGGACTCGGACAGGTAGATGGTCGGATAGGGGAAGTTGTCGCCGCGGTCGGCGGATTTGCGGCCCTCGACCCAGTTGTTCCGCCGGATCGTGTTGTTCCGGATGACCGCGTTGTAGCTGGTCTCGTAGATCAGCGCGGCACCGTCGTTGGCCTCCAGCACGTTGTCCTCGATGCGGAAGTCGTTGTTGTTGGTGTCCGCCCACAACCCGGCTCCGCGGTTGTCGTGCACCCAGTTGCCGCGGACGTCGGCGCCGTTGACGGCCCAGAACTTGACGCCTCCGGTGCAGCCGCAGCCCTGCTGCCGCCGCTCCCACTCGTCGGTGTCGTTGGCCACGATCTCGTTGCCCTCGACCACCAGATCGCTGACGGGGGCACCGGTCTTGTACGCGTTCATGCCGTACTGCCCGTTGCCGCGCAGGCAGTTGGCGCGGACCCGCTGGTGGGCACCGGCCATCAGCCCGGCGCCGGAGTTGTTCTGGATCGTCGCGTGCTCGATCACCCACCCGTCGGCCGAGTCATGGTTGACCACGCCCTCGTTCTGCGGCGCGATGAAACCCTGCACGGTCAGGTAGCGGATGGTGACGGTGCCGGCGGTACCGCCGAACGCGTACTCGTTGGTCTTCCCCCCGTCGAGCACCGCGCCCGGCGCGCCGAGGTAGCTGTCCCCCTCCTTGGGGATGATCTGGGCGTACCGGTCCGATTCGAGCCTGTGCGTCCCCGGTTGGAGCCAGAACGTGGTGTTCGGGGGGCTGCTCTTGGTCTTCACGGCCAGGTCACCGACCACCGCGGGGTCGACCGTCACCGCGCCCGCCGGCGCGCTCGCCGGCCCGGCCGCGGGGTTGGCGCACACCTGGGCCACGGCCACGGACCTCGACGGCGTGGCGGTCGGCTGCGCCGGGGCGTCCGGCGTGCTCGTGCAGCCGGTCGCCATCAGCAGGGCCAGCGTCAGCGGCGCCGCCGCCGACGCCCCCCGGAGCCGCCTCTTGATCCCCACCCGCCCCCCTAGCCGCGGAACCTGAGTACGGTGGTGAACCCCTGCGCGCCGTCGGCGACGCCGGTGCCGACCAGCGTGGTGGCGGGTTCCTTGCGTCCGAAACCGGCGGAGTACCAGCCCAGCGGCGGGTCGGTCTCGCCGCGATGCGCCCGCCAGGACAGCTGCTCGGGCAGGTCGAGTACCGCGGAGCGGTCCTCGCCGTCCCGGGTCCAGGTCAGCACCGCCCGGTTCCCCGTCAGGTCCGCGACGATCGCCGGGCCGAGGTGGAACGCCAGGCGCACGGCCCGGCGCGGGCCGCGCACCTCGTCGACCACCCGCAGCTCCCGGCTCGCGGTGGTCAGCTCCACCCGGCGGCGGTGCACCGAGGGCCGGTAGCCGTCGTGCTCGGCGCACCAGCGGGCCACCTTCTCGTCGGAGGTGTCCGCGACCAGGACTCGGCTGCGGGCGTGCTTGACCCACAGGAACGGGCCGCCGGAGACGGACTGGTCGGCACCGTCCAGCTCCAGGGTGTTGTGGCCCAGGGTCGACCGGAAGTACCGGCGCCACTCGGGCTGCCCGTGGTAGCAGAACGTCCCCGGGTCCGCGAGCACGTCGACCCCGTCGTGCCGGACCTCCACGGACAGCGCGTCCGCGTGGGCGTGCGCGGCGATGGACAGGAACCCGTGCGGACCGCCGTCGCAGCGGCACCAGATCTCCTCCCCGCCGCGCAGGACGGTCATCCCCGCGTCCGGGAAGTGGACCGGCCGGCTCGCCGGGCGGGTCACGGCCGGTGAGCCTCCGCTCTTCCCGTACGGCCGCAGGAGCGCGGCCAGCAGCGGGGTGCGCACATCGTTGCCGGTCACCTCCGGCCACCAGGCGAGGCGGCCGAACACGGCGTCCCCGGTGGCCAGCAGCGAAGCCCAGCGGTCGGTGCCCGCGCCGTCCACGATCAGCCCGTGCCCGTCGTCCGCGTCCCCCTGGCGCGGCGGCCGCAGCCGGTTGTCCACGACGGCCGCGAGCGCGTCGGTCATCCGCAGCAGGACCAGCCGGACGGTCGCGGGGACCGGCACGGCGGCGGCGTCCGCCTCGGCCACCGCGGCCAGGCCGAGTTCCAGGACGAGTCCGTGGTACTCGGTGGCCAGCTCGCGGTTGAGGCCGGAGGGGAAGGTGTTGCCGCGCAGGTGCCGCTCCAGCGACCGCAGCGCGTCGGAGCGCCAGCGCTCCGAGGAGGGGAACCAGCCGAACGCGCAGGCCGCGGCGAACTGCCCGGCCGCCTCGGCGATGACGTGGTTGTTCGCCGAGGACCCCCGGCTGGGGAAGCCGGCCAGCCAGCGCTGGTGGTGCCAGATCTGGTTCAGCGCCACCGGGTTGCCCTCGAACAGGGCGGCCGCGCCCTGCCAGCCGTCGAGCAGTCGGCGGATCCACACCCAGGACAGCAGCCGGACGCCCAGCTCGATGCCGCTGATCCAGTGCACGCCGCGCAGCGGCGGGTTGGCCTCCCACCACGACCGCAGGTGCTCGGCCACGCGCTCGGCGTACCGCTCGTTCCCGGTGATCGCGTAGGCGGCGGCGAGCACGGTCAGGTACTGGTGCCGGGACGGCTCCCAGATCTGCTTGATGTCCCCGACCGCGTCCTCGTCGCGGTACGGCACGTCGAAGGCGTAACCGGACGGCGCCCTGCGCCCGGTCTTCGGGTCGCGCCACCAGTCCGGGGCGGCCAGGTCGTCGCGGTCCACCCCGAAGAACTCGGCGTGCCCGTCCATCAACCGGTCCGCCTCGGCGACGAGGCGCTTCGCGGCGTCCGGCGGCACCGCGTTGATCGCGCCGGCGGGCAGGACGGCGGTGAACCGGGCGCCGGTCGCCTTCGGGCAGTCCGGCGGCGCGGACCGCCACCGCCTCCTGCGCACCGCGTCGCCGATCCGGCCGCCGACCTCCTGCGGTCCCATCCGGGACAGCCGCCGCAGGTACCATCCCGGGCTCATGGTCATCGCGACCTCGCCAAGGACACCGGCGCGCCGCCGACCAGGGCGTTCTGCACGGCGAGGGTGGCCGCCGTCGTGGCGACCAGCGACTCCAGCGGCACCGGCATCGGCCCGCCGGTGCGCACGGCCTTGATGAACGAGGCCAGTTCGGCGGACTGGCCCTTGTCCCGGGACTTGGGCAGCCGCGAGCTGACCCACCGCTTACGGCCGTACACCGAGGCGCGGACGAAGTCGTCGAGCTTGAGCACCTTGCCGTCCGCGACGAGGTCCAGCGTCTCCTTGGGGAAGCCGGGCGCGCCGGTGGTGACGTAGCTGAGGGTGGCCGTGGAGCCGTCCGGGTAGCGCAGCACGACCTGCAAGTCCTCGTTGCCGGACGGGGCGACGGCGTACACCGAGACCGGGTCGGCCCCCAGCAGCCAGCTCGCCGTGTCGATGAAGTGGCCGCCCTCGCCGGCGAACCGCGAGCCCTCCGTGCCCTGCTGGAGGTACCAGCTGCCGTGCTGCAGCCGGCCCGCGTTGACCAGGTAGCGCAGGCTCGCCGGACCGCTCCGGGCGCCGAACCGGTTCCTGGCCTCCTGCAGCAGCGGCGCGAAGCGGCGGTTGAAGCCCACCTGCAACCGGTCGTTGCCGGACTCCTCCACCGCCGCGAGCACGCCGGCCAGTTCGTCCTCGGTGAGGGCCAGGGGCTTCTCCACGAACACCGTCTTGCCGGCGAGCAGCGCCTTCCGGGTCAGGTCGGCGTGCGAGCTGTGCCGGGTGACCACGAACACGGCGTCGATGGACGTGTCCCCGAGCACGGCGTCGAGATCGGTGGTCGCCTGGGCGAAGCCGAACTTCCGCTGCGCGTTGGCCGCGGACAGCGCCGTCGTGGTGACGACCGTGGACAGCGCGACGCCCTCGCGCTGGGCCAGGTGCGGCAGCAGCATCGACGTCGCGTAGTTGCCCGCGCCGACGAACGCGAGGCGCACCGGAGCCCCTGCGGATCGGGCGGGCGCGGGCCGGGCCGGGGTGGTCGCCTCGGCACCGCGTCGCACCGCGGGCACCGCCACCGCCGGGGCCTGGGCCTGCCCTTCCCCCGCGGCTTCGGGGTACCGGAACAGCACGGCCACGGCCTTGAGGTCGCCGTCCTTGAGGCTCCGGTACGTCTCGACGGCGTCGTCGAAGTCGGCGATGTGGGAGATCAAGGGCTCCACGTCGACGCGGCCGCGGGCGAGGAGGTCGAGGAAGCACGCCAGGTTGCGGCGCTCCGTCCACCGCACGTAGCCGATCGGGTAGTCCCGCCCCTCCAGCTCGTACTCCGGGTCGTAGCGCCCGGGGCCGTACGAGCGGGAGAACCGGACGTCGAGCTCCTTCTCGTAGTACGCGTTCCACGGCAGGTCCAGGCGGCACTTGCCGATGTCGACGACCCGGCCGCGGTCCCGGCTCAAGTGGGCGGCCAGCTCCACGGGCTGGTTGCTGCCGCCGCCGGCGGCCAGGTACACCTGGTCCACGCCGTGACCGCCGGTCAGCTCGGCGACGGCGGTCTCCACGGCCGCGGACGCGGGATCGCCGCAGGCCACGGCGCCCAGGCGCTCGGCGAGTTCGCAGCGCACCGGGTCGGGATCGGCCCCGACGACGTGCACCCCCGAGGCGGCGAGGAGCTGCACCACCAGCTGCCCGATCAGCCCGAGGCCGATGACCAGCGCCACCTCGCCGAGTTGCGGTTCGCCCTGGCGGACGCCCTGCAAGGCGATCGACCCGACGGTGCCGAAGGCGGCGTGCTGCGGTGCGAGGCCGTCCGGCACCTGGGCGTAGAGGTTCCTGGGCACCCAGTTCAACTCGGCGTGCAGCGCGTGCTCGTTGCCGGCGCAGGCCACCAGGTCGCCGACCTTCACATCGTCGATCCCGGCGCCGACCTGCTCGACCACCCCGCACAGCGAATAGCCCAGCGGCGTGTAGGAGTCCAGCTTGCCCATCACCTTGCGGTAGGTGGCGGGCAGCCCGTTGGTGGCCACGCTCTGCATGACCTTGGCCACCTGGTCCGGACGCGAGCGGGCCTTGCCCACCATCGACATGCCGGCCTCGGACACCTTCATCATCTCGGTCCCGGTGGAGATCAGCGAGAAGGCGCTGCGGACCAGCACCCCGCCCGGCTTGCACCCCGGCACCGGCACGTCGAGCACCGACAGCTCGCCGCTCTTGTAGTTCTGCACAACCTGTTTCACCGGAAGTCCCCTTGCTTCTCAGCCGTCAAGTGAGCCCTACGCCGTCAAGAAAGTGCTGTGGCCGGAGCCGGAGGTCGCGCCGCGGTACCAGTACTCGAGGGTCAGCACGTGCCACAGGTGCTTGGAGAAGTCCCGCTGCCCGGCGGCGTCCTCGGCGACGAGCCGCGCCAGTGCGTCGCGGCGCAGGAACCCGGACCGGACGAGCACGCCGTCGTTGATCACCTCGCGCACCAGCGGGGCCAGATCCCGGCTCATCCAGGCGCGCAGCGGGGCGCTGAACAGCCCCTTGGGCCGGTACACGATCTCCCGGGGCAGGATCGAGGTGGCCGCCTCCTTGAGGACGGCCTTGCCCTGGCGTCCGACGATCTTGCGATCGCCGGGCACGGTGAACGCCGCCTTCACGACCTCGACGTCCACGTACGGCACCCGCACCTCGGTCGACGCGGCCATGCTGGAGCGGTCCGTGTACGCGAGGTTCAGGCCCGGCAGGAACATCCGGGCGTCGCCCAGGCACATCCGGTTGACGAAGTCGTCGAGGTCGTTGTCCTCGTAGACGTCCGCGTGCTCGGTCAGCACGTCCTCGACCGTCCCGGCCAAGTCCGGATTGATCAGGGCGAGCAGTTCCTCCTGGTCGTACATGGTGTAGCTGCGCCGGAACGCCGTCTCCTCCGGCAGATCGGCGAAGGAGAGGAACCGCTTCGCGAACCGCACCGACCGCAGCCCCCGGTTGGCTGTGGCGACCGGCAGCCGGTCCACGGCCGCGGACAGGCCGCGCCGTAGGGGCCGCGGGATGCGCTGGTAGCGCAGCGCGAGCTGGTTGGCCAGGTGCTTGCGGTAGCCGGCGAACAGCTCGTCGGCCCCCATCCCCGAGAGCATCACCTTGACCCCGGCCTCCCGGGCGGCCGAGCAGATCAGGAAGGTGTTGATCGCGGCCGGGTCGCCGATCGGCTCGTCCAGGTGGTACGTCATCTGCGGCAGCAGCTCGAGCACGTCCGGAGCGATCTCGATCTCGTGCAGGTCGACGCCGAACCGCTCGGCCACCTGCCGGGCGTAGCGGAGGTCGTCCGGCATCGCCTCGAACCTGGCGTCCTCGGCACGGAACCCGATCGTGTAGGCGGAGATCCCGGGGTGGTCGCGGGCCGCCAGCGCGGTCAGGTAGCTGGAGTCCAGCCCGCCGGAGAGGAAGGTCGCCACGGGGACGTCGGAGAGCAGGTGACGCCTCGTCGACTCCTCGACGATGGCGGCGAGGTCCGGCAGTTCGCCGGCCCGCGCCCGCTCCCGGCCCTCGGCCGCGACGTCCCGCAGGTGCCAGAACCGGCCGCGCTCCACCCGGCCGTCGGGCCGGCACCGCAGCCAGCTCCCCGGCGGCAGCTTCTCCGCCTCGCGGAACGCGCACCGTGAGTCCGGCACCCAGTAGTACAGCAGTGAGGCGACCAGCGCCGCATGGTCCACCTCCAGCGACCCGCCGGTGGCGGCGGCCAGCGCCTTGAGCTCGGAGGCGAACACCAGGCCCTCCCCGCGCCGGACCAGGAAGAGCGGCTTGATGCCGAGTTGGTCGCGGGCGAGCACCAGGTCACCGGTGCGCTCGTCGAAGATCCCGAACGCGAACATGCCGCGCAGCCGGGGCAGGCAGTCCGTGCCCCAGCGCCGCCAGGCCTCCAGCAGCACCTCGGTGTCGGAGGTGCCCCGGAAGCGCACCCCGGCGGCCGCCAGTTCGGCACGCAGCTCGGGCGCGTTGTACAGCTCGCCGTTGTACGTCAGCACGAGGCCGTCCGAGACCATCGGCTGGGCGCCGGTCTCGGACAGGTCGACGATGGCCAGCCGGCGGTGCCCCAGGTGCACGTCGCCGTCGCCGACGGGGTGGCTGTACCGGCCCGCCCCGTCCGGACCGCGGTGGGCGAGGGTGTCGGTGAGCAGGTCGGTCACGGCCTTGCCGTCCGGCCATCGGTACGTGCCTGCGATGCCACACATGTCCTACCTCGCCTCCTGGTCGCTGTCCGGGACCCGTACGGTCCACATCGGTCGTCGCTCCGTCCACCGCCGGCCCGTCCGGTTCCGCCGGGCCGGCCGCTCGTTCCGGCCGCGCCGCGCGGTGTGCGGCCCGCCCCACAGCGTGCCGTCGGTCCGGTCACGCGGATCGGGGTCGATCAGCACCACACCGATCACCGGGATGCGCTGGTCCGCGAGTTGCCGTGCCACGGTGTGCAGCCATGCGGCACTGCCGTGCCCGGCACGCACGACGAGCACGGTCCGGGTGCCGAGGTACCGGAGGTCGGTCCACGCCGTGCCGGGCGCCACCGAGCCGACGCCGAGTCGGCGCTCCTGACCCGGCACGGCCGCGGCACGCTCGCCGCGGACCACGGTCGGGTCCCCCGGCTGCGGGCGGCGCTTGGCGAGCTGCGGGCCGGGCAGACCGTCGACGACGACCACCGGCCCCTCCGCCGCCAGTTCCCCGGCGAGGTCCAGGGCGATCGCGCTCGTACTGCTTGCACAGCCCAGTTCCAGCAGCGACACCGCTTCCGCGGAGCCGCGCACGGAGCGGGCCAGGGTCGCGGTGAGCCTGGCCCGTGCCGCCCTGGTCCGTCCGCGCTGCCACCGCCCGACCGACCGGCGGGGCACGCGGCGCAGCTCCGCGATGACCGAGGCGCCGAGGTTCGCCGCGATCTCCCGGCGCAGCACGGGGCGGTCCGCCACCACCGCGCCGACCGCGGCCACCGCGAGCCCGAGGACGAGCCCGAGGACGAGCCCGATCGCGGCGTCGGTGGCGGCGGTCTTCGGCAGGGACTGCCGCACCGCGCGCGGGGCGTCCACGATCTGGGTGCCGGCGACGAGCCGGGGCGTGCCGACGCGCGCCTCCGCGGCGCGCTGGCCGAAGAGGGTGATCCGCGAGGTGAGTTCGGCCCGGCTGGCGTAGAGCGAATCCAGGTTCGCCGCCGCCTTCGGCCCGCTCTGCTGCGATGCGTCCCCGATCTCCTGGTTGACCTTGGCGAGTTCGTCCCCCATCCGGTCGCGCTGGTCGAGCAGGGCCTTGGCCTCGGCGTCCGCGGCTTCCTGGATCCGCCTCACGTGGTCCGTGACGAACGCGTCGGCCAGCGCCTTGACCCGGGCCTGCGCCTCCGCGTCGCTGTGACCCGTCACGGTGATCTCCAGCAGGTTGTTGGTCAAGCCGATCCCTCCGTAGTCCCGCATGAAGTCCTCCGGTTTCTCCGAGGACCCGAGGGACTGCAAAGCCTTGGCGGCGATCCCCGTGGTCTGCAGCAGAGCGGCGTCGGTACGGATCAGCGTTCCGGGGTCGTTCGGCTGGTCCGCCTGATGCGCGACCAGCACCTTGGCCGTCGCGGTCGGCGGCGGCGGCCGCAGCACCGCCAGCGCCGCGCCGACCAGCAGCCCGAGCAGCGCCAGGGAACACCAGAGGCGGCGCCGCCTGCGCACCGCGACCACCAGCGCCTGCAGGTCGAGCAGTGGAGTGGCGGCCGACGACTCCGGCGTCGTACTCGTCGTCACCCCGAACCTCTCCCCGCCTCGTCGCCGACCGCGAGCACCGGCGTGGCGCCGTCCGGACGACGGTCGCCGGACCGCGTCGCACGGGCCCGGACCGTGTCGGCGACGACGATGCCGACGACCTCGTGCTCGGCGTCCGCACACGCCCCGGCGATGCCGGCCAGCTCCCCCGCCGTCCAGCTGCCCGCGCTGAGCACGACCAGGGCACCGGACTCCTCGTCGCGGTCCGGCACCAGCGGCCGGGACACCGGCACCCCCACCACCCGCAGCAGCGGATCGCTCCCGGCCTCGGCGACGAGCTGGTCGGCGGCCCGGCGGGCCGACTCGTCGCCGTCCGGGACGACGACCAACAACCTCCGGGGGCCCGGAAGTCGGTCCCGGAGGCGGGCGCACACCCGCCGGTAGCGGAGCTGCCGGCCGGCCTCGTCGCCGGAGGCGTGCGGGGTCGGCAGGTCCCACCGGACGTCGGTGCCCAGCAGCCGGCGGATCCGGGCCCGCGGGCCACGGCCTTCCGGCCGCTGCGCGGACCGTTCACCGGCTACGTCGACGGTGCCGAGGAGCGCCGAGCCCAGCGCCGCGGCGATCTCCGGTTCGGTGCGCAGTCGGCGACTCATCCGCGCGGCGGTGAGATGGCCGATGACGGCGAGCAGGAAGAACAACAGCGCCCCGGCGGCGATGAGTTGTGTCCTCGTCGGCGGTGCCTCGCCGGACGGCCGGGGTGACGACCCCATGACGACCATGTTGGCCTTGTTGGCGGCCGGGTCGACCTGGTCCAGCTTCTTGATGGCGTCCTGCAGCGTGGTGCGCAGCTTCTCCAGCTCGGTACGGGTCTGCACGCTCTCCACGGTCTGGCCCGGATCGGCCGCAGCGGCCAGGTCGGAGATGCGGCGGCCGGCCTGCAGCACCAGCTGCCGCAGTGCCTCGGGCTGCGCCGCTTCGGGGTCGGCGCTGTCGCCCGCGATCCGCGAGGCGAACGCGACGAACTGCTGGGCCACCTGATCGGAGAGTTGCTGGGCGTGCTCCGGGGTGTCGGCCGTACCCGAGATCTTGATGATGTTCCCGTCCGCGGCCGTGGCGCTCACCCGGTCCCGCAGCTCGCTGCCGCTGACCCCGGTCCAGCCGAGCGTGGCGGCCGCGCGGTCGACCACCACCGAACTGGTCGCGATCTCCGCCTGGGTCAGCAGCTCGCGGTCCTGCCACACTCCCGGCAGCAGGACCGATGCCGACGTCGTGTAGCGCGGCGGAAACAGCAGGGAGGCGCCGTAGCCGACGAGCGCCCCCACCACGGTGAGGACGGCGAGGAGCCGCCAGCGCCGACGGAGGATCCGGCCGACCGTGACCAGGCGTATCGTTTCGTCGCTCAACGGCGAGGCCTTCTCCCTGCCCGGTCCGGGTCGCCCGCCGACACCGGAGCCCGGCCACGGCAGGCGGCGGCGTAGGCGTCGAGCAGCGATCGCTGGGAGTTCCGCCAGGAGAGCGGCCCGCTGATCCGCTCCTGGCCGAGCTTGCCCATCCAGGCCCGCTTCTCCGGATCGTCCAGCAGCAGCGCGATGAGCCTGGCGAACTCGGCCTCGTCGTTGGCGGGCGCGTAGACGGCGGCGTCCCCGGCGGAGACCCGCGCCTCCCGGAGGTCGAACGAGACGATCGGCCGGCCCATGACCATGTACTCCAGGACCTTGTTCATGGTCGACACGTCGTTGAGCGGATTGCGCGGGTCGGGGGAAAGGCACACGTCCGCGGTGGACAGGTAGCGCACCAGCTCGGCGTCCGGAACGCGCCCGGTGAACTGCACCTGCTCCGAGAGCCCGAGCTGCCGGGACAGCTCCTTCATCGCGTCGAAGGTGTCGCCGGCGCCGACGAACACCGCGTGCCAGTCGGTCCGCCCGAGCTCGTCGCGCAGCTTCGCCAGGGCCCGCAAGGCGTAGTCGACGCCGTCCTGCGGGCCCATCACGCCGAGGTAGCACAGCAGATGGGGCTTGCCGCGCTTCAGCTCCGGCTCGGGCGGTACCGGCTGGAACCGGTCGGTGTCGGGCGCGCTGCGCACCACGAAGACGTCCTCCGGCCGCCGACCGCCGCGGCGCAGCGCGACGTCCCGGTAGCTCTCGTTCGTGGCGAGCACGATGTCCGCGGCCCGGTAGGTCAGCCGTTCCAGCGCGCACACGGCGCGGTAGAGCAGGTCCTCACCGCGGTCGAACCGGGAGAGGTACAGCTCGGGCACCAGGTCGTGCTGGTCGAACACGAACCGCGCGCCGCGCCGCTTCATCATCAGGGCCGGCAGGAACAGCAGGTCGGGCGGGTTGCAGGCGTGGACCACGTGGACCGGGCCGACCTTGCGGGCCAGCCGGGCCGTGTGCCACAACGCCGATCCGTACTCCCGCAGGTAGCCGGCCGGCCCTCCGGTGGCCGCGCGCAACGGGTAGCGGTGGATCCGCACCCCGTCGATCTCCGCTTCCGGCTCCGTGTCCCGCTTGTTGCCCTGGGGGCAGATGACGTGGACCTCCCAGCCCGCGTCGCGCAGCGTCGTGCACTCCTGCCACACCCGCCGGTCGAACGGCACCGACAGGTTCTCCACCAGGATCAGCGCGCGACGGGCTCGCCCGCCACGGCTGGCCATGTCATTGAACGACGTGTCACCAAGCAAGGCCCATGTACCCCGGTTCGGTCCGGCGCGTCTCGGCGTCGGGAAGGCGGATGAGGTCGATGATCACCGGGCCGTCACCGTGGGGCAGCGCCGCCAGGACGTCCGGCTCCCTGGTCCCGACCACGCAGACCTCGGCGTGGTCGAGCACCTCGTCGACGGACTCCGCGAGCAGCTGCGCGAGGTGCGGCAGCCGGGTCTCGATGTACTCGCGGTTCGCGCCGAGCAGCCGGGAGAGGCTCACGTTGGGGTCGTAGATCCGCAGGTCGTAGCCCTTGCCGAAGAGCCGCTCCGCCAGCTCGACGAGCGGGCTCTCGCGGAGGTCGTCGGTGCCGGGTTTGAAGGACAGGCCGAACAGGCCCACCCGGCGCTTGCCGGTGCGCTCGACCAGCTCCACCGCGCGCTGCAGGTGGTCGGAGTTGGAGGGCAGCACGTGGGAGAGGATGGGC
Source organism: Kitasatospora sp. NPDC018058 (assembly GCF_044327205.1). Lineage (NCBI taxonomy): Bacteria > Bacillati > Actinomycetota > Actinomycetes > Kitasatosporales > Streptomycetaceae > Kitasatospora > Kitasatospora sp. NPDC018058. The sequence goes on along the minus strand of NZ_JBIRFA010000046.1, from coordinate 21,624 downwards.
ACCGAGACGTCGGCCCGCCGCGCCGCGTGGACCAGGCTGCGCAGGTCCTTGGGCAGGCAGGAGCCGCCGAAGGCGAAGCCGGGACGCAGGTAGGCGGGGCTGACGTTCAGCTTGCGGTCGGCCAGGAACACGTCCATCACCTGGTGCGAGTCCACCCCGAGCGCCTGGCACACCGCGCCCAGCTCGTTCGCGAAGCCGATCTTGAGGCCGTGGAACGCGTTGTCCGCGTACTTGATCGCCTCGGCCACCGGGACGGGCACCCGGAACACCTCGCCGGGCAGTCCCTCGTACAGCGCCGCGACGACGTCGCCGCTCGCCGGGTCGAGCTCGCCGATGACGGTCTTCGGCGGGTCGAAGAAGTCCCGCACGCTGGTGCCCTCGCGCAGGAACTCCGGGTTGACCGCGACCCCGACGTCCACCCCGGCCGTGCCGCCGAGGTGCTTCTCCAGGATCGGCACCAGCAGGTCGAGGCAGGTGCCGGGGAGCATGGTGCTGCGGAACACGACGGTGTGCCGCCCGCCCCGCTCGGCCACCGCGGCACCGATCTGCTCGGTGACCCGCTCCAGGTACGTGGTGCACAGGCTGCCGTTGGGTTCCGACGGCGTGCCCACGCAGACCAGCGACACCTCGCTGCCCATGATCGCCTCGCGGACGTCGCCGGTGGCGCGCAACGCTCCGGACCGCACGACCTCGGCGATGAGCTCGCCGATCCGCTCCTCGACCACCGGGGCCTTGCCGTCGTTGACCAGGTCGACCTTCACCGGGTTCACGTCCACCCCGATGACCTCGTGACCCAGGCTCGCCAGGCACGCGGCCGACACGCAACCCACGTAGCCGAGCCCTAAGACGCTGATCCTCATGACCCGTTCCTCCCCTCGGGCAGGCCCTTGTGGCCGGCCGTCCGCGCGTCGATCGAACGACGCCCCCCACGCATCAGTAGGCCCCCTGCCCCTGAAGCACCGCACGCAGCGTCTTCCACAGAATCACCGTGTCCAGGGCGAGCGACCAGTCCTCCACGTACCGCAGGTCCAGCCGCACCGCCTCCTCCCACGGCAGGTCACTGCGTCCGCTGATCTGCCACAGGCCGGTGAGCCCGGGCTTGACGAGCAGCCGCCGCCGGATGTCCGGGCCGTACGCAGCGGACTCCTCCGGCAACGGAGGCCGCGGACCGACGAGCGACATCGAGCCGGTGAGCACGTTGAGAAGCTGCGGGAGCTCGTCGATCGAGTACCGGCGCAGCACTCCTCCCACCCGGGTCACCCGCGGATCCCGGCGGAGCTTGAAGAGCAGGCCGGCGCCCTCGTTGCGGTCGGCCAGCTCGGCACGTGCCCGGTCGGCCCCGGCGACCATGGTGCGAAACTTGATCAGGGTGAACTCGCGGCCGTCCTTGCCGACCCGGTGCTGTCGATAGAACACCCCACCCCGGCTGTCCACCAGCACGAGCATCCCGACGAACACCATCAGCGGCGCGAACAGGACCAGCAGGACCGCGGCGCCCAGCCGATCGACGACCTCTTTGACCGCACGACGGCCCCCGGTGAAGGTCGGCATGCTGACCCGCAGCATCGGGATCCCGAGCACCGCATCGACGTGCAGCCGCGGGCCGGCCACCTCCATCAGCACGGGGGCCACGACCATCTCGGCGTCGCCGCCTTCGAGGTTCCAGGCCAGCCGCTGCAGCCGGTCCGGTGTCCAGTACGGGTCCGGTGTGACCGCGACGACACGGTAGCCGTCGCGGCGGACGTGGTTGGCGACGTCCGTCAGTCGGCCGACGACCGGCACTCCGTCCAGTCGGTCACCGCCCAGCCCGAGACTGTACGGCGTACACACCGCCTCCACCCGCCAGCCGAGGTGCGGGAACTTACGGGTTCGGGTGATCAGGTCGCGCACGGTGGCCGGGCTCCCGGCAGCGAGCACCGGGCGCAGGCACCGTCCCTCCTTGCGCTGTTTGTGCAGCCAGAGGCGCAGCAGATACCGCTCGGTCATGGTGATGAGCGTGATCGCCGGGATCGCGACGAAGATCCAGAGCTTGATGTTGTGCGAGGTGAGGGCGATCCCGCCGAGCGCCAGTACGACGGCCGCCGTGAACAGCGAGCGTCCGAGCCGGCGGAATTCCTCGGCGCCCTGGCCGAGCACGGCCGGAGCCCACGACCGGGTCATCGCAAGCGCTCCCAGCACCAGCAGCTCGGTGCCGAAGGCGAGAATTCCCCATTTCTCGTGCCAGTTGGCCGCGTCCCGAACCCCGAAGAAGCCGCCTATCGCCGCTACCACGAAGGCGGTGGCCACGGTATCGCTGATGATCACAGTACGGCGGTACTGCTGCTCCCAGTCGATCCCGGGCCGGCTGATTTTCCCGTTCATCGGGCGCCCCCGCGCCGATAGCAACGGGCTGACTAATTCTCCCTCCCCCTGCTCGACAGCCCCTTCCAGGTCACCAGTGGGTTCGACGTGTTCGCTCCACACGGTTCCTCCCCCCGGGAGGCCCGCAGCCTCCCGCACCTGTTCCTCCCCTTGGGAGGCCCCGCCTCCCGTGCCGCGCTGTTCCTATCTCCGGGAGGCCCCGCCCCCCGTGCATGGCAAACCGGCTACTGCAGCGCTACGCGAACATCCCGCCCAACCGCCGGCAGACTCGCACGTCCTGCCGGAGTCCCGAGGTGCGCGGGAAACCGTCGACGGTCGCTCTCCACACTCAAAGCCCCCACCGGGCGCCAAGAATTGATCGCCCCACGCCCGCCGCGGTGGACACGACTACTGACTGTCCGCAGCGCCGGACCTGTAGATCATTTTCGTCGCCTCGCGTCCGACCGTGCGAAGCGAAAATCAATGTAGAGCATCGGGGCCACCCAATGAGGGGGATGTGTGAAACACGTGCTCTTGATTTGAAGTCGGATCTACCGAACGATGGCTGCGGACGAGTGCCTTGACGACGACGGCGTGCGTGGTGACCTGTGATGACGGGAGTTCTCCGGGCCGCCGGTACCGGCGATCCCGAGGCGTCCCCGCTCCCCCGCGCCCCGAACGCGGCTGGAATCGACGGAACCACAAGGGCCCGCACCTGACGAGATCAAGTGCAGGCCCGAGTGCAGGCCCTTGTGGGGAGCTACCGCGTCGCCCCCTCGTGCTCATGGCTGCCCCAGTGCACACAGAGCGCGTAGATCGCCAGGATGTCCAGCAGGATGATCAGCACCGACCAGAGCGGGTAGCTGGCCACCACCCACATGTGCGAGAAGGCGTTGAGCGACAGCACGGCCACGCCGACCCAACGCGCCAGCTGACTGCCGGCCAGGATGCCGGCCGCGGTCAGGGCCAGCAGGATCCCGAGCACCAGCAGAGTCCAGCCCCAGGCCCGCAGATCGCCCACGACGATGTGGGCGCCGTCGACGAAGACGTGCGACCGGTTGATCGCGGCGACGCCGTCCAGGCCGTTGAAGAGCGCCAGGATGAACACCAGCACACCGGCGAAGGTCACCATGCCGGTCGGGCAGCAGTGGCGCATTGCGGGCTTCTCGCTCGCACCGGTCGGTGAGGAAGCAGGAGACCCCATGGGACACCTCCAGTGCGGTCACGCCCGTCCCCCGGCTGATGGGCGACGGGGACTTCCGCTGAGTGGCTCCTACCGACCAGCCTAGGCCCGCACCGCGCGGGGGGCGCGGCGTACCCGGCCGTACCGGCGCCGCCGGGCGCGCACGTGGCCGGTGGCTGGTCACCGGACGGGCGCGGGCTCCTCCGGCGCGCGGGTGTCGGTGGGCGCTTCGTCGCTGCCGACGGTGATGCCCCGGCGCTTGGAGATCCACACGGCGAGGACGACGACGGCCAGGGCCAGCAGGGCGATGGTCAGCCGGAGGCCCAGGTCGGCGTGCGAGCCGAAGCTGAGTTCGACGATCGCGGGCGCCACCAGGAGGGAGACCAGGTTCATCACCTTCAGAAGCGGGTTGATGGCCGGTCCGGCGGTGTCCTTGAAGGGATCGCCCACCGTGTCGCCGATGACGGTGGCCGCGTGCGCGGGGCTGCCCTTGCCGCCGTGGTGACCGTCCTCGACCAGCTTCTTGGCGTTGTCCCAGGCGCCGCCCGAGGTGGCCAGGAAGACGGCCATCAGGGTGCCCGCGCCGATCGCTCCGGCCAGGTAGGAGCCCAGCGGGCCGACGCCGAGCAGGAAGCCGAGGGCGATCGGGGTCATCACGGCGAGCAGGCCCGGGGTGACCAGTTCGCGCAGCGCGTCGCGGGTGCAGATGTCCACCACCCGGCCGTACTCGGGCCGTTCGGTGCCGTCCATGATGCCGGGCCGGGTCCGGAACTGGCGCCGGACCTCGAAGACGACCGCGCCGGCGGAGCGCGAGACGGCGTTGATCGCCAGACCGGAGAACAGGAAGACGACAGCGGCGCCGGCCAGCAGGCCGACCAGGTTGTCGGGCTGGTCGATGGCCAGGCTCAGGCTCGAGCCGCGGGCGGCCGGGCCGATCTGTGCCTCGGCGGTCGCGATGGTGTCGGTGTAGGAGCCGAACAGCGCGGTGGCGGCGAGCACCGCCGTGGCGATGGCGATGCCCTTGGTGATCGCCTTGGTGGTGTTGCCGACGGCGTCCAGTTCGGTGAGCACCTGGGCGCCGGCGCCGGTGATGTCTCCGGACATCTCCGCGATGCCCTGGGCGTTGTCGGAGACCGGGCCGAAGGTGTCCATCGCGACGATCACGCCGACGGTGGTCAGTAGTCCGGTCCCGGCCAGCGCGACCGCGAACAGGGACAGGATCAGCGAGCCGCCGCCGAGCAGGAAGGCGCCGTAGACGGCGGCTCCGATGGCCACGGCGGAGTACACGGCCGCTTCCAGGCCGAGCGCGACACCGGAGAGCACCACGGTGGCCGGCCCGGTCAGCGAGGTCTTGCCCACGTCCCGTACCGGGCGGCGGGTGGTCTCGGTGAAGTAGCCGGTCAGTTGCTGGATGACGGCCGCCAGCACGATCCCGATGGCCACCGCGGCCAGGGCGAACGCCCGGGGGCTGCCCGCATGCCGGGTGATCTCGGCAGGCACCCCGTGCAGTCCGGAGAAGCGGGCCGGCAGGAACGCGAAGACCGCGCCGGCCACCAGGACGAGGGACACCACGGCGGAGACGAAGAAGCCGCGGTTGATGGCGGTCATCCCGCTGCGGTCCGTGGGCCGCGGGGAGACCGTCTCGATGCCGAGGACCGCCGTGAGCACCCCGATGGCGGGCACCACCAGAGGGAAGGTCAGTCCGTTGTCGCCGAAGGCGGCTCTGCCCAGAATCAGCGCGGCGACCAGGGTCACGGCGTAGGACTCGAACAGGTCGGCCGCCATCCCCGCGCAGTCGCCCACGTTGTCACCCACGTTGTCGGCGATCGTCGCCGCGTTGCGGGGATCGTCCTCGGGGATCCCCTGCTCGACCTTGCCCACCAGGTCCGCGCCCACGTCTGCGGCCTTGGTGAAGATCCCACCGCCCACCCGCATGAACATCGCCAGCAACGCCGCGCCGAAGCCGAAGCCCTCCAGTACCTTCGGCGCGTTCGCCTGGTAGATCAGCACCACCGTCGCCGCCCCCATGAGGCCCAGCCCCACGGTGAACATCCCCACCACCCCGCCGGTACGGAAGGCGATCCGCATCGCCCGGTGCGACACCCCTCGCACGATCGATGCCGCCGTCGGCCCCTCCTGGGACTCGATGGCCGGCACCGGCGCCGTCCCCGCCCGGGCCGCCGCCGCCACCCGAACGTTGCTGCGCACCGCGAGCTGCATCCCGACGTACCCCGTCGTCGCCGAGAAGGCCGCCCCGACCAGAAAGAACACCGAACGCCCGATCCGCTGCCCCCAGTTGTCCGCCGGCAGCAGCAAAAGCACGAAGGGCACCACCCCGGCGAAGACGCCCAGGGTGCGGAACTGGCGCCTCAGGTAGGCGTTCGCCCCCTCCTGAATCGCCCCGGCGATCCGCCGCATCGTCTCGGTGCCCTCGTCCGCGGCCAGGACCTGGCGTACGAACGCCCAGGCCACCATCAGGGCTCCTGCCCCGATCACCGCGACGACCACCAGCAGCGTTCGGCCCGACCCGGTCAACACGGGCGCGGCCGCAACGGATGCGCCCGCATGAAAGATCCCAGCCATTCCGTCCTCCTTGACGTCGCGCCTGGGCGCCAGGGGCGCGAATCGGCCGCCCGGGAACTTCAGACCGAGGCTAACCCCGGGGACTGGAGGTCTCCACGGGGGTTAGGGCAATCGCGTACCCCGCATGCGGCGGCGAGTGATCCCCTCGAAGATGGTGCTGCCGACGCCGTCGGACGTCACGGATCGCGAAGGAGAGCGACATGGACTTCGAGGTGATCGTCGAGATCCCGCAGGGGTCACGCAACAAGTACGAGATGGACCATGCCACCGGACGGATCCGCCTGGACCGGATGCTGTTCACGGCCACCCGCTACCCGGCCGACTACGGGTTCATCGAGGACACCCTCGGCGGAGACGGCGACCCCCTCGATGCCCTCATCCTCGTCGACGAGCCCACCTTTCCGGGATGCGGCATCACCTGCCGCGCCATCGGCATGTTCGTCATGACCGATGAGAAGGGGCCGGACGAGAAGATCCTCTGTGTGCCCGCCCACGACCCCCGTTTCGCCCGGCTGCAGGACATCGACGACATGCCCCAGCACGACCTGCAGGAGATCACCCACTTCTTCGAGGTCTACAAGGACCTCGAACCCGGAAAGTCCGTCGAAGGCTCCCACTGGGCGAACAAGGCCGACGCCTACGCCGAGATCGAGACCTCACGCTCCAGGGCCGCCGCTCATTAGACCTGCGATCGCAGCGGGCGGCCATCCGATCCATAGCGGCGATCGGCACGTCGGGCCTCCACCCCCGGCAGCGGCCACGCCACGGCTGCGCCCGCGCGGGCGCAGCCGTCAAGGCCGGCCCGCGCGGGCCCGGGGTGTGCGGTGGTGGTCAGTCCTGGTTCCCGTCGAGGCCGGTGTCGGGGATCCAGGAGCCGTGGATTCCGGCGGTCACCCGTCGGGGCAGGTGGACGGTGGCGACCAGGTCGAGGCCGGAGGCGTGCCCCTCGTCCTCACGGGACCAGGTGCGCAGCCGCGCCACGATCTCCCCCTCGCGGAAGAGGTAGAAGAGTTCGTCGGTGACGGTCCAGACCCGCTCCTCGGGTGCCTCGCGCAGCACGCGCAGGTACTCCTCCGCCAACCTCTGGCGTATCGTCACGAAGGCACTGGGAGCCCGCCAGCGCAGGTCGGCGGCCAGCGTCTCGCGTGCGGCGTCGTGCGGGTGGAGCCCCCGGGGAGTGGACTCCATGAAGGGCAGGTCCCCTCATCGACGGGCTGGGGCGACGGGATGCCGGCGATCGGACCCCGACGATCAGACCCCGGTGGCCGAGACCCCGGCGGCCGGGATCCCCCTCCCCGGCTCGGCGACCAGCCGGTACCGTCCGTCCTCCCTCCGAACCGTGCCGCCCGTCGGCTGCGGGAAGTGGGTGCCCAGGAGCAACGCGTCGGTGTCCGCCAGGGCGTCGAGCAGCCGGCCGCGGGTGCGGACCGCCTGGGTGGCGTCGATGTCGACGCAGCTGTTCACGTGCGGGTGGGACAGCTGCACGGGGTGGTGGATGCTGTCGCCGGTGATCAGCGCCCGGCGGTCGCTGCCGCGCAGTTCCACGGCGACCTGCCCCGGGGTGTGGCCCGGGGCAGGGACCAGGAAGACGCCCGGCGCCACCTCGCGCCCCTGCTCGGGCACGTCCACGAGGTCGTACTGTCCGGCGTCGCGGACGGGGGTGACGGAGTCGCGGAACATCTGGCGGCGGGCCTCGTCCAGGTCGGTGGCGGCCCAGTGGTCCCATTCGGTGCGGCTGGTGAGGTAGCGGGCGTCGGGGAAGGTGGGGACCCAGTCCTCGCCGACGAGGCGCGTGTTCCAGCCGACGTGGTCGGTGTGCAGGTGCGTGGTGATCACCAGGTCCACGGACTCGGGCGGGAAGCCGGCCGCCGCCAGGCGCTCCAGGAAGTCGGTGTCGAGACCGTTCCAGGCCGGGTTGGCGCGTCGCTTGGCATTGCCGATGCCGGTGTCGACGACGATCCGCAGCCCGCCGGCCTCCACCGCGAAGCTGTGGCTCGCCAGACGGGGGACGTCGGCGTCGGCGAAGTCGGGGCGCAGCCACGACGCCTCGTCCAGCACCTCCTTGGTGGCGTCCGGCAGCAACCAGGGTCCGGTCTGCCGCGGCAGTTCGATCTCGTCGACGCGCCGTACGGCGATGTCGCCGAGGCTCCATCCCGTGCTTGCGAAGGGGGCGGCCTGACGGGGCGTGGCGGTGCTCATCGGTGGGTCCTTTCGGGCGGGCGGGGCGTTGCGGGAAGCAGGACTCGGTCAGGCGGTGCGCGGCTGCTGCACGGCGCGGGCGAGGCCGATCAAGGTCAGCAGGATGACCGTCACGGCGTAGAGCGAGACGGCGGTCCGCAGGCCGTACAGGTTGGTCAGCAGGCCGGCGAGGACGGCGGGGACGCTCATGGCCAGGTAGCTGAGGACGTAGTAGGCGGCGAGCGTGCCGGCGCGTTCGTCCGGGGCGGCCGGGGGCAGCAGCAGGCGCAGGGCGCCCTGGGCGACGGCACCGAAGCCCGCGCCCGCCAGGACGGTGCCGACGAACAGCGCGGGCAGGCTGTGCAGGTGCGGGCCGCTCAGGGTCAGCAGGGCCCCCGGGGTCAGCAGCGCGCTGCCGGCGAGGCTCGCGGTGCGGGCGGGCAGCGCCCGGGCGGTGTGGCCGGCGAGGCCGGCCGCGGCCGTCAGGGTGAAGAAGACCAGGCCGCCGGTTGCGGGGGCGGCGTGCGGGGCGATGAGCCGGGCGAGCGAGGGGCCTAGGGAGGAGTAGAAGCCGCCCAGTGCCCAGGCGGCGACGACGCCGGGCGCGGCGAGCGCCATGGCCGGCCGGGAGGCGGGGGCGACGGTGATCGCGGGGCGCAGTGAGCGCCAGGCGCCGGGGTTGGGGCGGGCGGTCTCGGGGGTGTGCAGGACTGCGGCGGCCTGCGCGGCGAAGAGCAGGAGCAGCAGCAGGTAGACGGTGCGGGTGGGGGCGGGGGCGTACTGCACGAGGGCGGTGGCGGCCAGCACACCGACCGCCATGCCGGCCACGGGGGTGATGCCGTTGGCGGCCGTTGCCCGGCCCGGACGGTCGGGGTCCTCGAAGTCGAGCAGGGCGGCTCCGGCGGCGCTGGTGGCCACGCCGGTGGCCAGGCCCTGCAGGATCCGGGCGGCGATCAGAGCCGGCACCCCCTGGGCGGTGGCGAAGACGGCCATCGCGACGCCTTCCGCCAGCAGCGCCCCGGCGAGGACCGGACGCCGGCCCAGGTGGTCCGAGAGCGTGCCCGCGGTCAGCAGTGCCACCAGCAGGGCGAGCGCGTAGGCACTGAACACGACGGTCAGCGTCATGGCCGAGAAGTGCCATGCGGCCTGGTAGAGCGCGTAGAGCGGGGTCGGCGCGCTGGAGGCGGCCAGCAGGCCGACCAGGACCGAGGCGTGGAGCCGGAAAGCACCGTGGCGGCTCAGCACGGGCAGGCGGCGGGGGCGGGACGGCAGGGCTGTGACGCTGGTCATGGAAGCACCTCTGAGCCTTAAGGCGAATGCTTTGCATTAAGCACTCTAGGTCCGCGCCACCCCGGAACGCAAATATTTAGCTTTTAGGCGACGGGAGGGGCCGTGGTGCGGCCGAGCGCCGCCGCCACCAGATGGCCGGCGTAGGCCGCGGACAGATCCGAGGGGCGGAACAGGATCCGGTACATCAGGGGGGCGACGACGACGTCCAGCAGGGTCTCCACGTCGGGCACGGCCTCCCCACGCCCGGCCGCACGCACCCCGATGGCCTTCAACTGCTCGGCGGCGTAGTCGGAGCACCGGGCCGCGTTGCCCTGCTCGGGGTCGCCCAGCAGGGCGTCGCGGATGTACGTGCGGCCCGCCGTCGAGGACATCTCCTCGGCGAACTGCACCGTCCACGCCTCCAGGTCCGCCCGCAGGCTGCCGCGGTCGACCGGCGGGGCGTCGGGGCGCAACCGCTCGACGGCCACGTCGGACAGCAGTTCCCGAAGGTCTCCCCAGCGCCGGTAGACGGTGGACGGCGTGACTCCCGCGCGGGCGGCGATCAGGGGCACGGTGAGCGCATCCCGCCCCAGTTCCGCCTCGAGATCCCGGACGGCCTGATGCACGGACTGCTGGACGCGGGCGCTGCGCCCGCCGGGGCGTGTGGTCGCTCGAGCACTCATACGCACAGCTTAATGCGAAGAAGTTGCGTCTGGCGGTGTCGACTCAGGACGCCTTGGTGATGGTGAGGGCGGTCTGTACGCGCACGCGTGCCTCCGCGGGGGACGTGGCCGGGTGGACAGTGCGCATGAGGTGCCGCCACTCGTCGATGTAGTCGCGTTGGGCCTGGAGCGTCCGCTGCCCGTCGTCGTCCTGCAGGTGTTCCGACTCGGTGCCGATGAGCGTGGCCGGGCGGCGGGGGCGCCCTTGCTCCGGGGCGCCCCCGCCGCCCGGCCACCCCGGGCGGCCCGCTATCGCTACCCCGCGGTCACGGCCGCCCCCGGAATGCCGACAGAGCCTTCCACCCGGTCGGCGAGCCCGTAGGCCACCGCCTCTTCGGCGGAGAACCACCTGTCGCGGTCGGAGTCCCTCCTGATCTCCTCGACCGAGCGGCCGGTGCGCTCGGCCGTGATGCGGATCAGCCGCTGCTTGGTGCGCATCAGGTGCTCGGCCTGAATCCTGATCTCGCTCGCCGATCCGCCGAGTCCGGCCGAGGGCTGGTGCATGAGGACCTGCGCGCTGGGAAGCACCAGCCGCTTGCCCGGGGCTCCCGCGGTCAGCAGGAACTGTCCCATCGAGGCGCTGAGCCCCATCCCGACCGTGAGCACATCGTTCTCGATGAGCTGCATGGTGTCGTAGACGGCCAGTCCGGCGGTGACGGAGCCGCCCGGCGAGTTGATGTAGAGACTGATGTCCTTGCGGGAATCGGCAGCCAGCAACAGGAGTTGGGCGCAGATCACATTGCCGATCACGTCATCGACGGCTGTGCCCAGCACGATGATGCGCTCGTCCATCAGCCGGTGCGTCACCTGGTCGTTCATGCCCATTCGGCCTGTGCCGGGGCCGGCCGCCGTCGCGGTCATCACTGGCCTGTTCATGACTGCACATTCTCCTTGTGGTCTTCCGGTGCGGCCGGGCCCACCGGACTGGTGCCGGATCCAGCGGCCGGTCCCACCCCTCGTTCCGGTCGGCGGGACAGCTCGACGCGGTGCAGGATGAATCCCACGGTCAGACCACCGATGAGCACGAATACCGCGCCGAACAACTCACTGGTGCTCAATCCCGAGGTGAAGGCCTGCTTGGTGGCAGTGATGACTTCGGCGGCCTGCGGTTGGTCCGCCGCCGCGGCCAGTGCGGTCGGCAGTGACGCGCTGACCGAGTGGTCCAACGAGTGCGGCAGCAAGGAGGCGAAGCGCACGGAGAGCAGGGCGCCCAGGATGGCCACGCCCAGGCTGGCCCCGAACTCCTGGAGGGTGCCGTTGACTCCGGCCCCGATGCCGGCGCGCTGCCGCGAGATGGCACTCATGATCGAGTTGGCCAGCGCCGGCATCGCCAGGCCCACCCCGGAACCGATCAGGATCAGCCCGACAAGAGCCCCGACATACCCGTGGCCGGCGAAGAAGGAGAGGGCCGCCAGCCCCGCGGCGATCAACGGAATACCGATCGAGACCGACCGGCCCGCACCCAAGCGCTTCAGCAGCCGGGCCCCCGTGCCGGTCAGATTGAGGACCACGACGGTGCCGGCCATGGGCGCGACGGCGATGCCCGTCCTGAGCGGACTGAAGCCGAGGATGAACTGCAACTGCTGAGTGAGCAGGAAGAGCCCGCCACCCATCCCGAACGCGACCAGGACTCCTCCGGTCGCGGCCGCGCTGAACGACCGGTCGCGGAACAGATTCATGTCGAGCATCGGATGGCTCACCCACCGCTCGTACAGGACGAAGGCCACCAGGAGCAGAACGCCACCCACCGCGGGGAGGACGACTTCCGACGATGCCCAACCCTGCTGGGGGCCCGCGATGACCGCCCACACGACCCCGACCATTCCCAGCACGGAAAGGATGATCCCGACCAGATCCGGTCGACTTCCTTGGGGGTTCCGGGATTCCGGCACCATGCAGACGACCCCGATGATTCCGGCGGCGGCCACCGGCACGTTGATCAGGAAGATGGAGCCCCACCACGCGTGGTCGAGCAGAAACCCTCCGACCAGCGGTCCGGCGGCAAACCCGAGGGAACTGACCCCGGCCCAGGCCCCGATCGCCTTGCCTCGTTCGGAGCCGTCGAAAATCTGCATGACCAGAGCGAGCGTGGTGGTCATCAGAAAGGACCCGCCGATACCCATGAACGCGCGCGCCAAAATCAGCTGGCCAGGTGTGGCGGACATAGCTGCGGCAAAGGAGCCGAGGCCGAAGAGGCCGAGACCGAAAAGTAGGGCGCGTTTTCGGCCGTAGCGATCCGCGACACTCCCGGCCGTGAGTAACAAGCTCGCCTGGGCCAGCGAGTATGTGTTGATCATCCATTGCACATCTGCGGTGCTGGCGTGCAGGCTCCCCGTCAGGGAGGGGACCGCGACGTTGAGCACCGTATTGTCGAGCACAACCGTCAGCTGCGCAAGACTGACGACGCCTAAGATCCACCAGCGTCGTGGATGGGCAGCCGGAGTGGACATGCTCACCTCCTACGTACAGTATCAGGATCGAGTGTAACCGAGAGGTTTCTTAGCGTCATATTCGCTCAATCCCACGGGAGTTGATGTGCGCATCCGGCATCGATCCGGTGATGATTACCAGCCCTCCCGGGCCATGCTTTCCCGGTCGGGCTTCAGGCGGACCGGCAGCGAGCTGAGCCCGAAGAGGAAGTTCGAGTAGATCGGCCGGGCGGGGCCGGTCGGCTCGATATCGGAAGCCACCGTGCGCAGCCCCTCCAGTACCGCGCCGAGCTCGACCCGAGCGAGCGGCGCGCCCAGACAGAAGTGCGGACCGTACGCGAACGTGAGGTGCCGATTCGGTGTCCTGGTCAGATCGAACCGGCCCGGCTCGGGGAACTTCTCCTCGTCCCGGTTGGCCGACGAGTTCCAGATCGTGACGATGTCGCCGGCCTTGATCTCCTGCCCGCGGACCGTCGTGTCGACAACCGCCGTACGGCCCGAATGGATCGCGGGTGTGGTCCAGCGGAGCACCTCCTCCACCGCGGTCTCGATGGCGGCGTCGCCGCTCTTCAGGGACCGCCACTGCTCCGGGTGCTCGATCAGGGCCTGCACCGCACCGATCATGGAGAGCCGGGCCGTTTCGTCTCCCCCGAGGATGAGGCTGTAGCAGTTCAGCATGATCTCGTCGTGAGTGATGTCCTCACCGTCGATCTTGCTGGTGGCGAGCAGGCCGACCACGTCGTTGTGCGGCGTGTTGTCGCGTCGCTCACGGGCCAGGCCCGCGAAGTACAGCAGGATCTCGCTCTTCGACTCCCAGGCGTCCGCGGCGGTCTGGTCCTCGCGATCCGAGCTGATCGCGGACGAGGTGAGGCTCAGGATGTACGCCCGGTCCTGGTCCGGGACTCCCAGTAGGTCGCAGATCGCCGTGAGCGGGATGTGGGCCGCGACGTCCCGGGCGAAGTCGCACTCGCCGTCCCCGGCGACGGCCTCGACCATGAGCTTGCGGGTCGCCACTCGGACCCGTTCGATGATGACGTCGAGGGCACCCGGGGAGAATGCCTTGAGGACGAGCTGACGCAACCTCTTGTGCCGGTGCCCGTCGGAGACGGCGAGCATCCTTCCCGCCGCCGAGTCACCGCCCTGCAGGAGGGTCTCCAGCACATTGCCGCCCTCCGAGGTGAAGCACTCGTTGTCCCGGTACAGGGAAGCCACGTCGTCGTAGCGTGAGACGACCCAGAAGCCCGGGGCACCGTCCCTCGGCGGGTGCCAGTGGACGGGGCTCTCCGCGCGGAGATGTCGCCACACCTCGGACAGATCGCTCTCCGCGTGGAGCCGCGGATCCGCGAGGTTGATGTTCGTCAGCTGGTCTGGCGCGATGACTCGCCGGGTCAACATCGCTGTCCTCTCTGCGCGTTCGACGCTCTCCATGAGCGTCAGTACGCGGAATCGGTCGTCGTTGCGCCGGCCGTGGCGGCGAGCGCCGACACGGTCCGGGCCTCGTACAGGTTCCGGGGCGAGAACCGAAGGCCCGCCTGGCGTGCCCCGCTGATCAACTGGATGGCGACGATGCTGTCCCCACCCAGTGCGAAGAAGTCGCTGTCGACCCCGATGTCGGAAACACCCAACACCTCCGCGAACAGCCGGCAGAGCACCTCTTCCTGCGGGGTGCGGGCCGCGCGCTCCGAGGCTTCGGTTGCCAGGTCGGGCCCGGGCAGGGCGTCCCGGTCCAACTTGCCGTTCGGGGTGAGCGGCAGCCTCTCCAGCACGACGACTGCGGCCGGCACCATGTGCTCGGGCAGCCGGTCCTGCACGGAACGCCGCAGTCGCGCCCCGTCAAGCGGCCGGCCGTCGGCCCCGGGCACGACGTAGGCGACCAGTCGCCTGCCCCGGCCGCTGCCGGACCCGTCGTCGAACGGCACCACGGCGACGTTCCCGACTTCCGGTTGGTCGGCCAGTACGGCTTCCACCTCGGCCGGTTCGATCCGGAACCCCCGGATCTTGACCTGGTCGTCGGCCCGGCCCAGGAACCTGAGGTTGCCGTCCGGATCCCAGCGGACCAGGTCACCGGTGCGGTACATGCGCGAACCGGCCGGGCCGAAGGGATCGGCGACGAAGCGCTCCGCCGTCAGCCCGGGCCGGCCCAGGTAGCCACGGGCCAGGCCGTCCCCGCTGACGTAGAGCTCGCCGGGCGTGCCGTCCGGCACCGGTTGCAGACCGGCCCCGAGGACGTAGGCGCGGGTCCCGCCGATCGGCCCGCCGATCGGCGGGACGGCGGCCCCCGACAGCGGTTGGCTGAGGGTCGCCACGACGGTGGTCTCGGTCGGGCCGTAGGCGTTCACCATGCGCCTGCCCGGGCTCCACCGGGCCGTCAACTCCGCGGAGCACACGTCGCCGCCGACGATCAGCGTCCGCAGCGAGGGCAGGGCGGACGGCGGGACACTGCCGAGTGCCGCGGGCGGTATCAGCGCGTGGGTCACGGCATGCTCGGCCACCACCTCGGCCAGCCGGTCGCCCGCCAAGGTACCGACGGGCGGAACGACCAGGGTGGCTCCGGCCGCGAAGGTCATGGTGAGCTCCAGCACGGCCGCGTCGAAGCTGGGTGAGGAGAACTGCAGGACCCGGCTGTCGGCGGTGACCGCGAACCGTTCCACCTCGGCGTCGGCCAGGCTCGCGAGCCCGCGGTGGGAGACCACGACACCCTTTGGCGTGCCGGTCGACCCGGAGGTGTAGATGACGTACGCCGGCGACTGGAGCGACAGCGGCGCGACCCGGTCGGCGTCCACGAGCGGATCCGTGCCGTACCCCGCGAGCTCCTTCCGGGTCTCGTCCGCGTCGAGGACGACGCGCGGGACGGCCGCGTCCTGCGGCAGGACCGCTTCCGAGTCCGAGCCGGTCACCACGAGCGCGGGCTCGGCGTCGTTCAGCATGTACGCGATGCGCTGGGCGGGATACCCGGGATCGACGGGCAGATACGCCCCACCGGTCTTGGCGACCGCCAGGATCGCGGTGACCATCTCCGTCGACCGGGGCAGCACCAGCGCCACGGTCCGCTCCGGCCCGATCCCCCGGTCGACCAGCAGCCGGGCCAGCTGGTTGGCCTGGTCGTCGAGTTCGCCGTAAGAGAGCGCCGAGCCGCCCGACAGCAGCGCGATCGCCTCGGGACTCCGGACGGCGCGGGCCTGGAACAGCTCGGGGAGGGTGACCGGCCGCGCCGAACTGGCGGTGGCGTTGCGATCCACCAACAGCCTTTCCCGTTCCTCCGGTTCGAGCAGGTCGAGCCGCCCCACCGGCCGGCGCGGGTCCGCCACGACCGCCCGCAGGACCCGGAGCAGGCGGCCCATGAGCGACCGCGCCTCCTTCTCCTCGAAGAGATCGGGACGGTAGTCGAGCCTCAGGACCAGCCGGGGCCCCGGTACCGCGGAGAAGCTCAGCGGGTAGTGGTTGCTCTCGTGGACCTCCACGCCGCTGATCCGCAACTCGGGCGGATGCTCGGCCTTCCCCGGATCAAACGGGCTGTCCTCCAGCACGGCGAGCGTGTCGAACAGCTCCCCCTCGACGGAGGCGGCCAGCCGGCTGACCTCAGCGAGCCCCAGGTGCCGATGAGGCGCCAGACGCGCCTGTGCGCGCTGCACTTCCTCCAGGGCGGCGACCAGAGGTACGGCCGCCGGCACGGACATCCGCACGGGCAGAATGTTGGTGCAGGCCCCGATCAGAGTCCCCGCGCCGGGAAACGCCGCCCGGTCGCCGGTGGCAGCGCTGCCGAAGACCACCTCGTCGCGGCCGGTCAGCCCGCCGAGGAGCACCCCCCAGGCGCCCTGGACCAGGGTCTCGAGGGTCAGTCCGTGGCGGAGCCTCGCCTCGATGAGCCGGTCGGTCTCCGACTTCGACAGTTCGACGGTGACCCGCCGAGGCGCGGACGTGAGGCTGACGGCGGCCCGCGCGGCCAGCAGGGTGGGTGCGTCCAGGTCCGCCAGCGCGTCCCGCCAGGCCGCTCGGGCCTCCTCGCGGCCCTGCTCCGCTTGCCAACCGAGGTAGTCCCGCCAGGAGGCCGCCGGCGCAAGTCCGGCCTCGTCCGCACCGCGGGTGTAGAGGGCGAACAGATCGTCGAGCAGCAGCGCATGGGACCAGCCGTCCAACGCGATCTGATGCGACGTCAGCACCAGGTGGTGCAGCCGGGTTTCCAGCTTGACGAGAGTGCAGCGAAGCAGGGGCGGTGTCGCGAGGTCGAAGCCACTGTCCCGATCCCGGGCGGCGATCCGCGCGCACCCCACGATGCGGTCGGCCTCGGCGACCGCCGAGAGGTCCGTCTCGCGCCAGGGCAGCTCCACGTCGTCGGGGACGAACCGCACAGGCCGCTCCAGCCCCTCGGTCCGGAACCCGGCCCGCAGGCTGTCGTGCCGGCGCAGCAGAGCCTGCGCGGCGGCCTTGAGGACGGGCGCGTCCAGTGACCCCCGGAGCTCGATCACGAACTGTACGCCGTAGTTGTCCGTGCCCCCTTCGCCCTGGTCGTACAGGACCTGGAACAGCAGACCTTCCTGCAGAGGTGACAGGGCCGTGGTGTGCCCAGGCGCTTCCATGGTCCTATCGGCCCTTCTCGATCGCCGCGCCGTCACTCGGCGCGGTCGGGTGCGGAACGGGTGTCCCGGCCAGGAGCCGCCGCTTGTCCGGCTTGCCGGAAGCGGTGAGCGGGATACGGGTGCGTACCAGGACCGCGGCGGGCGCGTGCTGCGGCGACAGGAGACCGGCGACGTGGTCGCGCAGCCGGTCGGCGGTCAGCTCCGACCCGGCGTCGACACCGGGGCTCGGAACCACCACGGCGTACACATGCTCCACCTGGTCGGTGTCCCGCACCCCGTAGACGGCGGCCTGGGCTATCCCGGGGTGGGACATCAGCGCGTTCTCGACCGCGGCCGGGTGGATCTTCACCCCGTTGGTCTTGATGACGTCACTCAACCGGCCGACGAGATACAGATAGCCTTCGCCGTCGAAGTGTCCGAGGTCTCCTGTGTGCAGCCACCCGTCGCGCAGCACGCGCCGGGTCAGCTCGGCGGCCGAGCAGTACTCCGTCATCATCACCGGGGACCGCACGCAGACCTCGCCGGTCGCTCCCACCGGCAGGTCCTGGCCGGTCTCCGGATCCCGGATCACGACGCCGACCCCGGGCAGGGGACGTCCCACACTGGCGAGGAGCTCGGGGCGGAAGTGCTCGGGTGGGGTCAACACACTGATACCCCAACTCTCGGTGGTGCCGTAGGTCTGGATGAGCACCGGGCCGAAGGCGGCCATGGCCTGTTCGAGCCGAGCAGCCGAAGCGGGGCAGCCGCCGTACATCACCTGCTGCAGGCTAGACGTGTCCGTCGAGGCGAAGTCCGGGTGGTCGAGCAGCTGGTAGATGTGGGGAGTGGCCAGCAGGGTCCGGGTGATGCGATGGACGGCGATCGCCTCGAGCACGGCACCGGCCGTGAACTCCTCGTGCAGCACGATCGATCCGCCCGATGCGAGCGTCGCGTCCACCATCGGCGCGACGGTGTGACTCAGTGGGGTGGTGACCAGCATCCGGGGGTGTGTGCTGGCGTCCCGCGTGGCGGCGACCGAATGGTTCCAGGCGCTCAACGCGCGCCGGATGCCCTTCGGCTGCCCGGTGGACCCGCTGGTGTAGGTGATGGCCCCGAGCGCCCCCTTGCCGTCGGCCACCAGCTCGTGGTGGCCGACCGGACGGTCGCCGGCCACAGACTCGGTGAGATCGAGGAATCCGGGAACCGAAGCCCCGAAACAGGCGACGGCAGGGGGGCGCGGCATGCGGGCGCCGATCTCGCGGGCCCGGTCGGCGTTCGCCCCGTCCACGATCAGCACCGAGACGCCGGCCTCCTGGAGGACGGCCACCTGAGCGCTCACCGGAAGCACCTCGGCGGACGAGGCGGCATTGGCGGAGCGCAGGTGGACCACGCCCGCGGCGAGCAGATTGGCCGCGTAACGCGCCACGAGGGTGTCGGGACTGTTGGGCTCGGTGAGAACGCCGACGGCAGTGCCCCGGCCCACGCCGTTGCTCTTCAGCACGACTGCGGCCCGGACCACGGCTTCGACCAGCGTGCCGGCCGTGACGGTGCGATCGCGCCAGTGCAGGGCGACCCCGTCGGGTCGTCCCTCCATCGCGGACAGGATGCTGCTGACGTAGTGGGGGTACTCGTGCGCGGGAGACGGGGGAGCGGAGGTCGCGGGTGTCGTCATGCGCCGCTCGCCCCGGCCGGCGCGTCGGTCGCACTCTCCCGAGCGGTCGCGTCGATCAGACTCTTGGGACGCATGTCGGTCCACTGCGCCTCGATGAAGTCCACGCACACCTGACGGGCGGCCTTCTCGTGGGCGATGCGCCACCCCGCCGGCACCTCGATGAAGGCCGGCCACAGGGAGTACTGCCCTTCGTCATTGACCAGTGCCAGGTAGGAGCCGTCAGCATCCTCGAAAGGGTTGGACATGGTGTTCTCTCTTTCCTCAGTGTGTGCTTACCGCTGCCGACTACGCGTCCGCGGTGAACCCGCCGTCCGTTGCCGTGGTGCTGAGTCGATCCGCAATGATCTTGCCGATCTCGGCCAGCGGCCCCGGCTGGACCATGTCCCGGTGCTCGCAGGCGATCTCGTAGTCCGCTATCGCACCCTCCACGTGGGGCCGCCAACTGCGCACCGTAGGAGCCTCTTTGGAGCGTCCGACGGTCGCGGTGAAGTGGACGAGATCACCGCGGAAGCGGACCGGGTCGAAGCCCCGGATCAGCTTGTTGTTGTTGATGAAGACATCCATCAGCGCGGCCGTGCTGTGATCGTCCAGGCTCGCCAGCGCGCTGCCCTCCCGCCGCAGGATCTCCATGGTCTGTTCGCGGTCCAGAGCTTGACCGTCCGCCGGCTCGGCGTCGGCGCCCACGAAGTGCAACAGGTCGGCGAGCAGTTCCTCCTCGCGAAGACCGCCGCCCCCCTGCCCCTCCTCGTCCACGGGGACGATGGGGTAGGCGTCGAGCATGGCCAGCAGCCCGACGCTCTCACCCTTGGCCTGCAACTGAGTGGCGATCACATGCGCCACCATGCCGCCGAAGGACCAGCCCAGCAGGTGGTACGGACCGGTCGGCTGGACCGCCCGGATCTGCTCGAGATAGTCGGCGGCCATCTCATCGATGGTCTGGGGGAGATCAGCCGGCGCGGCGAGTCCGCGGGCCTGCAACCCGTAGATCGGGCGTCCCGGTCCAAGATACTTCAGCAGGCCCGAGTAACACCAGCTCAGGCCACCACCCGGGTGGATGCAGAACAGCGGCGCCCGGTCTCCGGAAGCCCGGAGCGGCAGCAGGACGTCGAGGGCGCCCGTGGCGGTGTCCACGCCCAACTGCCCAGCCAGGCCTGCCACGGTCGGGGCCTCGAACACGCTGCGGATGGACAGCTCGGTGCCCAGCAGGTCGTGCACTCGGCTGATGAGGCGGGTGGCCAGCAGCGAGTGGCCGCCCAGATCGAAGAAGCTGTCGTCGATGCCGACCCTGGGTAGCCCGAGCACCTCGGCGAAGACCTCGCAGAGGATCTCCTCCTGGGGGGTGCGCGGGCCTCGCCCCGAGGAGGCCGCGTTGAGGTCGGGGGCGGGCAGGACGCGACGGTCGACCTTGCCGCTGGGGGTCAACGGCAGCGCGTCCAGCACCACCACGGCCGAGGGGAGCATGTAGTCCGGCAGGGCGCCGGACAGGTAGGTGATGCCGGCCAGATAGGCACGCAACGCCGGTACGTCCAACTCTCGCCCCGGCACGGGGACGACGTAGCCGACGAGGCGTCCGTCCCCGGGCCTGTCCTCGCGCAGGGCCACCACGGCCTGCGACACATCGGGGTGTCCGCCCAGAACCGCCTCGATCTCACCGAGTTCGACGCGAATGCCGCGGACCTTGACCTGGCTGTCGGCCCGGCCGAGGTACTCGAGTTCGCCGCTCTCGTTCCACCGGACCAAGTCGCCAGTACGGTACATCCGTTCGCCGACGGCGCTGAACGGGTTCGCCACGAACCGCTCGGCCGTCAGACCAGGGCGGTCCCAGTAGCCGCGGGCCAGGGCGGCCCCGGCGAGATACAACTCGCCGGCGACCCCGGCGGGCACCGGTGCCAGGCCGCCGTCCAGCACGTACGCCCGGGTGTTCCAGATCGGCCGGCCGATCGGAGCGGCCGCGGGCCACTGCGCCACCTCGTCGGGCAGCGTGTACGCGGTGACCAGGTGCGTCTCCGAGGGGCCGTAGTGGTTATGGAGGCGACGGCCAAGTCGCGCTGCCACGAACTCCCGCACCTGCGGCGTCAGCCGCAACGCCTCCCCTCCTTGGCCGATGTGGCGGAGTGCGGGGAGGGTGAGGTTCTGCTCGGCGGCCGCCTCGCACACCGCCTCGATCATCACGGACGGCGCGTACAGCTCTTCGATCCGGTGCTCGTCCAGCCACCGCACGAACCGGGCCGCGTCCCGCCGCACATCCTCGTCAGGCATCACCAACCGCTTGCCCGACACCAGCGACTCGAGGATCTCCTGCGCCGACACGTCGAAGCTGATCGCCGTGAACTGGGCCACCGACACCTGCTCGGCATCCCGATCACCACCGATCGTCGCGACATGCCAGCCCACCAGGTTCCTTAACGCCCCGCAGGTCATCACCACGCCCTTCGGCGTGCCGGTCGACCCCGACGTGTAGATCACATACGCCGCGGACTGCGGCACCAACACACCCGACCGCTCCGCCTCACACACATCACCCTCAGGCAGACCCGCCAACTCCGCCACCACAGCAGGATCATCGAGCAACACCCGATCCACCCCACCCGGCACCGCACCCACCGCACCCACCGTGCTCACCACGACAGCCGGCCGCGCATCATCCAACATGAACGCGATCCGCTCCGCCGGATACCCCAGATCCAACGGC
>NZ_JBIRFA010000045.1:0-61882 GCF_044327205.1 Kitasatospora sp. NPDC018058 | reverse complement strand
GGTTACATTCCGAACCCGGAAGCTAAGCCTCACAGCGCCGATGGTACTGCAGGGGGGACCCTGTGGGAGAGTAGGACGCCGCCGAACAATTATTCTGAAAAGGCCCACCCGGCTTACCGGGTGGGCCTTTTCGCGTTTTCAGAGCTTCAGCTTGAATCCGACGTGCGAGGCCACGAAACCGAGTCGTTCGTAGAAGCGGTGCGCATCCGTGCGCGTCGCGTCCGAGGTGAGCTGGACGAGGTCGGCGCCGAGTTCGCGGGAGCGCTCGACGGCCCACTCGATCAGCTCGGTGCCGAGTCCGCTGCCGCGTTCGTCGGCGTGGATGCGGACGGCCTCGATGATCGTGCGGGTGGAGCCCGTCCGGGAGAGGCCCGGGACCACCGTGAGCTGCAGGGTGCCGACGACGCGGCCGGCGCGTTCGGCCACCATCAGGTGCTGGTGCGGGTCGCCGTCGATGCGGGTGAAGGCGGTGCGGTACGGGGTGAGGTCGTCGGGGCTCTCGCGGGTGGCGCCCAGTGGGTCGTCGGCGAGCATGGCCACGATCGCCGGCAGATCGTCCTCGCCGGCCCGTCGAATCGTCAGAACAGCCGTTTCAGTCATGATCAGAGACTAGAGCGCCCCAGCTTCCCGCACCCGTCCCATCTACGCCCGTAGCACCCCTTCACAGCCTTTCTGAGGGGTCATGCGCGGTAATGCGCAGTCACTCCCCGGGCTTGGCGCTCGTGATGACGGCGAAGACGGCTCCGTGGGGGTCGAGCAGCTGGGCGAGCCGGCCGACGCCGTGCACGTCCGTCGCGGGGATCCGTACCTTCGCGCCGAGCGTTTCGGCGATGGCGAGGCTGGCGTCGACGTTGGGGACCTCGAAGTAGGGGAGCCAGTGCGAGTCGGTGCCGCGGGCGGTGTGTTCGGGGCTGAGCTGCATGATGCCGCCGTGGGCGTCGTCGGTGCCGCCGCCGGCCGGGGTGAGGACGGTGTAGAGCGCCTCGCCGAACGGGACGTCCTGCTCCTGCCAGCCGAAGACCACGCGGTAGAAGGCCTTCGCCCGCTCGGCGTCGATGCTGTAGCACTCGGCCCAGCAGAGGCTTCCCTCGTCGTTGACGAGGTCCAGGCCCCGGGTGTCGTGCGGCTGCCAGACCGCGAAGTCGGCGCCGGTCGGGTCGGTGTAGCCGGCCATCCGGCCTGCCGTGAAGACGTCGAAGGGGGCGAACCGGACGCGGCCGCCGGCCTGTTCGACGAGTTCGGTGGTGCCGTCGGCGTCGAGGGTGGCGAAGTAGAGGGTCCAGCCGGGCAGGGAGCCCTCCTCGACGAGCGGGCCGAGGGCGGCGACCGTGCGGCCGTCGAGTTGGAAGAAGCCGTAGCCGCCGGTCTCGGGGCCGGCCGAGTCGAAGGACCAGCCGAACAGGGCGGTGTAGAAGTCGACGGAGGCCCGGGTGTCGGGGCTGCTCAGGTCGAGCCAGTCCGGGGAACCGGGGCGGTAGGCGGTGTTGAGCATGGCGGCACTGCTCCTCGGACGGGGCCCGTGCGGGCGCGGGCGCGGTCGAGACCCCCTGGACCTTCCAGCCTGGCACCCCGGAGGGGGCGGTGCACGGCGGGATGCCGCCGGGTTCCCGGGACTTTCCCGCGTTCCGGGATTGTCGGCGAGGAGCGGTACGGTGCGTAACGGAAGGGTCCACCCGTACTGGTCGAAGAGGGGGCTCCGGTGGGCAAGCAGCCGCAGTCGGGGCAGCAGGCGCAGCAGGTGCCGCGCCAGTTGGCGCAGGTCGAGGGCGTGCTGGAGCGGATCACCTACTCCAATGAGGAGACCGGCTACACCGTGGCCCGGGTGGACACCGGCCGGGGCGGGAACGACCTGCTGACCGTGGTGGGCGCGCTGCTGGGAGCGCAGGTCGGGGAGTCGCTGCGGCTGCACGGGCGGTGGGGCTCGCACCCGCAGTACGGGCGGCAGTTCACGGTGGAGAACTACACGACGGTGCTGCCGGCCACCGTGCAGGGCATCCAGCGCTACCTGGGCTCGGGGTTGATCAAGGGTATCGGGCCGCGGTTCGCCGAGCGGATCGTGGAGCGTTTCGGGGTGGACACCCTGGAGGTGATCGAGAACGAGCCGGGCCGGCTGATCGAGGTGCCGGGGCTGGGGCCGAAGCGGACCAAGAAGATCGCGGCGGCCTGGGAGGAGCAGAAGGCCATCAAGGAGGTGATGGTCTTCCTACAGGGGGTCGGGGTGTCGACCTCACTGGCGGTACGGATCTACAAGCAGTACGGCGACGCCTCGATCGGGGTGGTGAAGAACGAGCCGTACAAGCTGGCGGCGGACGTCTGGGGCATCGGCTTCCTGACGGCGGACCGGATCGCCCAGGCGGTGGGCATCCCGCACGACAGCCCGGAGCGGGTGAAGGCGGGGCTGCAGTACGCGCTGTCGCAGAGCAGCGACCAGGGGCACTGCTACCTGCCGGAGGAGCGGTTGATCGCGGACGGCGTGAAGCTGCTGCAGGTGGACGTGGGGCTGGTGATCGACTGCCTGGCCGAGCTGATCGCGGAGGAGGGGGTGGTGCGCGAGACGGTGCCGGGCGACGCGGGTGAGCCGATCACCGCGGTCTACCTGGTGCCGTTCCACCGGGCGGAGATCTCGCTGGCCAATCAGCTGCTGCGGCTGCTGCGTTCGGACTCGGACCGGATGCCGTGGTTCGGACACGTCGACTGGCCGGTGGCGCTGGAGTGGCTGGCGAAGCGGACGGGGGCGGAGCTGGCGCCGGAGCAGGAGCAGTCGGTGCGGTTGGCGCTGACACAGAAGGTCGCGGTGCTGACGGGTGGTCCGGGTTGCGGCAAGTCGTTCACGGTGAAGTCGATCGTGACGCTGGCGCTGGCGAAGCGGGCGAAGGTGGTGCTGGCGGCGCCGACCGGGCGGGCGGCGAAGCGGCTGTCGGAGCTGACCGGGGTGGAGGCCTCGACGGTGCACCGGCTGCTGGAGCTGAAGCCGGGCGGGGACGCCGCGTACGACCGGGACCGGCCGCTGGACGCCGACCTGGTGGTGGTGGACGAGGCCTCGATGCTGGACCTGATCCTGGCGAACAAGCTGGTCAAGGCGGTGCCGATGGGCGCTCACCTGCTGTTCGTGGGGGACGTGGACCAGCTGCCCTCGGTGGGCGCCGGGGAGGTGCTGCGGGACCTGCTGGCCGAGGACGGGCCGGTCCCGTCGGTGCGGCTGACCAGGATCTTCCGGCAGGCACAGCAGTCGGGCGTGGTGACCAACGCGCACCGGATCAACGAGGGGAAGCCGCCCCTGACGGAGGGTCTGGCGGACTTCTTCCTGTTCGTGGAGGACGACGCGGAGCGGGCGGCCGGGCTGACGGTGGACGTCGTGGCGCGTCGGATCCCGCAGAAGTTCGGCTTCGACCCGCGCCGGGACGTCCAGGTGTTGGCGCCGATGCACCGGGGCCCGGCCGGGGCGGGAAACCTGAACACGTTGCTGCAGGCGGCGGTGACGCCGGCCCGGGAGGGGCTGGCGGAGCGGCGCTTCGGCGGACGGACGTTCCGAGTGGGGGACAAGGTCACCCAGATCCGCAACAACTATGACAAGGGGCGGAACGGCGTCTTCAACGGCACAGTGGGAGTGGTGACCGCCCTCAGTGTGGACGACCAGCGGCTGACGGTCGTCACCGACGAGGACGAGGAGGTGGTGTACGACTTCGACGAACTGGACGAGCTGGCCCACGCGTACGCGGTGACGATCCACCGCTCGCAGGGCAGCGAGTATCCGGTGGTGGTGATTCCGGTCACTATGTCCGCTTGGACGATGCTCCAGCGAAATCTGCTCTACACCGCGGTGACCAGGGCTAGAAAACTCGTGGTGCTGGTCGGGTCACGGAAGGCGATCGCGCAGGCCGTACGGGCCGTCAGTGCAGGTCGGCGGCATGCCGCGCTCGATCATCGGCTTGCTTCTGGATGATTATCCAGCAGGATGGTTGCCTCTAAGGTTCTCTTGACGTGAAGAGATTTACGGCAGAGCCTAGGGTGGTGCCGATCTTGTCCGGTTCGTACCGGCTGCGGCGGCAGGTTTTGTAGGGGCGGGCCCTTCCGGGCCACCCCGGGTGCGCGACTGTCCTCCAGATGGGGGATGGTGGAGACAGTCAGGGCACCTTGGAAGAGGATTCATTTCGTCGGTGAGGAAGACGTGAGCGACAACTCGGTAGTACTGCGGTACCAGGACGGCGAGTACGAGTACCCCGTCGTCGAGAGCACTGCGGGCAACTCCGGCTTCGACATCTCGAAGCTGCTCCCGCAGACCGGCCTGGTCACCCTGGACAACGGCTTCGGTAACACCGCCGCGTACAAGTCCGCGATCACCTTCGTGGACGGCGACAACGGCATTCTTCGGTACCGCGGCTACCCGATCGAGCAGCTCGCAGCGCAGGGCGGCTTCATCGAGACCGCGTACCTCCTGATCAACGGCGAGTTGCCCACCGCGGACCAGCTGGCGGACTTCAACCGCGAGATCACCCAGCACACGCTGCTGCACGAGGACGTCAAGCGCTTCTTCCAGGGCTTCCCGCGGGACGCCCACCCGATGGCCATGCTGTCCTCGGTGGTCGGCGCGCTCTCCACGTTCTACCCGGAGAGCCACAACCCCTTCGACGCGGCCCAGCGTCACCTGTCGACCGTCCGCCTGCTGGCCAAGCTGCCGACGATCGCCGCGTACGCGTACAAGAAGGCGATGGGCCAGCCCTTCGTCTACCCGCGCAACGACCTGAGCTACGTCGAGAACCTCCTGCGGATGACCTTCGCGGTCCCCGCCGAGGACTACGAGCTCAACCCGGTCGTCGTCAACGCGCTGGACAAGCTGCTCATCCTGCACGCGGACCACGAGCAGAACTGCTCGACCTCCACCGTGCGCCTGGTCGGCTCCAGCCACGCCAACCTGTTCGCCTCGATCTCGGCCGGCATCTCGGCCCTGTGGGGCCCGCTGCACGGCGGCGCCAACCAGGCCGTGCTGGAGATGCTGGAGAGCATCCAGAAGGACGGCGGCGACGTCGACGCCTTCATCGCGAAGGTGAAGAACAAGGAAGCCGGCGTCAAGCTGATGGGCTTCGGCCACCGGGTCTACAAGGCCTTCGACCCGCGCGCCGCCCAGGTCAAGCTGCTCGCGCACGAGGTCCTCGGCCAGCTCGGCAAGAGCGACGAGCTGCTGGACATCGCGCTCAAGCTGGAGGAGCACGCCCTCAAGGACGACTTCTTCATCTCGCGCAAGCTGTACCCGAACGTGGACTTCTACACCGGCCTGATCTACCGCGCCATGGGCTTCCCGACCAGCATGTTCACCGTGCTGTTCGCCCTCGGCCGGCTGCCGGGCTGGATCGCCCACTGGCACGAGATGATCAACGACCCGACCAGCCGCATCGGCCGTCCGCGTCAGATCTACACCGGCACCGCGATCCGCGACTACGTCGAGCTCGACCAGCGCTGACGCGCCGCGGGTGAGACGGAGAGGGGCCCGGCCGCTGCTGAGCGGCCGGGCCCCTTCGCCGTCCCCGCGCCCCGGACCCGGAGGGCCCGCGCGGGGACGGAACCGTACAGCGCACGACTCCGGGGCCGGCCGCAGTCGGGGACGGCCGCTCAAAGCGTCCCTGACCCGCCACAACCCCGGCGCCGTGCGCGAAGGCCGCCGAGACCGACGACCGTTCCCGGGGCCCGCCGGAGCCCCGTCGGCGACAGCCGCTGGAGGAGGGACGCGTTGCCGTTGATCGCGCCCCGGCCCATCGGAAAAACTGCCGCACTACCAACCTAAGACGTATCAGGGTGCGAGAAGTTACGCCAGGGAGGTGTGAGCTGCCTCTCGCCACGCTCCGTAGGCGCGCCGTTCCGCGCTCATATCACACCTTCCCTCGCGCCCGACGTCACCCTCCCCGCAGTCACGGCAACCGAGCGTGATAGGAATCGTGGCATTCCGGTACGGACCGCCGCGCACCCTTGCAGCGCGGCGGCGGAACTGGGGAGGGAGTGCGCAGATGGCCAGGAACGTCGTCGTCACCGGTGGTGGCACGGGAATCGGGTACGAAGTCGCGCGGCGGTTCGCCGAGGCGGGCGAGCACGTAGTGATCGTCGGTCGGCGCCGTGAGGTCCTGGAGAAGGCCGCGGCCGACCTCGGACCGAACGTCACCCCGCTGGTGTGCGACCTCGCCGACCCGGACGCGGTGGAGGCCGCGCTCCACGACCTGCCCGGGCGGATCGACGTGCTGGTGAACAACGCCGGCAGCCGGGAGACCGTGGTCGGCGGCGGGCCGCACGCCCTGCTGGCCCGTTGGCGCGGCGACTTCGAGCGCAATGTGCTGACCGTGGTGCTGCTGACCGAGTCGATCCGGGACCGGCTCACCCCCGGCTCCGGCCGGGTGGTCACCATCAGCTCCATCGCCGCCCTGCGCGGGGCCGGCTCGTACGGCGCCGCGAAGGCCTCGCTGCACGCCTGGAACCATTTCCTGGCGGCCCAGTTGGGGACCTCGGGGATCACCGCCAACATCGTCGCGCCGGGGACGGTCAGCGGCACCGAGTTCTTCGGGCCGCGGCTGGACGAGGCCGAGGTGTCCCGCCGGGCGGCGCGCACGCTGCTCGGCCGGATCGGCGAGACCGGTGAGGTCGCGGCGGCGGTGCACTTCCTCGCCTCGCCGGAGGCCGGGTTCATCACCGGCGAGATCCTGCACTGCAACGGCGGCGAGCTGCTGGGGCGTTGAGGCGTCAGCGAACGCGGTGAGCGAAGCGAGGTCACCGTCGAGAGGTGCGCGCGAGGGGCCCGGACCGGCACTGGTCCGGGCCCCTCGCGCTGCCCGGTCTCAGGCGGGCTGGAAGCGGCGCAGCCGGAGGCTGTTGCTGACCACGAAGACCGAGGAGAAGGCCATCGCGGCCCCGGCGATCATCGGGTTGAGCAGTCCGGCGGCGGCCAGCGGGATCGCCGCCACGTTGTAGCCGAACGCCCAGAACAGGTTGCCCCTGATGGTGCCCAGGGTCTTGCGGGAGAGCCGGATGGCGTCCGCCGCGGCCAGCAGGTCGCCGCGGACCAGGGTCAGGTCGCCCGCCTCGATGGCGGCGTCGGTGCCGGTGCCCATCGCCAGGCCCAGGTCGGCCTGGGCGAGCGCGGCCGCGTCGTTGACGCCGTCGCCGACCATCGCCACGACCTTGCCCTCGGCCTGCAGCCGCTTGACGGTGTCCAGCTTGTCGTCGGGGAGCACCTCGGCGATCACGTCCCGCGGGTCGATGCCGATCTCGGTGGCCACCGTCTCGGCCACCGCCCGGTTGTCGCCGGTCAGCAGGACCGGGCGCAGGCCGAGCGCCCGCAGCCGGGCGATCGCCTCGGCGCTGGTGGGCTTGACCGCGTCCGCCACCTCCAGCACCGCCCGTGCCTCACCGTCCCAGCCGACCGCGATCGCGGTGCGGCCGGCGGCCTCGGCCTCGGCCTTGGCGCGGGCCAGGACGGGCGTCAGGTGCTGCGCGCGGTCGGCCAGCAGCGCCTCGTGCCCGGCCAGCACGGTGCGGCCGTCCACGACACCCTCCACGCCCCGCCCGGGCACGTTGCGGAAGCCCTCGACGGGCGGCAGTCCGCCGGTGCGCTCGGCGGCGGCATCGGCGACGGCGCGGGCGATCGGGTGTTCGGAGGCGTGCTCCACGGCCCCGGCCAGGCGCAGCGCCTCGGTCTCGGTGACGCCGTCCACGGTGTGTACGGCGACCAGGGCCATCCGGCCGGTGGTGACGGTGCCGGTCTTGTCCAGCACGACGGTGTCGACCCGCCGGGTGGTCTCCAGCACCTCGGGGCCCTTGATCAGGATGCCGAGCTGGGCGCCGCGGCCGGTGCCGACCAGCAGCGCGGTCGGGGTGGCCAGGCCCAGGGCGCACGGGCAGGCGATGACCAGCACGGCCACGGCGGCGGTGAACGCCGCGGTGGGGTTGCTGGTGGCCAGCAGCCAGCCGACCAGGGTGGCGAGCGCGATCAGGATGACCACCGGGACGAAGACGGCGGAGATCCGGTCGGCCAGGCGCTGGGCGGCGGCCTTGCCGTTCTGGGCCTCCTCGACCAGCTTGGCCATCCGGGCCAGCTGGGTGTCCGCACCGACCCGGGTGGCCTCGACCACCAGGCGGCCGCCCGCGTTGACGGTGGCGCCGGTGACGGTGTCACCGACGGCGACCTCGACCGGGACGGACTCGCCGGTGAGCATCGAGGCGTCCACGGCGGAGCTGCCCTCGACCACGACGCCGTCGGTGGCGACCTTCTCGCCGGGGCGCACCACGAAGCGCATGCCGGCCGCCAGCCGGTCCACCGGCAGCCGGATTTCGCGTTCTTCCTGGAGGACGGCGACGTCCTTGGCGCCGAGGTCGAGCAGGGCGTGCAGGGCGGCGCCGGCCCGGCGCTTGGAGCGGGCCTCCAGGTAGCGGCCGAGCAGGATCAGCACCGTGACGGCGGCCGCGGTCTCCAGGTAGAGGGTGGAGGAGGCGTCGGTGTCGCCGATCGGGAACGAGAAGTCGTGGCGCATCCCCGGCATGCCGGCGTGGCCCCAGAACAGCGCCCAGAAGGACCAGCCGAAGGCGGCCAGGGTGCCGAGCGAGACCAGGGTGTCCATGGTCGCGGCGCCGTGCCTGAGGTTGGTCCAGGCGGCGCGATGGAAGGGCAGGCCGCCGTGGACCACGACGGGGCCGGTGAGCGCGAAGGCCAGCCACTGCCAGTTGGTGAACTGCAGGGCGGGGACCATCGACAGCAGGACCACCGGGACGCTGAGCACGGTGCTGATCAGCAGCCGGTCGCGCAGGGGGTCGGCGCCGTGCTGCTCGGGGGCGGCGGTGGCGTCGGCCGGCTCGGGGGCGACCGGGGCCGGGGGCGGCGGGAGCTCGGCGGTGTAGCCGGTCCGCTCCACGGTGGCGATCAGGTCCTCGACCGAGACACCGGGGGCGAAGTCGACCCGGGCCTTCTCGGTGGCGAAGTTGACGGTGGCCTCGACGCCGTCCATCCGGTTGAGCTTCTTCTCGATCCGGGCCGCGCAGGAGGCGCAGGTCATCCCGCCGATCGACAGCTCGACCCGGTCCCGGGCCCCGATATCCGGGGCGGACGTGCTCATTGCGGATCAGCTCCTTGGTGGGGGCGTACGGCGGGGCCGCTGTGCCGGGCCCCGCCGTACCGTGGTGGCTCAGGCGCTGCGGCCGACCAGCTCGTAGCCGGCCTCGTCGATGGCGGCGCGGACCTGCTCCTCGTCCAACGGGGCGGCGGAGGAGACCGTCACGGTACCGGCCTGGGCGTCGGCGGCGACCTCGGTGACACCGGTCAGCGCGGAGATCTCCTCGCTGATCGCCTTCTCGCAGTGGCCGCAGCTCATGCCGGACACGGTGTAGGTGATGGTGCTGGACATCGGGGCCTCCGGAGGGTCGGTGCGGGTTCTCGCGCGGTGCGGTTTCCGTCTCTCACGACACCATACCCCTCAGGGGTATTTCCCCGGGGGGTGGGTGAGGTGGATCGCATCGTAGGCGACGGGGATGGTCGGGCCGGGAGCGCGCCTCCGGCGGGGCGGGCGGGTGGTTCGGTGCCGTGATCATCCCTTATGTCTGATATGTGCTTCTGATCCGGCGCGCCCGGTCGCCCTCGGTACCCACCGCCGCCGGACCGCCGCCGCACCTGGTGGGCAGCCGTTCGGGGCGGGTGTACGCCGATCTGCTGGCGCACACGGGCTGGGTCTGCGGGATGACGCGCTGTTGTCGCTGATCACACGGACGGATTGACGGGCCTGGCGGCAGGGTCCGTGGGACGGCGGGACGCGGCTCGGGAGGCTTCCGCTCCACGCGGTTCCCCGCGCTCCTTCCGGGGCCCGGGGAACCGCACGAGGGGGAGAACAGGGGAGGAGGGGACGGCGGCGGGACTCAGCCGGCGGTGACGTCGGCGAGGGCGCGGAAGAGGAGGGCGGTGGAGGTGGCGCCCGGGTCCTGGTGGCCGATGCTGCGTTCGCCGAGGTAGGAGGCGCGGCCCTTGCGGGCCTGGAGCGGGACGGTGTCACGGGCGCCCTGGTCGGCGGCCTCGGCGGCGGCCGCCGCCGCCTCGGGGAGGGCGGCGCCGGTGGCGGCCGCGTGGCGGAAGGCGGCGACGGCCGGGGTCCAGGCGTCGACGATGGTCTTGTCGCCGGGTCGGGCCTTGCCGAGGGTGCGGATCGCGTCCAGGCCGGCGGACAGGGCCTCGGCGACGGTGGCCGGGTCGGCGGGCTCGGGCAGGGCGGCGCCGGCGGCGCGGAAGGCCTTGCCGTAGAGCGGGCCGGAGGCGCCGCCGACCTTGGAGATGAGGGTGGTGCCGGTCTTGGTGAGGACGGCGCCGGGGCCGGCCGGCTGGAGGCCGTCCAGGGCGGTCAGGGCGGCGGTGAAGCCGCGCTGGAGGTTGCTGCCGTGGTCGCCGTCGCCGATCGCGGAGTCCAGTTCGGTGAGCCGGGCCTGTTCCTTCTCGACGGCCGCGGCGATCGCGCGGATCCAGACCTCAGCCAGGGAGGAATCGAACAGCGGGGTGTCGAAGTCCATCGGGTCTCCTTCGAACGGCTCAGGCCCGCTTGAGGGCGGGGGTGTCGACCGGGGCGTCCCAGAGTTCCAGCAGCTGGGCGTCGGCCTTGGTGAGGGTGAGTGAGAAGCCCGCCATGTCCAGGCTGGTGACGTAGTTGCCGACCAGGCTGCGGGCCACCGTGATGCCGCGTTCGGTGAGCCGGGCGGCGACCTCTCCGTAGACCACGTACAGCTCCAGCAGCGGCGTCGCGCCGAGGCCGTTCAGCAGGGCGATCACCTTGTCGCCCGGGGTCAGGTGGTGGTCGGTGAGGATGGTCTCGACCACCTCGGCGGCCAGTTCGCGGGCCGGGCGGAGCTTCTCTCGGCGGCGGCCGGGCTCGCCGTGGATGCCCACACCGACCTCGATCTCGTCCTCGGGGAGGTCGAAGCCGGGCTTTCCGGCGGCCGGGACGGTGGCGGCGGTGAGCGCGATCGCGAAGGAGCGGGAGGCGGCGTTGACCCGCTCGCCCAGGGCGGCCACCTCGTCGAGGGTGGCGCCGCGCTCGGCCAGTGCGCCGGCGGTCTTCTCGACCACGACGGTCGCGCCCGTGCCCCGGCGGCCGGCCGTCCAGGTGGAGTCCTCGACCGCGACGTCGTCGTTGACCAGGACGGTGCGGACCTCCAGGCCCTCCTCGGCGGCGAGTTCGGCGGCGAGCTCGAAGTTCATCACGTCGCCGGTGTAGTTCTTCACGACGAAGACCACCCCGGCGCCGTTCTCCACCGCCTTGGCGGCGGCCAGCATCTGGTCCGGGACGGGCGAGGTGAACACCTCGCCGGGGCAGGCGGCGTCGAGCATGCCGGGGCCGACGAAGCCGCCGTGCAGCGGCTCGTGGCCGGATCCGCCGCCGGAGATCAGCGCGACCTTGGGGGCGGCCGGGCGGGCGGCCCGGGTGATCACCCGGTTGGGGACGTCCACCGTCAGCTCGGGGTGGGCGGCGGCGACTCCGGCCAGCGCGTCCTCCAGGACGCTCTCCGGGGTGTTGATCAGCTTCTTCAACGCTCTTCGCTCCCTTGGGTGACCTGGGTGACCGGGGTGAGGCCGCTACGGCTGCGGACGCTGGTGGACCCGACGCTACGCCAGACGGGGGTGTCGGGCACGGGGAGCGACACGCGCGATTCGGTCACCCTCCCGGAGCAGCGGGATGAGGCCGTAGGGTCGCAGACATGAGCGAACACGTGGGCATTGTTCTGGTTTCGCACAGCGCCAAGCTGGCCGCCGGGCTGCGCGAGCTGCTCGGCGAGCTCGCCCCGGACGGCGTGCGGGTGGTGGTCGCGGCCGGGACGGAGGACGGCGGGATCGGTACCAGCTACGAGCTGATCGCCGGGGCGATCGCGGAGGCGGACGGCGGGGCGGGCGTGGTCGTGCTGCCGGACCTCGGCAGTTCGGTGCTCACCGCCGTGACCGTGCTGGAGGACGAGCCGCGCCCCGGCGTGAAGCTGGTGGACGCGCCGTTCGTGGAGGGCGCGGTGGCGGCCGCCGTCACCGCCTCGACCGGGGCGGGGCTGGCCGAGGTGGTCGCGGCGGCCGAGGACGCGCGCACGTTCCGGAAGATCTGAGCCCGGAAGCCGCAGTGGCTACTTGGCGTCCGCGTAGCAGTCCACCACCGCAGTGCTGAGCGGGAACCGCACCGGGGTGTCGCCGAACACCAGCCGCCGGGCCTCGTCGGCGGCCTCGGTGACGGCGGCGGCGACCCCGTCGGCCAGGTTGGCCGGGGTGTGCACGATCACCTCGTCGTGCTGGAAGAACACCAGGTGCGGGCGGTCCGCCGGGTCGGCCACCGGCAGTTCGCCCAGCCGTCGGCGCAGCGCGGCGAGCAGGGCGAGCGCCCAGTCGGCGGCGCTGGCCTGGATGACGAAGTTGCGGGTGAACCGGCCGCGGGCGCGGGCGGTGCGGCCGCCCGCCTCGCCGGCGGTGTCGGCCTCGGTGAGGTCGAGGAAGTCGGCGGAGGCGGGCGGGCAGACCCGGCCGAGCCGGGAGGTGACCACGCCGCCGTCCTCGCCGGTGCGGGCGGCGGCCTCGACGTAGCCCATCGCGGCGGGGTAGCGGCGGCGCAGGGTGTTCAGCAGCGGCCCGATGTCGCCGCTGGTCTGCCCGTACATGGCGCCGAGCAGGCCGAGCTTGGCCTTGTCCCGGTCGCCCTGGAAGGCGCTGGCG
Organism: Kitasatospora sp. NPDC018058; assembly: GCF_044327205.1. Taxonomy (NCBI): domain Bacteria; kingdom Bacillati; phylum Actinomycetota; class Actinomycetes; order Kitasatosporales; family Streptomycetaceae; genus Kitasatospora; species Kitasatospora sp. NPDC018058. The sequence continues at coordinate 49,185 of NZ_JBIRFA010000045.1, read as the reverse complement.
GCGAGTGCCTCGTAGAGGTCGCCGCCGGCCGCGGTGCGGGCGAGTCCGGCGTCCTGGGAGAGCGCGGCGAGCACCCGGGGCTCCAGCTGGGCGGCGTCGGCGACCACCAGCAGCCAGCCCGGGTCGGCGACCACGGCGCGGCGCAGGATGCGCGGGATCTGCAGGGCGCCGCCGCCACGGCTCGCCCAGCGGCCGGAGACCACGCCGCCGACCACGTACTCGGGCCGGAAGCGGCCGCCGCGGGCCCAGGCGTCCTGCCAGGCCCAGCCGTGGGCGACGTGGATCCGGGACAGCTCCTTGTAGCGGATCAGCAGCCGGGCGGCCGGGTGGTCGATGCGCTTGAGCTCCCAGGAGCGGGTGGAGGCGAGCTGGATGCCGGCCTCGGCGAAGGCGCGCAGCACCTGGGTGTGCGAGTCGGGGTTGAAGGGCTTGGCGCCGAGGGCCTGTTGGAGTTCGACGGCGAGTTCGGCGAGCCGCCGGGGCTGGGTGCCGGGGACGGTCGGGCGCGGGCCGAGCAGTTCGGTCAGCAGGTGGTCGTGGACGTCGGCGCGCCAGGGCAGGCCGTCGTGGGCCATCTCGGCGGCCGCCAGCGCGCCGGCCGACTCGGCGGCGACCAGCAGGCGGAACCGCTGCCGGGCGGCCGGGTCGGCGATGGCGGCGATCCGGCGCTGCTGCTCGGCGTGGACGGCGACCACGGCGGCCAAGGGGTCGGCGCCGGGCGGCAGTTGCAGCCGGTCGGGGGCGAACAGGGTGTCCTGCCCGTCGTCGGCGTCGGCCAGGCCCGGCTCGGGCAGGTCGTCCGGGACGGGCAGGCCGCGCAGCCGGGACCAGGCGGCGCCGAGCGAGCGCGGCGCGCCGACGCGGCCCTCGTGGCCCAGCAGCAGGCCCTCGACCAGCCGCAGGTCGTGGCAGCGGGCGAGCCGGTCGGGCAGCCAGGGCAGCAGCGGGGCGTACCCGGAGTCGGCGGCGGCCCAGACCCAGCGCGGCCCCGGCAGACGGTCGCTCCCGGCGGCCTCCCGGGCGGCGACGGCGGCGGCGAGGTCGCGGACGGTCTCCGGCGGGCCGAGCGGCGCCCCGGCGTCGTCCAGCGGCTGGAGACGGCCGCCGGGGCCGTGCGGGTCGGGCACGAGGGCGGTTCTGGGGGCCACGGGGGCGTCTCCTCTCCGAGGGGCGGTCCGGCGTGCGGGTGGGGGCACGGGCGTGCGGACCGGCGGGTCCGCGGTGTCGACGTTAACGGGTGGGTCCGACAACCGGGGCCCGTCCTCTCGGTCGGGGGCGTATGGGCACGCGGGGTGACACCGCGTATGGTCGGCGAAATGACCGAGAACCCGTTCTTCACGCCCAGCCCCCTGGTCTACCAACTCCCGCCCTACGCCGAGATCCGGCAGGAGCACTACCTGCCCGCCTACGAGCGCGGGATGGCCGAGCAGCTGGCCGAGATCGCGGCGATCACCGACACCCGCGCGCTGCCGACCTTCGAGAACACCCTGGTGGCCCTGGAACGCTCCGGCGAGTTGCTGAGCCGGGTGGACGCGGTGTTCCGCAACCAGTCCTCCTCGGACACCACCGACCTGCTGGACGAGGTGGAGGCGAAGGTGAGCCCGCTGCTGGCCGCCCACCACGACGCGATCCACCTGGACCAGAAGCTGTTCGCCCGGATCGAGGCGCTGTACGAGACCCGGGCCGGCCTGGAGCTGGACCCGGAGTCGCTGCGGCTGCTGGAGCGCTGGTACACCGCCTTCGTCCGCTCGGGCGCCCGGCTGGGCGAGGCCGAGCAGGCCCGGCTGCGCGAGCTGAACGCCGAACTGGCCGCGCTGGGCACCACGTTCCAGCAGAACGTGAACGCCGCCACCCGCGCCGCCGCGCTGGTCGTGGACTCCGCCGAGGAGCTGGCCGGGCTGTCCGAGGGCGCGATCGCCGGTGCCGCGGAGAACGCCCGGGTGCTCGGGCACGAGGGCAAGTACGTGCTGAGCCTGAAGAGCCCCTCCAACCAGCCCGAACTGGCCCAGCTCAGCGACCGTTCGGTGCGCGAGCGGCTACTGGCCGCCTCGCTGGCCCGCGGCGTCGAGGTCAACGGTCCGCTGGCGATCCGGATGGCCGGGCTGCGCGCCGAGCGGGCCGCGCTGCTGGGGCACCCGAGCCACGCCGCGTACGTGGTGGCGGACGAGACGGCCGGGACGGTGGAGGCGGTCTCCGGCCTGCTGGCCAGGCTGGTGGAGCCGGCCGTGGCCAACGCCCGCCGGGAGGCCGCCGAGCTGGCCAAGGTGGCGGCCGCGGACGGGATCGAGGAGATCGCCGCGCACGACTGGGCGTACTACTCGGAGAAGGTCCGGCAGACCTCCTACCAGGTGGATGCGGCGGCGCTGCGCCCGTACTTCGAGCTGGAGCGGGTGCTGAAGGACGGCGTGTTCTTCGCCGCGAAGCTCGCGTACGGGCTGACCTTCACCGAGCGTCCGGAGCTGACGGCGCACCACCCGGACGCCCGGGTCTTCGAGGTGTTCGAGGAGGACGGCGCGTCGCTGGGCCTGTTCATCGGCGACTTCCACGCCCGGGCGTCCAAGCGCGGTGGCGCCTGGATGGACGAGCTGGTCGGCCAGTCCGGGCTGACCGGGCAGCGGCCGGTGGTGCTGAACAACCTCAACATCCCGCGTCCGGCGCCCGGCGAGCCGGTGCTGCTCAGCTGGGACGAGCTGCGCACGCTCTTCCACGAGTTCGGGCACGCGCTGCACGGGCTGTTCTCGGACGTCACCTACCCGCTGTTCGCGGGTACGGCGGTGCCGCGGGACTTCGTGGAGTTCCCCTCGCAGGTCAACGAGATGTGGATGGTCCGCCCGGAGGTGCTGGCCAACTACGCCCGCCACCACGAGACCGGGGAGCCGCTGCCGGCCGAGCTGGTCGAGCGGATGACGGCGGCCGAGGGCTTCGGTCAGGGCTTCCGGACGGTGGAGTACCTGGCGGCGACGCTGCTGGACTGGGCCTGGCACACCCTGCCGCAGGGCCACGAGGTCGCGGACGCCGAGGAGTTCGAGGCCCGGGCGCTGGCGGAGGCCGGGATCGTGGTCCCGGCGATCCCGCCGCGCTACCGCACGCCGTACTTCCAGCACATCTTCTCCAGCGGCTACAGCGCCGGGTACTACGCGTACATCTGGTCGGAGGTGCTGGACGCGGACACCGTGCAGTGGTTCGAGACCAACGGGCGGTCGGTGCGGGAGAGCGGTGAGCTGTTCCGGCGCGAGCTGCTGGCGCGCGGCTTCAGCCGGGACCTGCTGGAGTCCTTCCGCGCGGTGGTCGGCCGGGCGCCGGAGACCGGGCCGCTGCTGGCCCGCCGGGGGCTGGCCTGACCAGGGCCTGTCTCGTGGGTCCTCGCCGGAACCGACGAAATCCGGGAGACAGGCCCTAGCGGGCTGTGAGCCCGACCGTCACCGGGGTGCCCGGACGGGCGTGCGGGAGCCGGATCCGTACCGTTCCCGCGCGTCCGTCCGCGGGCTGCTCGACCTCGACCCGGGCGCCGGCTGGGGAGACGGCGACCCGGGCGCCGTGCGGGAAGGCGGCGGGCGGCAGCACGAGTTCGCTGGGGCGCCCGGTGCCGTCGGACGCCCAGCGGACGGTGGTGCCGGTGGTGCGGACGTCCGTGCCGGCGATGGCCACCGGGTACGGGTCGAAGGCGGGTTCGTCCCCGGGGGTGGGGTGCCCGGCGGGGTCGAGCGCGCAGTAGCCGCCGGTGCCGCGGCACCAGTACCACATGGTCCAGCCCTCGGCGAAGCCGTCCATCGCGGCGAGCTGCCGGCGGACCAGCAGGGTGTTGCCCGGGGTGCGGGAGTCGGGCGGGCCCCACTCGCCGACCAGGACCGGCAGGCGGTTCGCGGCGGGGTAGCCGGTGATCGCGGCGGTGTACTGCTCGACGAAGCCGTCGGCGGGGTTCCAGTCGGCGCCGTTCTCCACCGCGGTGTCGTAGAAGTGCGGGGCGTAGCCGAGCCGGGGCGCGCCCGGGCGGGGGTCGGTGAAGCCGGGCAGCCGGGTGGGTACGCCCTGGCCGACCAGGACCGTCGGTTCGACGAACAGCCAGGCACGGGAGTCGACTTGGCGGACGGCGGCGATCAGGCGGCGGTACATGTCGGCGAGTCGGCCCTGTTCCAGGGCGGCGGAGGCGGCGGCGAGCACGGCCGGGTCGGTCGGGTCGCCGTCCACCGGGCCGAACGGCTCGTTGAACAGGTCGTAGCCCAACAGTGAGCGGTGGCCGCGCAGTTCGCGGGCGAGCCGGGTGTAGAAGTCGGTCTGCCAGCCGCGCAGGTCGGGGTCGTCGTAGAGGTGGCGGAAGGCGGCCTGGACGGCGGGTTGGAAGTAGCCGGCGAACCAGTCGTTCGGGTCGGGGGTGAAGGGCAGGCCGTCGTCGCGGGTGGCCCAGACCGGGATGCCGTTGGTGCCGCCGCCGAACTTCGGCCCGTAGACGTCCTGGTGGAAGTCGACCAGGACGAGCAGGCCCAGGCGGTCGGCCCACCCGAGGAGTTGCTGCAGCCGGTGCAGTTCGGCGGGGTCGAGCCGGCCGCGCCGGGGCTCCAGCCTGGTCCAGGAGATCGGCAGCCGGACCAGGGTGAAGCCCTGGGCGGCAAGGGACTTGAGGTCGGCCTCGGTGGCCTCGGCGTACTTGTCGAGGTTGAAGCCGCGCAGCTGGAGGCGCCGGCCCCGCGCGTCGGTGAGCGCGGTGCGGCCGTCGGGGGCGGTGGCCGTCCCGGTGGGGAAGTGGTCCCGGTGCCCGCCGTGGTCGGAGGCCGAGGCCGGGGTCGGGGTGGCGGTCAGGGCGGCGGTGGCGGCGAGCAGCAGGGCAGCGGCGGTGCGGCGCAGGCGCATCGGGGACCTCGCACGGCGGGGGACGGGGCCCCGATGATGCCGGTGGCGCCGATGGCCGCACAAGGGTGGTGCGCGAAACGGGAGTCCGGTTCAGGGCGGTTCGGCCGACGGCGGTTCGGCCGACGACGGGTCAGTCCGCGACGGGTCAGTCCGCGGCGGGCTCGACCGGGGTGGGCGGCAGGACGGCGGTCGGCAGGTCCGCGGCGGCGGCCAGGCGGCCCCAGAGCAGGTCGGCCAGGGCCTGCACCATGCGGGTGCGTGAGCAGGGCTTGCTCTCCAGCCACCAGTCGCCGGCGGCCAGCACCATGCCGGTGACGCCCCGGCCCCAGGCCTCGGCGAGCAGGTCGCGGTCGGCGCCGAGGTCGACCTGGCTCTGCACGGCCCGGGTGATCTCCTCGGCGATCTGCTTGAGGGCGGGGGCGAGCGCGTTGCCGGCGCCGCTGGGGTCGCCGGGCTCGGGGTGGGTGAGCAGCCGGTAGACCTGCGGGCGGGCCTCGATCGCGGCGAGGTAGGTGTCCAGGACGTGCTCGACCCGGTCGCGGCGCTCCAGCGGTTCGGCCAGGGCGGCCCGGATCGCGGCCAGCAGGCCGCCGGTGTGGCGTTCGGTGAGGGCTCTGATCAGGCCGTTCCGGTCGCCGAAGTGCCGGTAGAGGATCGGCTTGGTGATGCCGGCCTCGGCGGCGATGGCGTTCATGCTGGCGCTCGGACCCTCGCGCTGGATGACCCGGTCGGCGGCGTTGAGCAACTGCTCGCGGCGGGGCTCTCGGGACATGCGCTGCTCCTCGGGGTCGGGGCCGGGGTCGGGGTGGGTGGGGTCTGCGGGGCGTTGACACCGGTTACCAATCAGTAGCAGACTCCGACGATGTTACCTGAGGTAACACCCCGGTCGGCCGTACCCCTTCTTCGGAGGCAAGCACCATGAGCAGCACGTTCTCGCTGGACCCGGGCGCGGACCAGCTCGCCGTACGCGACTGGCTGCACGGCTTCGCCGCCGACGTGATGCGCCCGGCCGCGGCCGAGTGGGACGAGCGGGAGGAGACCCCCTGGCCGATCATCCAGGAGGCCGCCAAGCTGGGCATCTACTCGCTGGACTTCTACGCCCAGCAGTACTTCGACCCCTCCGGCGTCGGCATCCCGATCGCCATGGAGGAGCTGTTCTGGGGCGACGCGGGCATCGGGCTGTCCATCGTCGGCACCACGCTGGCCGCCGTCGCGGTGCTCGCCAACGGCACCGACGAGCAGATCGGCACCTGGACCCCGCAGATGTTCGGCACCCCGGACGACGTCAAGGTGGCCGCCTTCTGCTCCTCCGAGCCGGACGCCGGCTCCGACGTGGGTGCGCTGCGCACCCGGGCCGTCTACGACGAGGCCAAGGACGAGTGGGTGCTCAACGGCACCAAGACCTGGGCCACCAACGGCGGGATCGCCGCGGTGCACGTGGTGGTCGCCGGCGTCGACCCGGAGCTCGGCACGCGCGGGCACGCCTCCTTCGTCGTCCCGCCGGGAACCCCGGGGCTGAGCCAGGGCCAGAAGTTCAAGAAGCACGGCATCCGCGCCTCGCACACCGCCGAGGTGGTACTGGACGACGTCCGGGTGCCCGGCAGCTGCCTGCTCGGCGGCAAGGAGAAGCTGGACGAGCGACTGGCCCGGGCCCGTGAGGGCGTCAAGCGCCCGGGCGGCAAGGGCAACGCGGCGATGGCCACCTTCGAGGCCTCCCGTCCGGCCGTCGGCGCGCAGGCGATCGGCATCGCCCGGGCCGCGTACGAGGTGGCGCTGGACTACGCCAAGACCCGGGAGCAGTTCGGCCGTCCGATCATCGACAACCAGGGCGTGGCGTTCCAGCTGGCCGACATGAAGACCCGGATCGACGCGGCCCGGCTGCTGGTGTGGCGGGCGTCCTGGATGGCGGTCAACAACCAGCCGTTCACCGCGGCCGAGGGCTCGATGTCCAAGCTGTACGCGGGCGAGACGGCCAAGTTCGTCACCGCGCAGGCGATGCAGATCCTCGGCGGCAACGGCTTCACCCGGGAGTACCCGGTGGAGCGGATGCACCGGGACAGCGCGATCTACTCGATCTTCGAGGGGACCAGCGAGATCCAGCGGCTGGTCATCGCCCGGGCGATCTCGGGGATGCCGATCCGCTAGGCGGTCAGCGGGCCAGCCAGAAGGTGAGCCCGGCGGTGACCGCGCCCACCACCGCGCCGACGATCGTCTGCGCGGTGGTGTGGTCCCGCAACACCACCCGGGACCAGCCGATCACCGCGACCACCGGGTAGAGCAGCAGCCACAGCGGGCCGAGCGCGATGCCGAGGCAGGCCACCGCGCCGCTGGCCACGGCGGTGTGCACGGAGACCTTCCACCAGGCGGTGATCACCAGGATCGGGATCAGCGAGGCGAACATCGCCGCCACCATCGCGGTCAGGTCGGTCGGGGCGTCCAGCCAGATCATCACCGCGAAGCTGGTCAGCACCGAGCCCATGATGAACGGGATGACGGTCAGTCGGCGCTGGCGGTGGCCGACGTGACGGTCCTCCAGGGTGCCCTTGCGGATGCCGCGCTGGATGAACAGGGTCGGGATGACGGCCGCGAACAGCGCGGCGAAGGCGGCCCAGCCGAGGCCGGCCAGGCCGTAGCGGAGGCCGCCGATCAGCAGACAGACCGCGATGATCACGTTCTTCGGCTCGACGCCGTCGGTGACCCGGCGGGCCCAGATCGTCCGGCTGGTGGGGGCGGTCGTGGCCTCGGTGGTCATCGGGGTGCGTGCTCCGGGTCGAGAAAGGCGGGCGGCGGCGGGGCGCCGGTCGGATGATCGTACGTGAGCCGCCGGCGCCGCCCGTCCGGACCGGCTCAGAACCGGGGCGGCCGGCCCTCCAGGAAGGCGGCCAGGCCCTCGTGCACGTCCGAGGCCTCCCGTGAGCGCCGCTCCCAGGGCTCCAGCGCCTCGGCGGCCCGCTCCGGCGGGACGGCCAGCGCAGACTTGACCGCGCCGATGGTCTGGGTCGAGCGGGTGGTCAGCAGTCGGGCGAACTCCAGCGCGGCGGCGTCCAGTTCGGCGACCGGCAGGGCCTTCTCCGCGAGGCCCAGCGGCAGCGCGTCCCGGCCGGAGACCAACTCGCCGGAGAACAGCAGGTACTTGGCCCGGGCCGGGCCGACCAGCCGGGCCAGCCGCAGCGTCGGCACCGCGGGGTAGACCACGCCGAGCTTGGCCGGGGTGATCCCCAGCCGGGCGTTGTCGGCGACGAAGCGCAGGTCGCAGGCGACGGCCAGCTGGCAGCCGCCGCCCACGCAGGCGCCGTGCACCACGGCGATGGTCGGGTGCGGGAAGGCCGCGAGCGCCTCCTCGGCGGCCACGTTGATCGCGTGGTAGGCGTCCGCGTGCTGCGGATCGCCGTACACCTCGGCGAGTTCGGTGATGTCCGCGCCGGCGCTGAAGGTGTTCCCGGCGCCGGTCAGCAGCAGGGCGCGCACCCCCTCCTGCTCGGCGATCTGCGCCAGGACCTTGGGCAGCGCCTGCCAGATCGCCAGGGTCACCGCGTTGCGGCGGTGCGGGCGGGCGAACTCCAGCACCGCGACGCCGTCCTCACCGACGTAGGCGTTCAGGCCGTCGGCCTGGGCGGGCAGGGTGGAGCGGTCCCGCGTGAGCAGCGGCTGGTCCATGCGCACCTCCGGTCGGTCGTGGTGCGCCCACTCTCTCAGGCGGCGCCGGTGCAGTAGTCGCCGAGGCCCAGTTCGACCAGGGCGAAGGCGCGGCGGGCCTCGTCGAGCGCGGCGGGCAGGGCGTCGGCGGCCCGGCGACCGGCCAGCATCCGCTGGTGGTTGCCGCCGATCAGGGTCAGTCGGACGGCCAGCAGCTGGGCGGCGGCGACCCGGGCGGTCAGCTCGTCGTGGGCCGGATCCTCGGCGACCAGCACCTCGGCCAGCAGGGACTGGGCGCGCTGGTCGAAGGCGGCGGCGGCGCGCACGGCCAGCGCCGGGGTCTCGTGGATCAGTCGGACCACGTCCAGCACCACCTGGTCGTCGTTCAGGCCGGTGGCCGGGTCCCGGTTCTCCAGCGCCGCCAGGAAGTGCTCGCGCAGCGCCGCGACCGCCGAGACGCCCGGGGCGCGGTCGCGCACCACCCGGGCCGGCTCGTCGAGGTGCTGCTCCATCGGGCCCATGACCAGGTCTTCCTTGGTCGGGAAGTAGTTGAAGACGGTCATCTTGGACACCTCGGCGGCGGCCGCGATCTCGGCCACCGAGACCTGGTCGAAGCCGCGCTCGGCGAACAGCCCGACGGCGGTGCGGAAGATCCGGATGCCGGTCTGGATCTTCTTGCGCTCGCGCAGCGGGAGCGCGTCGAGGTCGCGGTCGGGGCCGAGGTCCAAGCCGGAGTGGATCGCCATGAGGGGACTGTACCAGGATCAAAGGTTGACCGGGCTTAATGATGGTCTCAGATGAAAGATAAGCTTGGCCGAAAGATTGGCCAGGCTGAAGAATTGACCAGGTCTAAGAATCCTGCCATGGTGGTGCCGAGCCCGCCGGACCACACCGGTCCGGGCCGAACTCCACCGACTCCGGGGGGACTTCCCGATGGCACCCGCCGCTCCGAACACACCCGCCCAGGCCGGAACCGGCCTGATGACGGCCGCCCACCGCAAGCTGGGCATGCTGCTCTGCCTGGTCACGATCGTGCTGGCCGTGCTCGACTCGAACATCGTGTCGGCGGCCACCGTGCCGATCGTCCGCGACCTCGACCCCGTCCACGGCGTCGACCGGCTGCCCTGGCTGGTCAGCGCCTTCGCCCTGGCCGCCACCGCGCTGCTCCCGCTCTACGGCAAGCTCTGCGACGTCTACGGCGCCAAGCGGGTGCTGCTCGGCGCGCTCGCCACCTTCCTGCTGGGCTCGGCGGCGTGCGGGGCCGCGCAGTCGATGGGCCAGCTGATCGCCTTCCGGGCCGTCCAGGGCATCGGCGGTGGCGGACTGATGAGCGTCACGATGGTGGTCATAGCCCACCTCCAGGACCCGGAGGAGCGCGGCAACGGCAAGGGCGGCGCGATGGGCGGCATCGTCGCGGGTCTCGGGATGGCCGTCGGCCCGCTGGTCGGGGCGCTGTTCACCGACCACCTCAGCTGGCGCTGGATCTTCTACGTCAACCTGCCGCTCGGTCTGCTGGTGGTGGCCGGCGTCGTCCTGGTGATCAAGCTGCCGCAGACCGCCCGCCGGCGCGGCCTGGACTTCCTCGGCGCCACCCTGGCCGCCGCCTTCGCCACCGGGCTGCTGTTGGTCACCGAGTGGGGCGGCAAGGACTACGGCTGGACCTCCCCGGAGATCCTCGGGCTGTCCGCCGCCACCCTGGCCGCCCTCGGCCTCTTCCTGTGGCGCCAGGCCACCGCCGCCGAGCCGGTGCTGCCGCTCTCGCTGTTCCGGATCCCGATCGTGCGGATCGGCTTCGCCGTCCAGGGCCTGGTCGGAATGGGCATGACCGGCTCGATCGTCTACGTGATGATCTACCTGCAGCTCGCCCGGGGGATCGCCCCGACCACGGCCAGCCTCTACCTGATGCCGATGGCGGCCGGGATGACCGGCGTCGGTCTGCTGGTCACCCGGCTGATCGCCCGCGGCCACGCGCCGCGTACCTTCCTGGCGGCCGGCGCGGTCTGCGGGACGCTCGCCCTGGTGCTGCTCGGGTTCAGCGGGCCGGACACCCCGCTGTGGGCGGTGGGCGCCGAACTCGCCCTGCTCGGCGCGGGGTTCGGCCAGCTGATCGGGCAGCTGGTCACCCTGGTGCAGGACACCGCCCCGCGCCACCAGCTCGGCGTGGCGACCACCGGCATCCGGTTCTTCCAGACCCTCGGCGGCGCTCTCGGCGCGGCGTTCTTCGGCACTCTGCTGGCCCGGGTCTTCGAGTCCGGCGAGCCGGGACGGCCGCTCGGGGCGGTGCGGGTGCTGACCGGCGCGGCCCGGGACCACGCGGTGCGCAGCTTCACGGACGCGGTGGACGTGGTCTTCCTGTCGGCGGGCGGGGTGATGGCGCTGGTGCTGCTGCTGGCGCTGCGGCTGCGGTCGGCGGAGGCGGCGGCCTCCGCCGGGGAGCCGGTGCTGGCGGCCTGAGCGGGCGGCCCGTGCGGGCGTCAGGGGGAGCGGGGCCCGGTGGACCACGGGGGAGTCCACCGGGCCCCGCTGCTCGGGTCGGGCTCCGTCCGGGTCCGGTCCGCTTCGGTCGGGTCCGGTCCGGGGTCAGGCCTTGGCGGCGGCCCACTCCGGGGCCAGGATCGCCCAGATCTCCTTGTCGTGGCGGACCCCGTTGTGCAGGAACCACTCGCGCAGCACGCCGTCCCGCCGCATGCCGACCCGCTCGGCCACCGCCCGGCTGCGGGCGTTGACGGCCGAGCACCACCACTCGGCGCGGTGCAGGCCGCGGGTGACGAAGGCGTAGTCGAGCAGCTGCCGCACGGCGGCGGTGATCAGCCCGCCGCCCTCGCCGGCCGGCTCGGTCCAGGCGCCGATCTCGCAGTTGCCGGTCTTGGTGCTGAAGTGCACGAACATCACGCCGCCGACCAGCGTGCCGTCCCGCCAGATGCCGTAGATCCGGCGCTCGTCGGCGGCCTGGCCGTCGGCGTAGCGCTGCAGGGTGGCGCGGGCCGAGTCGAGGTCGGTGGAGAAGGTGGCCCACGGGATCCACGGGTCGGTGTGGGCCCGGGCGCGGTCGATGTGGGCCAGGAACTCGGGGGCCTGCCAGGGCTCCAGCGGGCGCAGATCGGCGTTCTCGGCGAGCGGTACGGAAAACACGGGCGGGCCTTTCGCGGACGGTGCGGGAGCTGTCGGGATCCATTCATAACAAACGTTTGGTATGTACGATAGCCCCCATGACGCCAGCCCGTGGAGACCATGACGCCCGCCGCTCGGAAGTCTCCGAGGGGGTGTGGCGGGTGCTCTCCACCAAGGGCTTCGAGGGGCTGACGCTGCGCGCGGTGGCGGCCGAACTGGGTGCCTCCACCGGACTGCTGACGCACTACTTCCCGAACAAGCGGGCGCTGCTGAGCCACGCGCTGGAGGAGCTCGACCGGCGCTCGCTCGCCCGGCCCCGGCGTACCGCCCCCGTCGACGGCACCCCGCCGCCGGCCGGGCTGGCCGGGCTGCGGGCCGCACTGCTCGACGTGCTACCGCTGGACGAGGCGGCCGTGGCGGGCAACCGGATCTGGGTCGGCTCCTGGGACGTCGCCCTGGCCGACCCGGAGCTGGCGGCCGCGCACGCGGGTCGCTACGCCCGCTCGCGGGTGGCGCTCACGGCGCACGTGGCGGACGCCCAGCGGCTCGGCGAGCTCCCGGCCGGGGCCGACCCCGCCGGGCTCGCGGCGGCGGCGCAGGCCTTCGTGCTGGGGCTGGTGGTGCAGTCGCTGTTCGCCCCGGCGGAGTTCCCGGCCGAGCGGCAGGTTGCCCTGCTGGACGCCTATCTGGCGGGGCTGGCGGGCTGACCGGGGTCCTGGGGCCTGTCCGGCGGATCTTGCCGGGCTGGCGACGCTCCCCCGGCCTTCGGCCGGGAGGTACCCCCAGGGCGCAAGCGCACCTCGCCGCGTCGTCGTCGGTCGCCGATGTCCCCCGGCCCGGCGGCCGGGAGGTGCCCCCACCGCATGGACTCTCCCCCAGCCCGGCGGCTGGGAGGTGCCCCCATCCTCCGCCTTGCGAGGCACGCACTCGGACGCCGCGGTCCGATCCGACGACATCCGCGGGACAGGCCCTAACGGCCGCGCCCGGCGGGTCGGTTTCGCGCGGGCTGGGGGATTCGCCCGGAATTCCAGGTGTTTTCGCTGCGGGCATGACACGCATTGTCACGACTTATGCGCGATGGGTGCTGGATTACCCGGAGGTGGGAAACGGACACGGAAAGTGTTCGTCGGCGCGATGGCCTGCGGAAATTGCAGGGTGGCGCCCCCAGCAGGATTCGAACCTGCGACCTACCGCTTAGAAGGCGGGTGCTCTATCCGCTGAGCTATGGGGGCGGGACGGACGGCGCCCTGGCGGGCGTGACCGTGGCCGGGATCGGGCGACGAGCGCTGGGCGCGCGTTGTCCGGCCCCGTACCTGAGGGTGGGGGTGGGGGGTTGGTGGGCCCTCGCCCTGTCGGGGACAGGATAAGGGTGTCCAGTTCCTCGGCCGGGTGTGACGACACCGTCGTTGGTGTGTCGGTTCGGTGGAGCGGTCCGATAATCGCAGGTGAACGCCGTGAGTGCATCGGTATCGCACTGTTCTGCGCCGGACGTTGTGCAGTCGTTACGGGGCTGCCTCCTCTCCCGTTATGGATTCGACACGGAGAATGTGCCGCCGCCGCCGCGGGTGGGGGGCAGATTTCGGCTTGCGCCGGTCGGATGACGTGCGGGGACGGGGGCCGGCGGGCCTTCCGCCCCGCTCGGGCGGGCGCGGCGATCTGCCGGTTTGTTGTCATGGCCGCGAAGAGGTGGTGGCCCGGCGGTGCGCGAAGGCCGAAATTCACCCCTGCGAGTGACGGTGGCATTCCGCCGCGCGGAGTTATCCACAGGATTTCAGAACTCGGTGGCCGGGATTTCCTTCGGGGTGCACTCTCAACCCGCACTGCTCGATTCCCTGCGGTGCATCGGCGAGAACGGAGAGCGTGCTGTGAGCGAGGCGCATGTGACGGTGCTCGGCAATGTCGCCACCGAGGTGAGCTACGGGGAAACCGCCAACGGGGTGCCGATGGCGAACTTCCAGCTCGGCTGTACGGAGCGCCGGTACGACCGTGAGCGGGCGTGCTGGGTGGACGGCGAGACGCAGTGGCTGAGGGTGACGGCCTGGCGGGCGCTCGCGGTCAACCTGATCGGCTCGCTGGCCAAGGGGGACCCAGTGCTGGTGACCGGCCGGCTGCGGGTGCGGGAGTGGACGGAGGGTGAGGTGAAACGCAGTCGGGCCGAGGTTGACGCCCGGTCGGTCGGACACGATCTCACCCGTGGTACCTCGGCCTTCCGTTGGGCGAGCGGGGTGCGCGGGCAGCCGCCCGGCGGTGCGGGGCCGGCCGCGGCGGAGACGGCGGCCGAACCGGTGCCCGGGTGGATCGCCAGCGCGCTGGAGGCGCGCAAGGCCTCGGCGGTGGCCGCGGCGCCGCGCTCGCCCGAGCTGCCGCCGGGTGTGCGGTCGGTGACTGAGCGGCAGGAGGAGGTGCCCGAGGGGGAACGGGGAGGTGAAGACCGGGCTTTGCCGAGCTGACGGGTCGGTGACCTTCCCTGTCGACAAATATGTTGATCGAGAAGGCTGTTGCGCCCGCACGTGCAATCTCGACCGGATAGCAGAAAGTGGCGGACTGATTCTGCTCGATCGTCAGCTTGTGTGGAACCTGGGGGGATTGATAACGATCCAGATACGGAATCGTCCTGATTTCGCATGGAGGTTTCGGGATCTCTGGGGCTCAATAAGATTCGTCTGGTTCATACCCGCGGCAGTGCCACACGGGGCACGCGCGGCACGGCAAGTCGGCGGGCTGCCCACTGGGTGCGGCCCGCTCCGGAGGGATCCCAGATGTTCCAGAGGCACGGGCGGAGCCTGTCCCGCATAACCACTGTCATGCTCACGACCAGCCTCGCGCTGGGCGGGGGCCTGTTCGCGGCCGGTGCGGCGGTCGCGGCGGACGCCCCGGCGTCGGGTGTGACCGCTGTGGTCCAGAACACCATGCTCGGGGAGAAGGTCGACGTCCAGGGTAGGGGGGTCGTCGACGCCGGTCTCTTCACGCTCAAGACGGCTGCGGGCGACAAGCTCCAGACCTACTGCATCGACTTCGACAACCCGGTCTACCTGGACAGCGGCGCGAAGTACCACGAGGCGGACTGGGCGTCGAGCTCGCTCAACAGCAACGCGAACGCCCCCAAGATCCGCTGGATCCTTGACAATTCGTACCCGCAGGCGAACCTGACGTCCCTGGCCGCGGCCATCCACGTCGACAGCCTGAGCGACGAGGACGCCGCCGCGGGCACCCAGTCCGCGATCTGGAAGTTCTCGGACAACAAGACCGCCACCCCGCGCACCGAGAACGCCAAGAAGCTGCGCGACTACCTGACCAGCGACGCCAACAAGGGCGTCGCGGCCGAGCCGAAGCCCTCGCTGACGCTGACCCCGGACTCCGTCTCCGGCAAGTCGGGCAGCAAGATCGGCCCGTTCGTCCTGAACTCCAGCGCCAACGAGGTGAAGCTCGCGGTCTCCGGCGACGCCTCCGACAAGGCCAAGCTGGTGGACAAGGACGGCAAGCCGGTCAACGGCACCCTCGCCGGTCCGATCGCCAAGGACACCCAGCTGTTCCTGGACGTGCCGGCCGGCACCCCGGACGGCAAGACCGCCATCAACGCCACCGCCGACGCCAACGTGCTCAGCGGCCGGGTCTTCATGAGCGGTCTGGACGACGCGGGCCGCCACAGCCAGACCATGATCCTGGCCGGCTCCACCAAGGTGAGCGTCGCCGCCGCCGCCCAGGCCGCCTGGAAGCAGGGCAAGGGCGCGCTGGTCGACAGCTCCGCCAAGGTCGAGTGCGCCAACAACGGCGTGCGCGTCTCCGTCACCAACAGTGGTGACGAGGCCGCCACGGTCACGGTCGACAAGCAGCAGGTGGCCGTCCAGCCGGGCAAGACCGAGAGCGTGCTCGTCAAGGTCGCCGAGAAGGCCGAGTACACCATCAACGTGACCGGCCCGAACGGCTACGCCAAGAAGTTCACGGGTGTCCTGGACTGCAAGACCGGCGTGACCCCGACCGGCGCCCCGACCACCCCGGCCGCCACCGGCACCACCCCCGCCACCCCGACCGCCTCCACGTCGGGCACCCCGAGCACCGGTGCCGGCCAGCCGACCCCGGCGACCACCAGCGCCGCCCCGGGCACCGGTGGCCTGGCCCAGACCGGTGCCAATGACTCGACCCCGATCCTCGCCGCCGTCGCCGGTGGCCTGGTCGTGGCCGGTGGCGCCGCGGTCTTCGTCCTGCGCCGCCGTGGCCGTCACGGTCGCACCACCGCCTGAACCGTCTGAGCGGGCCGGGGGAGTCGACCTCCTGAGGCCCTGAGCAGCGGAACCGGCCCGGCTCCCCGCAGTTGATGCGGGGAGCCGGGCCTTCGCCGTTCCCGGGGCGGGGGAGCGGGGGTCGCACCGTCGCGGGAGAGGCGGGTCGCCCGCCTGCGGCCACGGATACCCCGGTGGGGTGGTCACGGTGGTCACCAGGGCGGTTCGGGGGTTCCGGCCGGGTGCGGCACAATGGAAGGCTGCAAGCCGAATTACTCCCGACGACGCCGGAGCGATCTCACGTGGCGGAATACATCTACACGATGCGCAAGGTGCGCAAGGCGCACGGAGACAAGGTCATCCTTGACGACGTGACGCTCAGCTTCCTCCCCGGAGCGAAGATCGGCGTCGTGGGCCCCAACGGTGCCGGTAAGTCCACCGTGCTGAAGATGATGGCCGGCCTGGAGCAGCCCTCCAACGGCGACGCCTTCCTCTCGCCCGGCTTCACCGTCGGCATGCTGCTCCAGGAGCCGCCGCTCGACGAGTCCAAGAGCGTTCTGGAGAACGTCCAGGACGGCGTCAAGGAGATCAAGGGCAAGCTCGACCGCTTCAACGAGATCGCCGAGCTGATGGCGACCGACTACTCGGACGCGCTGCTCGACGAGATGGGCAAGCTCCAGGAGGAGCTGGACCACGCCGAGGCCTGGGACCTGGACGCCCAGCTGGAGCAGGCCATGGACGCCCTGGGCTGCCCGCCCGGCGACTGGCCGGTCACCAAGCTCTCCGGTGGTGAGAAGCGCCGCGTCGCGCTCTGCAAGCTGCTGCTGGAGGCCCCCGACCTGCTGCTGCTCGACGAGCCCACCAACCACCTGGACGCCGAGTCGGTGAACTGGCTGGAGCAGCACCTGGAGAAGTACAAGGGCACCGTCGTCGCGGTCACCCACGACCGGTACTTCCTGGACAACGTCGCCGAGTGGATCCTGGAGCTCGACCGCGGCCGCGCCTACCCGTACGAGGGCAACTACTCCACCTACCTGGAGACCAAGCAGTCCCGTCTCAAGGTCGAGGGCCAGAAGGACGCGAAGCGCGCCAAGCGCCTCAAGGAAGAGCTGGAGTGGGTCCGCTCCAACGCCAAGGGCCGCCAGGCGAAGTCCAAGGCCCGTCTGGCCCGCTACGAGGAGATGGCGGCCGAGGCCGACAAGATGCGGAAGCTGGACTTCGAGGAGATCCAGATCCCGCCGGGCCCGCGTCTGGGCAGCGTCGTCATCGAGGTCGAGAACCTCTCCAAGGCCTTCGGCGAGAAGATCCTGATCGACGACCTGAGCTTCACCCTGCCGCGCAACGGCATCGTCGGCGTCATCGGCCCGAACGGCGCCGGCAAGACCACGCTGTTCAAGATGCTCCAGGACCTGGAGACCCCGGACGCCGGGAAGGTCAAGGTCGGCGAGACCGTCAAGATCAGCTACGTCGACCAGTCGCGCGCCAACATCGACCCGAAGAAGACCCTCTGGGAGGTCGTCTCCGACGGTCTGGACTGGATCAACGTCGGCCAGGTCGAGATGCCGTCCCGCGCCTACGTGTCGGCCTTCGGCTTCAAGGGCCCGGACCAGCAGAAGCCGGCCGGCGTGCTCTCCGGTGGTGAGCGCAACCGTCTGAACCTGGCGCTGACCCTCAAGCAGGGCGGCAACCTGCTGCTCCTCGACGAGCCCACCAACGACCTGGACGTCGAGACGCTGTCCTCGCTGGAGAACGCCCTGCTGGAGTTCCCCGGCTGCGCCGTGGTCATCTCCCACGACCGCTGGTTCCTGGACCGAGTGGCCACCCACATCCTCGCCTACGAGGGCGAGAGCAAGTGGTTCTGGTTCGAGGGCAACTTCGAGTCGTACGAGAAGAACAAGATCGAGCGGCTCGGCGCCGACGCCGCCCGTCCGCACCGGGCCACGTACAAGAAGCTGACCCGAGGCTGACATCCAGCTGTCACAACGGCCCGGCAGACCGCCCTCCCGGGCGGCCTGCCGGGCCGCGGCCCGTCGCCGATCCCCGGCGGCGGGCCGGCCGGACACCGAGGAGACACCTGTGGCTCGCCACATCTACGCCTGCCCGCTGCGCTGGTCCGACATGGACGCCTTCGGGCACGTCAACAACGTGGTCTTCCTGCGCTACCTGGAGGAGGCCCGGATCGACTTCATGTTCACCCAGGCCGCCGAGGCCGGCGCCGGGGAGTTCGCGGGCGGCTCGGTGGTGGCCCGCCACGAGATCGACTACAAGCGCCCGCTGGTGCACCGGCCGGAGCCGGTCACCATCGAGACCCGGGTGACGCACATCGGCGGCGCCTCGCTGACCGTCTCCTACGACATCAAGGACGTCCACGAGGACGGCTCCGAGACGGTGTACGTCCGGGCCTCCACGGTGGTCGTGCCCTACGACCTGGCCGAGGGCCGGCCGCGCCGGATCTCCCCGGTGGAGCGGGAGTTCCTCTCCCGTTTCATGGACGAGACCCCGGTCGTCGCGGCAGTCTGAAGGTCCCACCCCACGACGATCGAGCCCCACGACGATCGAGCCCCCACGACGATTCGAGCTGAGCCGCGTTGACCATCACCGCCCGCCTCGCCCTGACCGACGCCGGGGAGGCCGCCGACCTCTCCGCCTTCCTGCTGCGCCTGCTGCGCTTCGACAAGGCGGCGGCCGTGCGGCTGCAGGCGATGGCCCCGGACGGGGACGACGGTGTGCTGGCGGTGTTCGGCCGGCTGCCGCTGGGCGGCTCGGGCGCGCTGGCGATCCGCACCGCCCGGCTGAGCGGTCTGGACGAGCCGGTCGACCTGACGGTCTCGGCCGGTCAGCTGCTGGACGGCGTGGACGCCGAGGCGGGAGCCGTCGCGCTGCCCGCGCCGGTGACCGGTCCGGCCTGGGCCGGGTTGCTGCCGCCGCGGGTCGGCTGGCGGTCGGCCGGCGCCCCGCCGGTGGCCGAGGTGTACCCCGAGCTGATGGCCGGGGTGAAGGAGTTCCGCGAGCGCAGCGAGGCCGTCCCGGCGCACCATCGCACCCGCGAGGTGCTGGACCGGCTGGCCGACGAGATCTGGTCCCGCCCGGTCACCGCGCTGCCGGAGCTGCCGCTGCGCGCGGTCCACGCCGCGTACGTGATCGGCTTCCTGAAGCCCGGCGTCCCGCTCACCGTGCACCGGGCGGGCGGCTGGCTGCGGCTGAGTGCTCCGGCGGGCTCGGTGGTGGTGCGGACGGCGGCCGCGCCGGGCGCGGGGCTGGGGCTCAGCCCGATCCGGTAGCCCTGCTCCGGGTAGTCCTGCTCCGGTGGCCCTGTCCGGGTCGCCCGGTGAGAGGCGGCTCAACCCGGGGTGTTGATCATCGACGCGGCCGCGTACGTCAGGTAGTCGAGCAGCTGCCGCTCGTGCTCGGCGGGCAGTTCCAGGCTGTGCACGGCCGCCCGCATGTGGGTCAGCCAGGCGTCGTGAGCGGCCTTGTCGACCTTGAACGGCGCGTGGCGCATCCGCAGCCGCGGGTGGCCGCGGTGATCGCTGTAGGTGCGCGGGCCGCCCCAGTACTGCATCAGGAAGAGCGCCATCCGTTCCTCGGCCGGGCCGAGGTCCTCCTCCGGGTACATCGGCCGCAGCAACTCGTCCTCGGCGATGCCCTCGTAGAAGCGGCGGACCAGACGCCGGAAGGTCGGCTCACCGCCGACCTGGTCGAAGAAGGTCTCCTCGCTGAACGTGCCTCGCCGGATCTCTGTCACCCGACCATGGTCGCAGACACCGGCTGAACGGTACACCAGGACCAAAGGCGTACGACCACTAAGCGATGCCGTACGACGCCTCGGCCCTTCGCTGCCACCATGACGCCTCGACCCAGGACACCGCCCAGTTGTAAGCGGCGCGCGCCGCGCCGCAGTGCGACCGCAGCCGCCGCTCACCCTCGGCGCTCGGGTCCAGCGCGAAGCGGAATGCCTGCACCACAAAGCCCGGACGTGGCTCGAAACTTCGCACTGAACACCCCCCCACCCAGACGAGAGCGACAATCACAGCGACCGTAACAGCCACCACTGACATTGCTGAGCCGCGTGAAGGGCTGGCAAGTGGCACGGGGGAACGGATCGGTGGGCAACACCGATCCGTTCCCCCGTGCCTGTTCACACAGGAAAGGCTTCGATCAGGCGTCTTCCCACTTGAACAACTTCCAGGCGATGCCGGTCAGCACGGCCGCGAAGAGCAGCAGGCCGCCCATGCTGGGCAGGGCGTCCATGACGCCGCCGCCGCGGGTCAGCACCGACTGGGCGGCCTTCACGAGGTACCGCAGCGGCATGACCTCGGAGACGGCCTTCAGCCAGCCCGGAGCGTCGTCCATCGGGAAGAACGAGCCGGACAGGAACGACATCGGCAGCACGATGAGCTGCGAGATGCCGCTGGCCGCCTCCTCGGTCTTGGCGACCGAACCGGCCAGCAGGCCGATCGACATGAAGGCGAGCGTCGCGCAGGCCACCAGCGGGATGACCAGCCACCAGTTGCCGGTGAGCTTGAGCCCGAAGAAGCTCGTGGCGACCACCAGGAAGACGGTGGTCTGCAGGAACGCGGTCAGCAGCGAGACCACGATCCGGGAGCTGACCACCGTGCCGGCGCTGATCGGGGCCAGCCGCAGTCGGCGCAGCACCTTGGACTTGCGCCAGCCGACCAGGGTCAGCGAGGCGCCGAACACCGCGCCGGTGGCGATGGCCCAGCCGAGCAGACCGGGGGTGAGGAACTGGATCGGCTTGAGCGACTGGTCCTCGACCTGCTGGGCGTCCAGCACGTAGGCCGGCTTCTGGCCGGTGGCCGCCTGGTTGGCGCTCTGGACCACCGAGTTGAGGATGCCCTGGAGCGCGCCGGCACGGACCTGGTCGGCGGCGGTGAAGCGCAGCTGGACCTGGCCGTCCGGGCCCTGCTTGATCATCGCGTCGAAGTCGCCCTTGCGGACCTTCTCCAGGGTGGCGGCCTCGTCGTCGGTCTTGGTGATCGTGAGGACCTTGTCCAGCTCGGTCCTGCCCTCGCCCTGGATCGAGTCGAACAGCTTCACCGCGCCGACCTGCGCCACCTTGGCGTGCGGGCTGCTGGAGCCCTTGGTCACGCTGCCGAAGAAGACCAGGAACACCAGCGGGAACAGCAGGATGAAGAAGGTCGCGGTGCGGTCGCGCTTCATGCCGAGCAGCATCGCGCGGGACAGGCTCCAGAAGGCGCTGACCCGCTCCTGCCCGTCGGCGGCGTCGGCCGACCCGCCGCGCTGGGCCGGGACCTTCGGCCCGGTGGAGGTGGAGGTGGTCATGCGCGGAACTCCCGTCCGGTCAGCTGGAGGAAGACGTCCTCCAGGGTGGCGCCGCGCACTTCGAGGCCGCGCAGCGCGTTCTGCTCGGCCAGCACGCTGAGCACCGGGGCCGGGAGCCGGGTCGAGACGGAGAGCGAGACGGTGTCGTCCTCCAGGGCGGCGATCTCGGCGCCGGCCGCGGTCAGCAGCTCGCGGGCCCGCTCGACCGGAAGCTGGCCGGAGGCCACGCTGATCCGGACGGTGTCGTCGATCTCGCGGATCAGCGCCGCCGGGGCGCCGGTGTGCAGGATCTTGCCGTGGTCCATGATCGAGACCCGGTCGCAGAGCACCTCGGCCTCGTCCAGGTAGTGGGTGGTCAGGACGACGGTGCGGCCCTCGTTGTTGATGTCCCGCAGCAGGTCCCAGAGGTTGCGTCGGGCCTGCGGGTCGAGGCCGGTGGTGGGCTCGTCGAGGAAGACGAGCTCCGGGTCGTGGGCCAGCGCGCAGGCGATCGACAGGCGCTGGGCCTGGCCGCCGGACATCTGGTCGGTCAGCGTCCCGGCCTTGTCGGAGAGCCCGACCCGCTCCAGCATCGCATCGGCCCGCTTGGGACCGACCCCGTAGAACGACGCGAAGGTGCGGATGGTCTCCCGGGCGGTCAGTTTCCGGAAGAAAGCGGAGGCCTGGAACTGCACGCCGATGCGCGGCAGCAGTTTCGGATTGCGCGGCCAGGGAGCCATCCCCAGCAGCTCGACCCGGCCCTCGTCGGGCTTGCGGACCCCTTCCAGGATCTCCATGGTGGTGGTCTTCCCGGCCCCGTTGGGGCCCAGGATCCCGTAGAACTCGCCGGCCTCGACGGTGAAGGACACCCCGTCGACGGCCTGCACATCCCCGTACCGCTGACGGATGCCGTCGGCGGATATAGCTGCAGTCATGTGCCCTGACAATAGGGCTTTCGGTGCGTCTTGTGCACACCTGGGGCGGGGATTTGGGGATTCCCTGAGGAAGCCGGAGAAAGGCGGGCCGGGCGAAATGTTGAATTCCGCCCGGCCCGCCCGGAGTTGTCGCTGACGCACCATCAGCGAGGTGTTCAGGCGCGGTGCACCGTGATCGTCGTCCAGGCGCCGATGTGGATCCGGTCGCCGTCGTTCAGCGGCACGGCGGTGTGCGGGGTGACCGGTTCCGCGCCGCCGTTGACGGTGGTGCCGTTGGTGGAGTCCTGGTCGACCAGCACCCAGCTGCCGTCCGCCTGCTCGGCGAGCAGTGCGTGCTGGTGCGAGGCACCCGGGTCCTCCGGCGGCACCGACAGGTCGATCTCCGGGACGGTGCCCCGGTGCTGGCTGCGCCGGCCGATCCGCAGCTGGCCGCGGCCGGTCAACGGGATGCGGCGCTCGGGGCAGTACGGCGGGAAGAACAGGCCGGCCGCCTCGGGGCCGCTGCGGGCCATCATCTCGGTGAAGTAGTCGCGGTCGGCCGAGACCACCGCGATCCAGTTCGCCCGGACCGCCTCCACCGGGGCCGCCTCCGGCTGGGGCTGCGGCATCGGCGGGGCAAGGTGGAAGGAGGTGCCGAAGTCGCCGCCGCGGTTGTTCGGGCCGGGTCCGGCCGGGTGGGCGTACACCGGGCCGGAGTCCTCGCGCGCCGGGGCCTCGGGGAAGGCGCCCTCCGGCATGGGCCCCTCCTGCCCGCTGGCGGGCAAGGAGGGAGGGTAGCCGTAGGTGTGCGGGTACTCGGGCTGGGGCGGCTGCGGGGCGGGCGGGGCCTGCGCGGGGCCGCCGTAGGCCGCCGGGATGTTCAGCGGCGGCGGGGGCTGGGCCGGGCCGGGCACCGGCGCGGGTCCGGCCGGGGCCTGGCGGCGCGAGGGCGTGGACAGCTCGTAGTCGTAGCCGCACTCCTCGCAGAACCGGCCGGTCTGCGGGCTGCGGCAGATCGGGCAGACGGTCAGGCCTTCAGTGAGGCCCTGCTGCTGCGCGGCCGGCGGGAAGGCGCCGGGCGGGGGCGGCGGGACCGCTCCCGGCGGCATCGGCGGAGGCAGCGGGGCGCCGAAGGACGCACCGCCGTGCTGCGGGTGCCCGGCGGGTGCGCCGGGCGCGGGGTCGGCGCCGGGCGCACCCGGGTAGCCCCCGTGGGCGCCGGGCGTCGGGACCGGCGGAGTCATCGGGAAGCCGCAGAAGTCGCACCAGTCCTCGGCCTGCGACTCGTGGCCCCTCGGGCAGATCGGCATCAGGTCCCCCTCGTTTCGGGCCGGCACGGTGCGGTGCCGCGCCGGGCGGCCGGCCCGATCACGTTTTCAGCGGTCACTTCTTCACACGTACCGTCTTGGTCGACCGGGTCTCAAGGGTCATCGAGTCGGCCTCGCTCACGTTCTTACGGAATCGAACCGTACCCTCCTTCGGGTCCACCACGTCCACCACCTTCTGCAGCAGCTTGTAGGTGCCCTCGTTCCCGGTCGCGTGCGCGATCCGGACGGCGGCGCCCAGCTTGGCGGTTGCGGTGTCGACGTCCCCGGAGCGGTGGGCCTCCAGGCCCTCCTGGATCGAGGAGGCGAGCTCGGCCTGCCCGGTGTAGTGGGCGACCTGCGGGCTGATCCGGGTGGAGGAGGCCAGGTCGTCGGTCCAGACGGCCTTGACCAGGCCCTGGCTGAGCACCTCGGGGGTGCCGCCGCCGACCTGCGGGGGCAGCACCAGGCTGACCCGGGCGGCGAGCATCTCGTTGCCGACCGAGGCGGCCGGGACCTCGACGCAGACGTGGTAGTCGCGGCTCTCGTCGCCCCAGGAGCCGGTCGGGTAGTCGCCGGCCCGGGGGCCGGCCTCGGCGCGGCGCTCGGTCAGGTCCTCGACCGAGGGGGCGACCTGCTTGACGAACTTCACGGTGGCGTTGGCCGGGGTCCAGATCCGCAGCGCGACGTCGGCGACCTGCTTGCCCATCGCGCCGGCCATCATCGAGCGGAAGTCCTCGGCCAGGCCGGACGGCTCGGCGACGATGTCGACGGTGCCGAGCAGCGCCGAGGAGATCGTGCGCAGCTCGTCGATCCGCCAGTCGGTGCCGACGCCGCGGCAGTCGGCCGTGAAGTGGCCGGTGACCCGCTCGATGTTGCGGGCCAGGTCCTCGGCCGACTCGTGCTCGTTGTTGCCGTCGGTGAGCAGGATGGCGTGCCGGATGGCGATGTCGCGACGGGTGAGGAAGAGCTTGTCGGCCTTGGCCAGCCAGGTGCCCATCGCGGTGCCGCCGGCCGCGGTGAGGCGGCGCAGCGCCTCCTTGGCCTGGTCGCGGGTGGTCGGCGAGGCGGTGGCCAGGGTGCCGTCGCCGGGGTAGATGTCGCGGGCCTCGTGGGTGCCGGCCACCACGGCGAAGGCGGTGCCGTCACGCAGGGCGTCGATGGCGGCGGCGGTGGCCTCGCGGGCGCCGTTGATCTTGGTCTTGGGGTAGTCCATCGAGCCCGAGCAGTCGACCAGGATCACCACGGCCGCGTTGGCGTCGGCGCGCTGGGCGGCGGCGTCGGTGAGGCCGAGCGGGCGGCCGCCGGAGGTGCCGCCGCCGGTGGCGGTGACGGTGACGATGGCGTTGACCTCGCGGGCGCCGTCGGCCAGGTACTCGTTCTGGAAGATCTCCACGTCGAACCTGGGCAGGTTCGGCTTCGCCAGTGTTGCCATGGGGCGGTCGGCTCCCGTCGGGTGAGGGGTGGATGTGATCAGGTCGGTGGGCGGTCCGGCGGCCGGGGCCGTCGGGCCGGTCGCGGACGGCCGGTCAGGCCGTCGGCGGGTGCGGCGGCTGCGGAGGGACGGGCGGGGCGGCGGGCGGGGCCGGCGGTGCGGGCGGGACCGGCGGGGCGACCGTGGCCGGGGTCGGGGGCAGCGGGGCGGCGGGGGAGCCGATCACCGGGAGGTTCGGCAGGGTCGGCTCGAAGTCCTCGAAGTCCTCGTCGTCCTCGGGCGCCCGGGCGGCGGCCGGGACGATGATCGGCAGGTCCAGCGCGGTGGGCGTCTCCTCGACCTCCTCCACGGACACCGTCGGCGGGTCGATCGGCAGCACCGCGACGGTGATGTTGTCGTGGCCGCCGGCCGCGACCGCGAACTTCACCAGGGTCTGCGCCGCCAGGAGCGGTTCGGTGCGGGCGTCCGGCCGGACGTAGTACGCCAGGTCGGTGGCGGCCTCGGCGTAGTTCCACAGTCCGTCGGTGCAGATCAGCAGCACCCCGGGGACGTGCGGGGTGAAGTCGAGGGTGTGCGGCACGACCTCCTCGGCGTCGGCGCCGAGCCAGCCGGTGATCGCGTGGGCGCGCGGGTCGGCGTAGGCCTCGGCCTCGCCCATCAGCCCGGCCTCGACCATCCGGGCCGCCCAGGAGTCGTCCTGGGTGAGCCGGAAGGGCTCGGCCGCGGCGCGGTCGTCCGGGATCCAGTACGCCCGGGTGTCGCCGACCCAGCCGATGGTGACCCGGCCGCCGACCGCTATCGCGCTGACGTAGGTGCAGGCGGGCGCGTTGAGGTCGGGGCGGGCCGGGCCGGCGCCGTCGGTCGCCAGGCCGGCGACGGCCTCGGCGGCGTCGGCGATCGCGGCGCGCATCGCCTCGACCGGGTCCCGGCCGGCCTCCAGGGAGGTCAGCAGGGACTCGGAGGCGGCGTCGACGGCCGTCTCCGAGGCCTCGTCCGGGCGGTCGGAGGAGGAGACGCCGTCGCAGACCACGGCGACCACGACCGGCTCGCCGCCGGGCAGCGAGGAGGCGGCGACGGTGAAGGAGTCCTCGTTGCGGTGGTGGCGCACGCCGCGGTCGCTGACCCCGGCGACGCCCGCGAGCGCCTTCTCCATGTGGTCGCGAGGGCGCGGCTGGGCGCTCCCGCAGCCCTCGCAGTAGCCGTCCTCGGCGACCTGCGCCCGCCCGCAGTTCACACAGACCGGCCCGCGCTGCGGCGGGACGGCCTCACCGCGGGCGGCGGCCCAGCTGGCGGGCATCACGCCCGGGGCCGCCCGGCCGTCCCGGCCGGCCCCGCAGTGGCCGCAGAACGCGTCCTCCGGGTCCATCGGCTCGGAACAGCTCGGGCACTCGGTCTGCTGCGGCATCGGCTACACCCACGTCCTGGGGCGGGCCCGGTTGGCCCGTTCCACCATCTCGATCCTGGTCTCGGCCCGGTCGGCCAACCGGGCGAGTACCCGGTAGGACTGTTCCAGGGCGAAGCGCAGTTCCCGCTCCGCGGCGGGTCGTCCCAGCACCATGGTGGTGCCGGCCTGTCGGGCGCCCGCCGACCCGGCGGTGACCCAGCCGAGGGCGGCGCCGAGCACCTCGACCGAGAGCTCCTCGCGGCGCCGGTCGTCCAGGCGCAGCGCGGTGAGCTGGTCGGAGCTCGCGCCGAGGTCGGCGGCCAGCGGGTCGGTGGCGGGGCGTTCGCGCAGCCGGGCGCGGACGGCGGCGATCCGGGCGGCGGTGTACTGGCTGGAGGTGGCCGGGACGGACTCCAGCACGTGCACCGCGCCGGGCCGGTCGTCCTCGGCGAGCCGGACCCGGGCGAGGCCGAAGGCGGCGCTCAGGTAGGAGTGGTCGGTGGTCCACACCAGCCGGTAGAACTCGGCCGCGTCGCCGCCGTCGCCGAGCAGTTCGGCGCAGATGGCCAGGGCCAGCTTGGGCGCGGCCTCGCCGGGGAAGGCGTCGTAGACCGCGTCGAAGGCCTCGGCGGCGGCCCGCAGATCGGTCTCGTCGCCGTCTTCGGACGCTCCCACCAGGGCGACCAGGCCGCGGTACCAGACCACCCGCCAGTCGTCCGGGTGGTCGTTCTCCAGCTTGGCCAGCCCGTTCACGGCCATGCCGTGGCGGCCGAGTTCGAGCAGGGCGCGCAGCTCGCGCAGTCGGCTCTCGACCGAGTCGGCGGGGGCGCCGGCCAGTGCGGCGAGCGCCTCCTCGGGGTCGGTGGCGAGCAGGGTGGCGAGGAAGCCGGCGTTGGGGTCGCCCGGGTCGACCCGGGGGACGGGCAGCGCGAGGGCGGCGGCCGCCGGGTCCAGCGCGGCCACCCGCAGTTGTCCCCGCTGGTCGGCGGGCAGCACCAACTCGGTGTCCACGACGCGCAGTTCGGGGCCGAACAGGGTGGAGAGCGCGGGCCGGGGCCGGTCGTCCTGGAGGGACAGGACCTCCCGCAGCACACCGGTGAGCTGGTCGGCCATCTCCTCGGCGGAGGAGAAGCGGCGGGCCGGGTCCGGGTCGGTGGCGCGGACCAGGAAGCGGTAGTACGACTCGTACGTGGCGAAGACCTCGACGTCCTCGGGGCCGGGCAGTGAGTCGCGGTAGGTGGTGCTGTAGCCCTGGAAGTCGAAGGTGAGCACCGCGAGGGTGCGGGCCACGGTGTACAGGTCGGAGGCGGGGGAGGGGCCGTGGGTGGCGATCTCCGGGGCCTGGTAGCCGACGGTGCCGTAGATCGGGCCGTCGTGGTCGAGCCGGCAGACCGCGCCCATGTCGATGATCTTGAGCGCGTCGCCGCTCTGGATCACGTTGTCGATCTTGAAGTCGCAGTAGATCAGGCCCCGGCCGTGCAGGTACCCGAGCGCCGGCAGCGCCTCCAGCGCGTACGCGATCGCCACCTCCACCGGCAGCGGCTCGCGCCGGCCGCCGTCCGGGGTGCGGCGGTCGTTGGCGATGTCCTTGAGCGACTTGCCGCCGACGTACTCCATGACGATGTAGCCGTCGGTGGAGCCGGTCTGGAGGTCCAGGTGCTCGGCGAAGTTGATGATCCGGACGATGTTCGGGTGGTCCACCTCGGCCAGGAAGCGGCGCTCGGCGACGGCCGCGGCCAGCGCGTCCTCGTCCCCGGTGTTCAGCAGGCCCTTGAGGACGACCCACTTGTCGTTGACCCGGCGGTCCACCGCCAGGTAGATCCAGCCGAGCCCGCCGTGCGCCAGGCAGCCGACCACCTCGTACTGCCCGCCGACCAGGTCGCCGCGGCGCAGCTTGGGGGTGAAGGAGTACGGCGTGCCGCACTTGGTGCAGAAACCGTCCGGGCGCCCGGGGCGGCCGTTCTTCTCCCGGCCCACCGGGGCCTCGCACTTGGCGCAGTAGCGCTTGCGCTCGGGCACCTCGGGGTCGGCCAGCACCGCCAGCGACGGGTCGGCGGTCTCCACGGTCGGCACGGTGACCAGGCCGGCGCCCAGCCGGTTGCGGGCGCCCGCGCTGACGCTGCCGCGGGTGGAGCGCACCGAGACCGAGCGGCTGGAGCCGGTGCGGGTCGAGCGGTGCGAGCGGGAGCGGCCGGACATCGAGCGGGAGGAGCCGGTGCGGGCCGACATCGAGCGGATCGAGCCGCTGCGGGCGGAGTCCGGGGAGACCCGCGCGGACGGGACGTAGGGCTGGGTGAGGCCGGTGTCGGCGCCCGGCGGGGTCAGCCCGCACTCGTCGCAGTAGCCGTCCGCGTCGATGCTGCCTGAGCAGTCACGCGGGCAGGGCGAGCCGGGGCCGGCGGCCGCCGCTGCCTCCGGGGGTGTCGCGGTGGTGCCGGTGCCGCCTCCGCCCGCCGGTGCCAGCCCGCACTCGTCGCAGTATCCGTCGGCGTCGATCCTGCCGCTGCCGGAGCACTCCGGCCGTACGCACGTCTCGCCCATCAACCTCAGCCCCCCTGTACCTGTCCGTCGACCGGCGTCTGGCCGGCCGGCTCGTGTGACGGCTGCTGCTCGGCCTGTGCCGGGCGCAGCGACTGCTGGAAGCGGGCCACCGCGGCGGCCGCCGCCCGCAGGTCGCAGGGCGCGCTCCAGAGCAGCCAGCGCGCCTTCTCGTACCGCTCGATCACTTCCGGGTCCTCGGAGACCCGCATCCGGGCGGCCATCGCCTTGTAGGCGTCCAGCCGGCCGCGCAACTCGGCCCGGACGGCCAGCGGCTGGGTCACCTCGGTGAGCGAGTGCCGGGCCCGGGCCAGCTCCTTGGCGGCGGCATCCTCCAGGGCGTCCAGCAGTGGCGCCAGCCGGCCCCACTGCCCGCCCTGGCGCAGCTCCAGCGCGGTGACGATCCGTTCGCGCAGCGCCGAGGCCGGACCGGGCACCGCCGGGACGTCGCTGGCCGCTATCTTCGCCAGCACCTCGCCGCGGGCCCGGCGGGCCTCGGCCAGGGTGGCGTCGGCCCGCTGGAGCAGGTCGCCGACGCCCTGGAGGCGCTCCTCGGCGTCGTCGCGCAGCCGCAGCAGGTTCTCCAGCTCCAGCCGGACGCCGTCCAGCGCCCGCCCGGCCCGGTCGAAGCGCTCGGTGTCCACCACCCCGGCGGGGGTCGCGAAGGCCGAGCCCTCGGGCACCGTGCCGCGCTGGGCCGGCACCCGGGCCGGGCGCCACAGGGCCAACGGGTCCTCGTGGACCTCGGTGCGCAGTTCGATGAGGTCCCGCTCCAGCCCGACCAGGTCGTCGCCCAGCGGGTGGCTGCCGGCCCGCACGCCGAGCGAGGCGGCCAGGGTCTTCACCCGGTGGAGTTCGGCCAGCAGCAGGTCGATCCGGGCCGGCAGCGCCGACCAGACCGCGTCGGCGGCGCTGACCACCTCCAGCACGGTGGCGTACCAGGAGTTCATCCGGGCCATCAGCGCGTCCAGGCTGATCCGCTCGACCAGCTTGGCGGGCGCGCCGAGCAGCTGCGGGCCGTCGGGCACCGCGCCGCCCGGGACGGTCACCGCGTCGCCGGTCAACAGCTCGCTGAGCTCGGCGAGTTCGGGCGCGCCGGGCTTGGCCTTGCGGGCCCGCACGGCGCGCGCCGAGGCGAGCGCCTCGGAGTACCGGTCGAACAGCGCCCAGAGCAGCGGCAGTCCCTTGCCGGCGACGGACCAGCGCTCCAGGGTGCGGCCGGACAGCTCGGCGCCGTCCAGCAGCCGCAGGCCCGGGTGGTCCTGCAGGGCGAGCAGCGCCGACTCGACCGCGTCCCGCTCCGCGCCGAGGCGCGCCAGCGCGCGGTCCACCTCCTCCCGGCTCAGTACCGGGCCAGCCGATGCCGCCACCGCGGTGTCCTTCCTTCCTCGCGTGTGACCCCGACGTCCGTGACGTGTGATCCCACGACAACCCCCGTGTCCACCACCGGTCTCCCCGTGGTGATCGTCCCGAACCCTAGCCGGTGACGGTTCGGGCGGTACGGGCGCGGGGCGTCAAGACCGCGTCAACGCCCCGCGTCCGCAGCGGTCCGTACCCGTCTCAGTGCGGCACCGGCCAGTAGCGCTCGGCGTCGCCCAGCATGTACGGCTTGAGCCAGCGGTCGTACGAGCGCCCCCACTCGCCGCTCGCGTGGTAGTCGGCCAGCACCTGGTTGACCCGGGCGGTCAGGTCCGGGCTGCTCTTGAGCATGGCGACGCCGATCACCTCCGGCTGGGTGTCGCCGTCCACGATCCGCACGGTCTGGTCCTGGGCGGCCTGGCCGGCCGCCAGGCCGTCGTCGGTCATGGTGGCGTCGACCTTGCCGAGCTGCATCAGCACCAGGCAGTCCAGCTGGTTCTCCTCCGTGACGACCTGCTTGGCGGTCTTCTTGGGGCCGTTCACGACGTCGAAGGCGGTCGACCCCTTGGCGACGCAGACCGTCCTCCCGGCGATCGCCTCGTCGAGGTTCTTCGCCGGGGAGGCCTTCGGCACCAGCACCCGCTGGGTGATGTTGAAGTACGGCTTGGAGAAGGCGACGTCCTCCATCCGCTTGCAGCTGACCGTCATGGTGCGGACGATCAGGTCGACCCGGCGCTTCTGGACGGCGTCGATCCGGTCGGCGGTGGCCACCGGTTTGAGGACCACCTTCTCGGGGTCGCCCATGATGGCGGTGCCGATCGCCCGGGCCAGGTCGATGTCGAAGCCCTCGATCTGGCCGGTGTTCGGGTTGCGCGAGCCCCAGCGGTAGCTGTTCTGGTCCACGCCGATCACCAGGCTGCGCTGCTTGGCCTTGACGGCCTTCACCGCCGGGCCGTCGTCGTTGCTGGGCGGCACGCTCTTGTAGATGTCGCAGGTGTTGTCCTGCGCCTGCTGGTCCTGTTGGACGGCCTGCGGCGCGGCCGTCGCGGCGGTCGGCGCCGCGCCGGAGGGGCCGCCCCCGCCGAGCACGGCCGCGCAGGCCGCGAGCACCGTCAGCGCCGCGGCGCTCCTGGTCCGTACGGTTCTGGTGCGCATCTCGTCCGTTCCCCTCATCGGTACTCGGCCAGTCGCCGGCCGAGGCCGCGCAGCGCGGCGGCCGCGGCCACCAGGCCGAGCACCGCGGCCGCGCCGGCGGCCAGCCGCAGGTCCCCGGCGGTGCCCTCGGCGGCGTCGGTGAACCGGGCCTGCTCGGCGTCGGCGGCCTGCCCGAGGGCCTTGTCGGTGGCGTTGAAGGCGGCTTCCGCCGTGCTGGTGGCGTCGGTGGCCGACACGGTGGCGTTCAGCGCGGCCTGGTAGTCGGCGTCGTCGACCTCCAAGGACCGTGCCTTGTCGTGCCGTCGACGCCATTCGTCGTACTGCTGCGCGGCGTCGCGGACCGGCTGGGCGGCGGACGGCGGGGCGAGCCGGACCGCCTCCGGGAGCGAGCCGCTGCGCCGCTCCAGCGGGACGTCCTTGGCGTTGTCGCCGGAAAGGTGCTTGGTGGCGCTGTTCCACTGGTCGGCGTACTTGGTGGTGGAGCCGCGCGCGACCAGGTGCAGGTTCTCCGCCAGCCGGGCGGTGAGCACGTCCACCCGGGCCGAGTTGAGTGCCCGCAGCGGGGTCGCGCCGTCGTGGTCGCTGCGGTCCAGCGCCGAACCGGCGGTCAGACCGGCGACGGTGAGCCAGAGCGCGCCCGCCAGGACGGCGGCGGAGGCGCCCAACAGGCCGATGTTGAACACCCGGTTGGTGCGGCGGAACAGCGTCAGCTGTACCCAGCCGAGCGCGGCCAGGGTGAGCACCGCCAGGCCGTACGCCCCCCACGGCACGGACTTGGCCTCGGCGTAGTCGTTCGCCAGCTCCTTGTCCTCGAAGCCGTTCAGCTCGGCGGCGGCCGGCAGCAGGACGTTCTGCATCTGCTCGGAGGCGTACCGCAGGTAGGCGCCGCCGAGCGGGATGCCCTGCCGGTTGTCGGCCCGCGCGGTTTCCACCAGACCGGCGTACACCGGGAGTTGCTGGTTCAGTCGGGCGAGTGAGTCCTGGGCCGGGGAGGTGGACGTGGTCCGGGCGGCGGCCTGGGCGATCAGCTTGGCGGCCTGGGCGAGGTCCTGCTCGTAGCGGTCCCGGACGTCCTTGGGCTCGGCGCCGGCCAGCAGGAAGCCGGTGGCCGCGGTGGTGGCGGCGTCCGCCAGCGAGCGGTGGATCTCGGCGGCGTCCCGGCTGAGCGGCTGACTGTACGAGACGACCCGGTCGGCGGCCGTGGCCCTGGTCTCCAACTGCCAGGCGGTGAGCCCGCCGAAGGCCACCGTGAGCACCGCGAGCACCACCCCGGCCAGCCGCAGCCGGCCCGGGGGCGTCCGGGTGGCCTGGGCCAGGCGGGCGCGCACGCCGCGCTCCGGGGCACCGGCCCGGGGGCGCTTCGCGAGCGGTGCTGTCCCCGGTGCCGTCCCCGGCGCGCCGAACGGGGTCGCTCCCGGTACGGCCGGTGGACCGCTCGGCCGCGTCGGGAACGCGGCGCCCGGTGCGCCGTTGCCTACTGGTGATGCCACCCGCCTCATCCTCCCCTGGGTACGGACCCGACACCCGGGGCCCGACCGATGGCAGCAGTATGGCCGTGACTCCTCCCGGCCACACCTGACTTGCGCCGATCTTGAGCATGTCGTGCACGGTTTCCGCACGCTCTCGCCCGGCTCGGTACGACTTGTAACGGCCCGGTGCGGCCCGGTGAGGCCCGGTGCGGCCCGTAACAGTCCGTAACGGCTCGGACGGAGAGGTGGCGACCCGTGCGACGCGGGCGGCGCCCCTCGCGGTTCCATCAAGCGACTCCCGAGGTGAGGCACACGCCCGCTCCGTACCATGGGCCCCATGCGACTGCTTGGAACGATCTCACCCGACCGCCCGCTGCTCGTCGTCGCCGTCCGCGAGGAGGCCGCCCACCTGAACGAGCGCCTGCCCGTGCTGCTCACCGGGATGGGGAAGGTCAACGCCGCCGTGGCACTGGCCACCGTGCTCGCCCAGGGCGGGAAGCCCTCCGAGGTGATCAACCTCGGTACGGCCGGTGCGCTGCGCCCCGGTTGGGAGGGCATCCACCACGTGGTCCAGGTGATCCAGCACGACCTGGACACCGAGGTCCTGCAGACCCTGACCGGCCGCAGCTACGGCGGCCCGCTGGTGGTCGGCAAGGGCGACGGCCCGGTGCTGGCCACCGGTGACCTGTTCGTCGACTCCCCGGCCGCCCGCGAGCGGCTGGCCGAGCACGCCGACCTGGTCGACATGGAGGGCTACGCCGTCGCCACCGTCGCCCACCGGGCCGGGGTCCCGGTGCGGCTGGTGAAGTACGTCAGCGACGAGGCCGGGGACGGCGCGGCGCACACCTGGCGGGAGTCGGTGGACGGCTGCGCCCGGCACCTCGCCGACTGGGCGCACGCACAGGGCTGGTGACGGTCCGTCCGTGGGCGGCCGGACGGTGCGATCGGGCGCTGAGTCCTCCGGTCCTTCGGGTGGGAGGGCGGTCGCCCTCCCACCCCTTTTTCGTCCTAGTCGCGGAAGGCCGAGAGGTCGAAGGTCGCCAGCCGCTCCGGGTCGGCGATCACGTCGATCGCGGTGATCGCGCCGTCCACCACGGTGAACGCCATGATCGACAACGCCCGGCCGTTGTCGCCGATGACCACCGCGCCCGCGGTGCCGTTGACCAGCGCCGGGCGGGCGAACGGCGACAGCTTGCCCCACATGGCGGCCTGGCCGGCCACCGTCGCGGCGCCGGTGAGCACCAGGGTGTGCCGGGCCAGCGCGGCCCCGCCGTCCGAGCGCAGCACCACGTTCGGGTCGAGCACCGCGACCAGCGCCTCCAGGTCGCCGTTGCGGGAGGCGGCGAAGAAGGCGTCCACGGCGAGGCGCTGGCGGCCCAGGTCGGGGTCGGGCGCGGGCGCCTGCCCCTGCACCTTGCGGCGGGCCCGGCTGGCGAGTTGGCGGGTCGCGGCCGCCGTCTTCTCGATCAGCGGCGCGATCTCCTCGAACGGCACCACGAACATGTCGTGCAGCACGAAGGCGACCCGCTCGGCGGGCGACAGCGACTCCATCACCACCATCAACGCCAGACCGACCGAGTCCGCGAGCATCACCTCCTGCTCCGGGTCGACCACGCCCTCGCGGCGCAGCAGCGGGTCCGGGATGCGCTCCGGGCCGGTCTCCCCGTCCGGCCCGGTCGGCACCAGCGGCTCCTCGCGGCGCTGGGCGCGGTCGCGCAGCAGGTTCAGGCAGACCCGGGACACCACCGTGGTCAGCCAGCCGCCGAGGTTCTCCACCCCGGCGGTGTCGGTGCGGTCGTACCGCAGCCAGGCCTCCTGGAGCGCGTCCTCGGCCTCGCTGATCGAGCCGAGCATCCGGTACGCGACCGCGCGCAGATGCGGCCGGTGCTCCTCGAATCGAGCGGTCCGTAGAGCGGTCCGGGATGATTTCTCGTCCACCGTGTCACATTCCTTCATCGCCTCGGGTCAGGGCAGCAGGAGTCACCCAACAATGGGTGCGGCGGGGAGATCAACTCCCGGTCCGGGACGAATCGGAGACGATCGTGACGAACAACCTGGTACTGGTCACCGGCGGCACCGGCACCCTGGGCCGGCAGGTCGTACCTCTGCTGCGTGCGGCCGGGCGCGCGGTGCGGGTGCTCAGCCGGCAGGCGCGCGCGGCCGGGGACGGCGTGCCGTACGTGCGCTGCGACCTGCTCGGCGACCCGGCCGAGGCGGACGTCCGGCTGGACGGGGCGCTCGCGGGCGTCGACACCGTGCTGCACCTCGCGGGCGGCCCCAAGGGTGACGACGAGGCCACCCGGCGGCTGGTCGCGGCCGCGCGGCGGGCCGGGGTGCGGCACCTGGTGTACATCTCGGTGATCGGCGCGGACAAGGTGCCGCTCGGCTACTTCCGGTCCAAGCTCGCCGCCGAGGAGGCGGTGACCGGCTCGGGCCTGCCGTACACGGTCCTGCGGGCCGCCCAGTTCCACGACCTGGCGTTCACCGTGGTCGAGAAGATGACGAAGCTGCCGGTCGTCCCGGTGCCAGGCGGGGTCCGCTGGGAGCCCGTGGACGTACGCGAAGTCGCCGCCCGGCTCGTCGAGTTGACCCTGGACGAGCCGGCCGGGGCGGTGCCCGACCTGGCCGGTCCGACGGTGTACGAGATGGGCGAGCTGACCCGGCGCTTCCTGGCCGCGCAGGGGCGCCGCTTCCGGCAGATGCCCGTACGGGTGCCGGGCGAACTTGGGCGCGCCTACCGGGCCGGGGACAACCTCGCCCCGGACGGGGCCGAGCACGGGCGGCGCACCTGGGAGGAGTTCCTGGCCGAACGGTTCGCCCTCTGAGTTGTCGCTGCGGCGTCCTAGGGTGTCCGCCATGTCATTCCTCGATCTCGTTCGTGCCACCCCCGCCGCCGTCGACTACCTGCTCTGGCCGGGTGACTTCTCCCTCGACGCCTACTCGCACGTGGAGGAGGTGGTGCTCGCCTCCGGGGAGGCCTTGGAGGAGGTGGCCAAGTGCGGTGCGGGTGGCACCTTCTTCCTCTGCGGCGAGGGCGGCGACGAGCGGCCCGTGCTGTACGCCGACTCCGAGGGCGGCGCGGCCCTGATGGCCGTCGGGTTGGAGGAGATGGTCCGGCTGCTGCTGGCCCTGCCGTGGTGGCGGGACTGCGTCCGGCTGACCGAGGAGGAGAGCGCCGAGGCGGCCGAGGCGTTCCTGGAGGAGGAGCCCGACCTGTTCGCCGACCGGGACGCGGCGGCGGCCGCGCTCGGGCTCGAAGTCCCCACGGTGGCTGAGGCGTTGGCGCGGCTGCGGGAGGTCGCGTTCGGCCTCGGGGAGCGGTACGTGCTGCTCAACGCGGTGGAGGGCAACGCGTACGGGCCGCTGTTCAGGGCGTAACGGGGCTCAGGCCTCGGCGGCCCGGAGGACGGCCTCCGTGGTGACCACCTTGGCGAAGCGCATCGCGTGCAGGGTGGTCGCGGTGGCGCGGGCGAGTTCGGCGGCGGGGACGGTGGTGCCGTCGGGGCCGGTCATGTCGAAGGTGTGCATGGCGTCGGTCGGGAAGATCGCGTCGTAGCCGAGGTTCCCGGCCATCCGGGCCGTGGTCTCGTTGCACACGTTGGTGATGATCCCGGTGACCACCACCTGCCGGGCGCCGCGCTGCTGGAGCCAGGCGTGCAGGTCGGGGGTGCCGTAGAAGGCGCTGTTGACGGTCTTGGTGATGTGCAGGTCGGGGGTGATCGCGGCGACGAAGTCCTTGAGCGCGTGGCCGGGCGTGCCCTCGACCAGCGGGCCGGCCGGGGAGGCGTGCTGCACGGTGACGATCGGGCGGCCGGTGGCCTGCCAGGCGGCGATCAGCTCGGCGATCCGCTGCTCGGCCTGGGGGTTGTCGCGGGGGCCCCAGAACTCCTGGTCCTCGAAGCCCTGCTGGACGTCGATGAGGAGCAGGACGGCGTCGGGGTCGAGGGCGAGGGGGGCGTCGAAGGCGTCGGTGTTCGTCATGGGATTCATGGTGCCGCGCGGTGCCGGGCGGCTGTGATGGGCAGGAATGCCACCCATCGATGGATTCCTGCCATGCTTGCGCCATGCGAACGGTGGGGTGTCTGATCTTCGACGGCGTACGGGCCTTCGACTACGCGGTGATCGGCGAGGTGTGGGCGAACCGGTCCTCCCGACCGGGGCTGCCGGGCTTCGACCTGCGGGTCTGCGGGCCGGTGGGGGCCCGGGTGCGGCTGGGCGGTGGGCTGGAGCGGGTGCCGGACGAGGGGCTGGGGGCGCTGGCGGACTGCGACCTGGTGATGGTGCCGGGGGTGGAGGAGCCGGGTGCTGCGCGGCCTCCGGAGGTGCTGGCGGCCCTGCGGGAGGTCCGCGATCGCGGTATCCCCGTCGCCTCGCTCTGCGCGGGCGCCTTCGTCCTCGCCGAGGCCGGGCTGCTGGACGGCCGGGAGGCGACCACCCACTGGGCGCTCGCCCCCGAACTGGCCCGCCGCCACCCGGCGGTGACCGTCCGGCCCGAGGTGCTGTTCACCGGCGGCGAGGGCCTGTGGACCTCGGCGGGCGTTGCGGCGGGCATCGACCTCTGCCTCCACCTGGTCCGTACCGCCCACGGCCAGCAGGCCGCCGCCACCATCGCCCGCGCGATGGTCACGGCCCCGTTCCGGGCGGGCGGCCAGGCGCAGTTCATCCCGACTCCGGTGCCCGCGCCCGCCGAGGACGACCCGCTGGCGCGGGTGCGCGCCGAGATCCTGACCTCCCTCGACACGCCGTGGACCGTCCGCCGGATGGCGGCCGCCGCCGTGATGTCCGAGCGGTCCTTCGCCCGTCACTTCGGCGCCACCACCGGCACCACCCCGCTGCGCTGGCTGCTGGACCAGCGGATCCTCGCCGCCCAACGGCTGCTGGAGGAGACGGACTTGCCGGTGGACGCGGTGGCCGTGCACTGCGGCTTCGGCTCGGCGGTGTCGCTGCGGCCGGTGTTCGTGTCGCGGGTGGGCGTCGCGCCGAGGGAGTACCGGCGCGCGTTCCGGGGGCGGGAGGAGGGCTAGGTTCGGGGGTGAATGCCCGTCACGGGACCCGTCACAGGAGGAGATCCGATGGCCTGGTTCACGCTCGAACGTTTCGACCCGTCCTTTTTCGAGACCGCGCCGCACCGGCACGCGTACGTGATGGACCTGCCGGTGGCGCCGGAGACCGTCTGGCGGGGGCTGGCCGGGGACGCCCCGCTGTCGTGGTGCCGGGGCCTCGCGGGTGGGCGGTACACCTCGGTCGCGCCGCACGGGGTGGGCACGACGCGGGAGATCACCGCGGCCGGGCTGTTGCACCTGCGCGAGGAGTTCGTGCGGTGGGAGGAGGGGACGCGGCACTCGTTCTGCGTCACGGAGGCCAGTCTGCCGCTGTATCGGCGGTTCGGGGAGGACTACGTGGTCCGGCCGAACGCCCACGGCACCCGGTTCACCTGGACCTTCGCCTTCGAGCCGAACCCGCTGCTGGCCCACCCGGCCGCGCTGACGGACCTTCCGGGGACGGCGTTCCTGAAGACGCTGATCGCCGACACCAAGCGGCACTTCGGCGCGGCCTGAGCGGGGAACCGGTGCCGCGGCGACCACTGGGCCGACTGGACGGCGACCTCCTGCCCCGCGTTGCTGGTGCGCGGCAGCGAGGGCGTGATCCCGGCCGGGCAGGCGGCGGAGCTCGTCGCCCGCCGCCCCGGGACGGTCGCGGTCGAGCTGGTCGGCGACCACCTGCTGCCGGTCACCGCTGCTGACGAACTCGCCTCCGCCGTGCGGGAGTTCCTCGGGGCCCTATAGCAGGGGCGGAAGGCGATCGCGGCGGTGGCCACCGTCCGGGACGCCCGTCCGCCGCACAGCGGCCGCTACGGTGGCGAGTTCGCGGCGCTGGGCGGCGGCACCAAGGTGCGTGCGGTGGCGGTCCGAGCGGCTCGTCAGCGGGCGGCGGAGAGGGCGAGGGTGGCGACGGCCAGGGTGAGGTAGCCGGCGGGGAAGTAGAGGTTGTGGAGCACCCGGGTGCGGACGTGGGTGGCCACGGCGCCGATGTAGAACAGCACCAGGCCCACCGCGGCGGCGATGCCGAGCGGCGGGAAGGCCACCAGGCCGATCAGCAGCCCGGCGGCCCCGGCGGCCTTGAGCGCGGCCAGCCGCGGGATCCAACTCCTCGGGACGTTCACCTCGGCGGAGTTGGCCAGGACGAAGGGTGCCCCGGCGAAGTCCGCGGCGGCGATTCCGGCGTTGGCGGCGATGGCGGCGACGGCCACGATCACGTACGCGATGGACATGGGACTCCTTCGTCGCTGACACGAGTGCTTGCTCGCCGTCCAGCCTCGTCAGCCCCTCGCCTTGCGTCCAATACCTGCTTCCATAACCTGATGGAATGGATGTGGACACCCGGCTGCTGCGCTATTTCACCGCCGTCGCGGAGGAAGGCAGCCTGACCCGCGCGGCGGAGCGGCTGTACGTCTCCCAGCCCGCCCTGACCAAGCAGATCCGGCAGCTGGAGAACGGCCTGGGCACCCCGCTGTTCGTCCGCTCCCGGGCCGGGATGGCGCTCACCGAGGCCGGCCGCGCCCTGGCCGCGCGGGCGCCCGGGCTGCTGGCGGCCTGGGACGCCGCGCTGCGGGAGGCCAGGGCCGCGGCGAGCCGGGCCGAACGCGTCCTTCGGGTCGGCTTCCTGGCCAGCGCCGCCAACGAGGCCACCCCGCGGATCGTCGCCGAGTTCACCCGCCGCCGCCCGGGCTGGCGGGTCGACATGCGGCACGCCACCACCTGGTCGGACCCGACGGCGGGCCTGGCGGACGGGGACGTGGACGCGGCGCTGCTGCGCTTGCCGTTCCCCGGGCAGGAGCGGCTGCGGGTGGCCGAACTGTCCACCGAGCCGCGCTGGGTGGCGCTGCCCTCGGCGCACCCGCTGGCGGCCCTGGAGGTGGTCCCGTTCCGGGAGCTGTGGGACGAGCCCTTCGTCGCCGCCCCGGCCGAGACCGGCGCCTGGCGGGACTACTGGGTCGCCGCCGGCGAGCGTGAGGGGCGCCCGGTGCGGATCGGCGCCGTCGTGGACCAGCCCGACGACTGGCTGAGTGCCATCGCCAACGGCTACGGGGTCGCGCTCGCCCCCGAGTCCACGGCCCGCTTCTACGCCCGGCCCGGGATCGTCTACCGGCCGGTGAGCGGCGTCAGCCCCAGCCGGATCGGGGTCGCCTGGGCACCGGTGGACGACGGCAATCCGGTGGTGCGGGACTTCGTGCGGTGCTGCGTCGAGAACGTCGAGAGCATCGAGAGCTCGGAGGAGTGAGCTGCGGGGAGCGGCGCGGGGTGGCGGAGGGGTGGCGAGCGGAGGGGGTGGCGGCCCTCAGCGCCGCCACCCCCCGTTGGCTTCTCGGCAGCGGGGCCGGGGTTCGTTGAGCCAAACCCCACGGTGGGGTGAAGTCCGGTGGGGATCTGCGCGGGGTTCAGTGCGGTTTCGGTGAGCACCCCTGCCCCTGCCCCTGCCCCTGCCCCTGCCCCTGCCCCTCCCCTGCCCCTGCCTCGGGCGGGTTCAGACCGCGAGGGAGTCGCGCAGCCGCTTCTTGTCCGGCTTGCCGACCGAGGTCAGCGGGATCTCCGTGACCAGGTGCAGGGCCTCCGGCGCGTAGATCCGGCCCTTGCGCGCGGTGACGAACGCGCGGACGTCCTCCAGCTGCGGCCGCTGCCCCGGCGCGGGGACGACCGCGACGTGGACGTGCTCGGCCTGCTGGGCGTCGCGGACGCCGAAGACGGCGCACTGGCCGATCGCCGGGTGGGCGAGCAGCAGGTCCTCCACCTCGGAGGGGTAGACGTGCCCGCCGACCACGATGATCGTGTCCTTGAGCCGGTCGGCCAGGTAGAGGTAGCCGTCCGCGTCGAAGTAGCCGATGTCGCCGGTGTTCAACCAGCCGTCGCGCAGTACCTCGGCGGTGAGGTCGGGCCGCTTCCAGTACCCGGCCATGAGGGTGGCCGAGCGGACGTGGATCTCGCCCTGCTCGCCGGTCGGCAGCTCGGCGCCGTCGGCGGAGCGGATCACCACCTCGACCCCCGGGAGCGGCCGGCCGACCGAGATCTGGCCGCCGTGCCCGACCCGGTCGTGCTCCTGCGGGGAGAGCGCGGTGATGTACTGCGCCTCCGACATCCCGTAGGCGCCCGACAGGACCGGCCCGAACACCTTGAGCGCCTCGCGGATGCGGGTCGGCGAGGAGGCGCAGCCGCCGTACAGGATCCGCTTCAGGCTGGACAGGTCGGTGCTGCCGATCGCCGGGTGGTCCAGCAGCTGGTAGAGCAGCGGGGGCAGGACCCACAGGTCGGTGATGCGCTCGCGCTCGATGGCGGCCAGCACCTCGCCGGGGTCGAAGGAGCGCTGGATGACCACCGAGCCGCCGTCGTGGAGCGTCAGGTCGGAGAACACGCCGGAGAGGTGGGCGAGCGAGGTGGCCGCGAGCAGGCGGGGCGCCGCGCCCTCCGGGCCGAACGGGACGTCGAAGGCGCGGCGGTAGGGGCCGTGCAGGCTGACGATGCCCTTGGGGATGCCGGTGGTGCCGCCGGTGTGGCGGATGCC
Source organism: Kitasatospora sp. NPDC018058 (assembly GCF_044327205.1). Taxonomy (NCBI): domain Bacteria; kingdom Bacillati; phylum Actinomycetota; class Actinomycetes; order Kitasatosporales; family Streptomycetaceae; genus Kitasatospora; species Kitasatospora sp. NPDC018058. The sequence continues at coordinate 7,973 of NZ_JBIRFA010000045.1, read as the reverse complement.
CAGGTCGTCGTCCGGGCCGATCCGGACGTCCGGCGGCTGGGCGGGGCGGTGGGCGGAGGCGGCGATCACGTCCTCGCCGACGGACTCCGGGCCGGGGCCCAGGGTGAGGACCGTCGGCACGTCGACCAGGGCGAGCAACTCCGGGGCCGTCGCGTACCGTTCGGCGTCCACCAGCAGGACGGCGGTGTCGACGCTGGTCACGATCTCGGCCAGGATCGGGGCGCTCATGCCGTCGTACAGGTTCACCAGGCGGGCGCCCGCGATGCCGGCGGCGTAGCGGGCGCTGAGCGCCTCGGCGGTGTTGCCGGTGAGCAGGGCGACGGTCATGCCCCGGGTCACGCCGCGGGCGATGAGCTCGTGGGCGAGGCGGTAGGTGGCGGCGGCGAACTCGCCGGCGGTGATCCTGACCCCGTCGGCGGTGGTGATGGCCAACCGGCCGGGGTCGGCGGAGAGGGACCGGAGGATCAGGGCGGGGGCGCTGATGAACTCAGCGTCGGGCATGGCCACTTCTTCTTTGTAGTTTGCAACCATGTCGACAGCCTAACTCCATCCTCCGCACCGGGTCGGGTAGTTGGCGATCAGGACGGTACGGGCGCTCCGAAACGCGCGAGATAGTGCCAGACCTTCTTGACCGACTGGGGGTCATGGCGGCCGGTGATGGCGGCGGCCCCGATGACGGCGGGATCGAGCGCACCGTCGACGGCGATCTCGGCGCCCAGATCGACGAACTCCTGTCCGCGGAAGGCGGGATGGCGGCGCAGCTCCTGCACGGTGAGCCGGAAGCCGGCGTGCCATTCCAGTGGACAGGGCAGCCGTCGGGCGGCCTCCTCGACGACCGTGCCCCGATAGCAGGGGTCCAGGACCAGGGCCTCGACGTCGCGGGCCATGCGCACCGGTCCGTGCACCTGCGCCTCGATGTAGTCGTCGAGGTGGTCCTGGCGGTCGGCCAGGGCGAGTTCGATCAGCCCCATGCGGTCCGCGACGCCGAAGTCCGTGGGGTCCACGCAGCTGTCCGGGTAGCAGAAGGTGGTGCGCCCCGACACCTCGGCGGTGAGGCGGAAGTGGGCGGAGCCGAAGCGCGGCGCGGCGCCGAACGGCTTGCGGCGGAAGTTCAGTGCCCCGTAGACGGGACGCTCGGCGGAAGGCGCATCATCGTAGGCGCCGTTGAAGATCCGGCTCTCCCAGCGCCACCGGTCCCCGCCCGGGTGGGCGGTCAGGCCGCCGTTGCTCGTCCCGGTGACGAACTGGGAGACGTAGACGCCGCCCTCGGCCAGGGCCTCCAGGATCGGTCGGCCGTGGGCCGCGCGGTCCGGATGGAAGTTGAGGGTCACCCGCAGGGACGGGTCCACCGGTGGGCCGGACGACAGTGCGGCCACATGCCCGAGGGCGCGGTCCTGTGGTGTCGGGATGGCGTCGGCGGTCATCTGGTCAGTGTGGCCGAGCCGAACGGCCCGGTGCACGTGGGTTTCCGCGCCGGCGGGCCCGGCGGCGTCCACCGACGGGCCCGCCGCGCTCAGCGGGTCTCGATGAGTACCTTCTGGAGGACCACGTCCTCCAGCGGGCGGTCGTTGCGGGGGTTGGTGGCCCTGGCGCCGATGGCGTCGACGACCTTCTTGCCGGCGTCATCGGCGACCTCGCCGAAGATGGTGTGCTTGCCGGTGAGCCAGACGGTCGGCGCGACGGTGATGAAGAACTGGGAGCCGTTGGTGCCCGGCCCGGAGTTGGCCATCGCCAGCAGGTAGGGCTCGGTGAACGCCAGGTCCGGGTGGAACTCGTCGGCGAACTCGTAGCCGGGCCCGCCGGTGCCGTTGCCCAGGGGGTCGCCGCCCTGGATCATGAAGCCGTCGATGACGCGGTGGAAGACCGTGCCGTCGTACAGCGGCTCCCTGCTCGGCTGGCCCGTGTTCGGGTCGACCCACTCCCGCTCGCCCTGGGCGAGCTCCACGAAGTTCTGCACGGTCTTCGGGGCGTGGTTCGGCAGCAGCCGGATCACGATGTCGCCCTGGTCGGTCTTCAGCGTCGCGTACAGCTCGTCCGCCATCACAATCCTTCCTTCGGTGCAACTGGTCCGGCCAGTCTCCAGACCGGACGGCGGGCCCCGAAGCGGCGACACGGCATCTCACCCGCACGGGTGGCGCCGGGGCGAACAGGCATCCGGACCTGACACCTTCGGCGCCATCCCGGCGAGCATCCCCGCGCCCGGGGGCCGGGGCGGGGAAGGTGGCGTTGGCGGCCGGAGTTTCGGGGCCGTCGATCGACATCCGAGCGAGATTGGCGACAGCGTGAGCGAGCGAGTGACCGGCGTGGTGAAGTGGTTCAACGCGGAGAAGGGGTTCGGGTTCATCAGCCCGGACGGTGGTGGCGCCGATGTGTTCGTGCACTTCAGGGCCATCAAGAAGCAAGGGTTCAAGAGCCTTGAGGAGGGGGAGGCCGTCTCCTTCGAGATCACCCAGGGCCAGAAGGGGCCCCAGGCGGAGAACGTCGAGGGCGTGAACCCGTAGGCGCTTCCGCGGACACTGCGCAGGAAGTCGGCCGCGCCGACTTCCTGCGCAGCGGATCTGGGGGACACCTGCACGGCCTGGTCGCCCTGGAGGTCCACGGCCACCTGCGCGCCCGGACGCTCTCGCCGGACAGGTTCTTCGGCGCGGAACTCGCCCGGGCAAGGGCGGCCATCTGCTCCCCGCCCTCCAGCCAGGTGGTGACCGAGGCTTCCCAGGAGTTCTCCCGGGTGTCCCACGGCCGGATGGTCCAGGTGAGGCCGACGTGGCCGCCGGACCGGAAGACGGCCCGCAGGGCGAGGTGGTGGGTGCTCCAGGTGCGCTCGCCCTCCCAACCCCGGAAGTCGGCGGCGAGCTGGTCGAGGAAGTCGGCCAGGTGCTCCGGTCCCCACGCCCAGACGACGACCGAGTCGACCCGGGCTTGGAGGCCTTCGCCGTGCAGGTCCACCGCGAAGCCGGTCCCGAACGCGTCGAAGAATCGGTCGGCGAGCCGGACCCGGACAGTCGGGTCGTCCTGGGACCGGACGGTGACGGCCGGTGTGTCGGTGGGCTCGGTGGCCTGGGCGTTCATCTGCGGGACATTAGACGGCTTCGCGCCGGAAGTCATCGCGATTCCGTTCGAGCGGGCAGGTGGGAGGCGCCGACGCCGTCGCACTCTCCGGGTCAGCCGACGGCATCGAGGATCGACGCCCAGGTGGCACCGGTGAGTGCGGCCACCGCCTGTTGCTCGGAGAGCGGGGGAGCGGCCCGGGTCGGCTTCGGCGCGTCGGAGCCGCTGCCGCCGCCGGTGCTGTTCCACTGCACCAGCTGTAGCTGCGCGCCGGTCGACTTCAGGGTCACCGTCACCGTCCAGCGGCGGGCGGTGTCGGCACGGGCCGGGTGCTGGGCGGCGTTCTGCTCTGACATCACCACGGCCCCGCCGGGAATCGCGGCACTGCTCGGCAGCTCGCTCAGCGTGCAGGTGTCACCTGCGGCACGTGCGGGTGTCCGCTCGCAGCTCAGCCCGTCGCCGTCCCTGAGTGGCAGCTTGAGCCGCAGGGCCGAGACGCCGACCAGGGCGGCGCCGTGCCCGTCGTCGACGATAAGTTCGCCGTTGGCGACGTACCCGGCGGACGGATCCGAGGGGTTGTTGCTCTGCCCGGTCTCCCGGCTGAACCGGCCTCCGGGGAACGTCATCTCCAGGGCCCGGATCATCTGGGTGTCGGTGATCGCGGAACGGGGCATCGCCAGCGCCGCCGGCTCGATGTCGGATCCTGCGGAGCGGGTCCCGGCGAGCGCGCCGGGGATGACCAGGCCGGCTGCCGCGATCACGGCGCAGGCGCCGACCCCGGCGATGACGCCGACGCTGCGCCGACGCCGACGGCTCCGCCCGCGCTCGACGGCTCCGCTCAGGAGCGTGGTGAGATCGGGTTCGAGGGAGTCGGTCGTGCGGTCCAGGGCATGGGCGAGGTCTGCTTCGAACGGCATGCTGGCGTCACCTTTTCTGTCGCTGATGGGGGCCTTACGGCGGTCTTGACCTGCGTGCACGGTGCTCAGTGCGGAACCAGGTCGGACAGGCTGTCGCCGAGCAACGCACGCACCCTGCCGAGTGCACGGGTGCCCTGGGACCGGACCGCACTGCTGCTCAGCCTGAGCATCCGGGCGGTCTCCTCGATGCTGCGGTCCTCCCAGTAGCGCAGCAGCAGCACCGCCCGGTCGCGGGGCGGCAGTTGGGCGAGCGCGTCCAGCAGGGTGAGCCGCAGCGCAGTGTCCGGGCCGGACGCCGCACTGTCCGGCATGTTCCCGATGGGGCGCTCGGCGGTGCTTCGCCGACGCCGCAGGCTGAGGAAGGTGCGGACCAGAACCGTCTGGGCGTAGGCCACCGGGTTGTCCGCACGGGCCACCCGCTTCCAGTGCACGTACACCCGGCTGAGGGTCTCCTGGACCAGGTCCTCGGCAAGATGCGTGTCGCCGGCCGCGAGGACGTACGCCGAGCGGTACAGCGCCTTCGCCCTCGCGGCCACGAACTCCAGGTACTCGTCCTCCTGTGCTGATTTCACTCGGTCCCCGCCTGTTCGCTCGTCCTGTGATCGCCGTGCATACCCTTCATGACTACGTGAGGCGTCAGGATGTCGTGTGGGCAGCGGATTTCTCTTTCAGGGGGTGGTGGCCTGGGCGGCGCGGGTGCGGCAGTGGGTGAGGGCGGGCTTGATGCGGGGGTCGGGGGTGGGGGTGGAGGAGAGGAGTTCGCCGGCGGTGACGAGGGCGGTCCAGTAGTGGGCCGGGTCGCCGGTGCGGGGGAGGGGCTGGGCGGCGGCGAGGGAGAGGTAGGCGGCGGTGAGGTTGCCGGTGGTGAACCAGCGGGCGAGGCCGTGCTGGTGGCCGGCCCGGATGCCGCCCATGGCGTCGATCGCGGCGAGGAAGAGGTCGACGATGGTCCGGTCGCGGGCGTCGAGGGTCTTGGGGATGTCGAACACCCCGAGGGCTTCGAGGAGTTCGCCGGTGTCGGCCTCGGAGTCCGGGCGCGGGCCGGCGAGCAGGGCGTCGTAGCAGTCGTTGAGCCGGCAGGTGGCCTCGGCGAGGGGGATGTCGAGGGCGAGGCAGACGGCGCGGGCGGAGGGGAGGGGCTTGCCGGTGCAGCGGGCGAGGAGGGTGTAGGCCTCGGCGGGAGTGGAGCCCTGGGAGAGGGCGTGCCGGGCGAGGGTGAGGAGCGGGGACTGCATCGGCGGCACGCTTTCAGGCGGTGACGAGGGAGAGGGCGGGGGCGGGCGCGACCAGGGCCCAGACGAACTTGCCGATGCCACCGGCGCGGGGGCAGCAACCCCAGCTCTCCGCGAGTTCGTTGACGAGGAAGAGGCCGCGGCCGCGCTCGTCGTCGGGGGTGGTGGGGTGGAGGGTGGGGCGGCCGCTGCCGGCGTCGTGGACTTCGAGGCGCAGGCGGTCGTCGATGAGGGCGAAGCGGATCTCGATGAGGCGGTCGGTGGGGGCGTCGGAGTGCTGGACGGCGTTGGCGAAGAGTTCGCCGAGGAGGAGTTCGGCGATGTCGGAGTAGCGGTCGCCGGTAGGGAGGGCGGCGAGGTAGGCGCGGAGGAGGTGGCGGGCGAGGGGCGTCGAGTCGGTGCGGGAGTCGAGGCGCGCGGCGAACGTGCGGGGGCGGTGGGTTTTGGGCATGGCGAAGTACCTCGGGGGGCGGATGGGGGAGCGCGACGGTAGTGCGCAATCACGCTACGCATGCACATGATTGCGTTCTGGTGTCAATCATCGAGGCTGCGGAGGTACGGTGACGCCAGATCGACGTGCGGGACGTGCGGCGCACAACTGGGGGCAGTGATGGCACAGCGGAAGACCAAGCGGGGGACGACGGCGAGCTCCGCGATCATGTTCGGCGAGGAGCTCAAGTACGCGCGCGAGGCGGCGGGTTACACCCAGGAGGAGCTCGGCAAGCTCCGGCACTGCGACCGGACGGTGATCTCGCGGACCGAAAGCGGCAAGCGGAAGCCGTCGATCGAGGAAGTCGAGGACCTCGGTCGGCTGTTGAACACCGGCGACCTGCTGATGCGGCTGTACGGCCGGGTCGACTGGGACGCGGCGATCGAGCACCCGGACTGGTTCCAGGACCACGTTGACCTGGAGGCCATCTCCGTCGGGGTCCGGGTGTTCCAGGACAGCGTGGTGCACGGCCTGTTGCAATGTCGGCAGTACGCGCGAGCGCTCTTCGCCACTGGCGATGCGGCCGGCAACCCGGAGGAGATCGAGGAGCTGACCAAGGCTCGACTCAGTCGGCAAAGCCGCTTTCTCGTGCCCAGCGGGCCGTTGCTGGTCGTCATTCTCGATGAGAGCGCCATCCGCGCGGTCATCGGCGGGCCTGATGTGATGAGATGTCAAATGGAGCACCTGTTGCGGGTGGCCCGGCTTCCGAACATCGTCATTCACGTGGCGCCGTTCTCAAGTCGGCAGGCTTTCATCAACACGGCTATGGTGTTGCTGGAGTTGCCGGACGGGCAGCGCTTGGTCTACTCGGAGAGCCTCGATCGAGGCCATCTCAGCGAGGATCCCGCCAGTGCGACCAAGTATCACCGTCGCTTTGATCAACTCCGTGGCGAATGCCTGTCAGAGTGCGACTCGCTTCGGCTGATCGCCGATGCGCTGGAGGGTTACAGAGATGATGAGCAACGAGCTCGCCGCGGCCGCCTGGCGGAAGAGCACCTACAGCGGAAACAACGGCGGGGACTGCATCGAGGTGGCCCCCGGATTCCCCGGCCTCGTCCCCGTACGTGACTCCAAGGACCCGAACGGCCCGGTCCTCGTCTTCCCGGCCTCGGCCTGGACGGCCTTCCTCTCCGGCGTCCAGGCCGGTGACTTCTCAGGGTAGTGATCAGACTCGGAAGCTCTCGATGTCCGACGTCGTACTGGTGAAGCCGTTGGTCGAGATCACCCGCACCCGGACCTCAGTCCCGGGCGGGAACTGAGTCCGATCAACCGTGATCGTGGGGTCCTTCAGCCCGACTCCGATCGTGTGCCAAATCCTCCCGCCGTCCGTGCTGACCTGCGTGGCGAACGTGTGGCCGTCCATCCGGGCCGCACCGAAGTCCAGATCCAGCCCGAACTCGCCTTCCCCTGCCGTCGAGTGACGAGCTCCCTGGAGCGTCGGCGGCGGGTCCGCCGGACGGAAGGTGTCCACCACCTGCCCGCCGACGAGCAGTTCGACCGACGCGGGGTTGGTCCCGATCGGCACGACCGCGTCCACCAGTCCGGTCCGCTCCTGGCCCGGCGCCGGGTCCGACGTGAGCTTCACCGTGACCGGGAAGTCGACCGGTGCCCCACCTCCGGCTTGCTGGACCCGCAGCACCACCGGGGCCTCGCCGTTCGGCGCGGCGCCGTCTGCGGCCTGGCCGGCCTGGGCCGGCTGCGCGGGTTGTGTGGCCGCCGCCTGCACCGGGTTGACGAACATGATCGCGCCGTTGCGGCTGGTGAGGTCGACCGTTCCCACCACGCTGACGAGTTGCCCGCCCTCGGGCCCCGCCTCCATCCCCGCCACGGCGGGCGCAGGCGTCGGCGCGGCGGTCACCGAGAGTTTCGGGAACCGCTCGTCGGGACGGCCTCCGCCGCCGACCGTGGTGACTCTCAGTTCGCGGGGGGTCGCTGGGATGGGCGCGGCCGCCGCCGGAATACCCGCCGGTGTCGGGGCTCCGGTGGTGAGGGTGTTCTCCGCCACCAGCCGCTGGCGGATGCCCTCGTAGGTATAGCTGGACGGCCACTGGAAGTTGCAGTAGGTCATGACATCGTGCCAGTCCACCCCCGGCTTGGCGGCCATCGGCAGGTTCAGGTGGGGATCGCCCACGTCGAACCCGCAGAAGCTGTCCGGGGTGTCGGCGAGCTGTCCGTTCTGGAACGGGTAGTTCCAAGGCCGGGTAGTTAAGGATTTCGGCCGGGGTGCAAGGCAAGGGTCGAGGTACACCGCAGTGCGCGGAACGCAAGCAACGCGGCCCCGTTGGA
>NZ_JBIRFA010000044.1:0-62226 GCF_044327205.1 Kitasatospora sp. NPDC018058 | reverse complement strand
CACCCTACGACCCCGACACCCACCAGGCCAACAGCAAGATCAAAACGACTCCCGAGACCACTCTGGCGGCATAGGGGTTGACTCAGGAAACTCATTGGCGCTCATCGCGTGCGGGCCCGGCACATCCTCACACTGCCCAAGCGCCGTGCCGAGACCTCGCGCTGCCGGCCTGGACAGCACTCAAGACGAGCGGAAGCCGCCACGACAGCACGCACCCCACAGTGCTCGCCCTCGTGGCCGACATGCTCGGAGACAACCACCAGGCCTGGCAGCGACTCGCCGACAGCCCGATGAGCGTCTCCGGCGCCAACGCCTGGCTCCGCCTCGGCGAGATCCCCGGAGCCGCGGCAGACGGTACCGATTGGCCGAAGCCACCCGCGTCCCGGTGACAGCGCCGCAAACCACGGGTCCGAAGTGCCATTCCTCGACGTCGCTCTCGCGGCGCCAGCACCATTCGGTGACGCCTCGGGCAGCCGCGGACGGGGCGGGGTCCTGGACGACCAGGGGGTAGGCCCGCAGTCCGGCGCCAGCCCGCCTCAGGAACCTCCCCGAGTGCTTTGATCGCCTCGGATCCGTCCTCTCCACCCGGTGGCGGCTGAGTCCCCGAGGCCGCCCGGCCGCACAGCCGGACAGCTGGGCCTCGGGGGCCGCAGGGGTGCACCCGGTGCCGGTGGCACGCGGCACCGGGTGGGTCTACGGGGTCAGCTCTGCCCGGCCTTACAGCCGTGGTTCGCCTTCTTCTTCCGTCGGGCCTTCTTCTTGCGGGCGCGCTTGGACATCGTGCTCTTCCTCTTGATCGTCGGATTGGTGCGGTTCAGGCGGCCCGGCCGACCAGCTGGTCGGCGAGCTTGGCCAGGCGCTTCTGCGAGCGCTCCTCCTGCACCACCTGAGCGGTGGGCGCGACCGAACCGCCGTCGTAGTAGGCGCCGTTGGCGAGCTCGACGTCCGGCAGGCAGAGCCGCACGACAGCCGCCGCGCCCTCCGCCGCCGGCGCTCCGACCCGCCCGTACAGCGAGAGCAGGGCGGTGTCGCACTGGCCCGGGTTGAGGCTGACGGCGGTGATGCCGGAGCCCGCCGGGGCCATTTCGGCGGTGGCCATGGTGAGGGCGAGCTGCGACTGCGCGTACGCGGCGACCCGCGAGTACTTCTTGACGCGGTGCGGGTCGGACCAGTTCATCGACGCGGTGCGGTGCAGGGAGGAGGAGACGTTGACGATCCGGGCGTTGCCCGCCGCAGAGAGCGGGGCGCGCAGAAGCTTGGCGAGGAGGTGACCGGCGAGGAAGTTGACCTGGAGCGAGACCTCGCTGCCGTCGTCGGTGAGGGTGCAGCGCTCGGGCGCCATCACGGCGGCGTAGTTCACCAGGAGGTCCAGGGCCGGGTAGTGCTTGACGACCGTGCCGGCCAGCACCGCGACCTCCGAGAGGCGGGTGAAGTCCGCTGTGAGCTCGACGAGTTGGTCCCGACGGGCGCCGGCTTCGACCAACCGGGCGACGGCGCCTCCGCCTCGGCGGTGGTCCGGGCGTGCACCAGCACGGTGGCTCCGTACCCGGCGAGCAGCCGGGCGGTCTCCCACCCGATGCCGGAGGAGGCGCCGGTGACGAGGGCGGTGCGGGCGGACAGAACAGCGTCGGACATGACTCATCCAAGGGTGGAAGGCACCGGCGGGGTGCGAAGACGGCGCGGCACGAGGCCGTACGCCTCCGGGGCCATCGGTGCGGCAAGGGTGTGATGCGAGGTGACGCTCGCCCGTCCCCCGCCCTCGGAGCCGACGGGGCAGGGGACGAGCGGCGGTGATACGGCACGGGCACGACGGAACGGCACCGCGCCCGTGCGCGCGGCCGACGACGAGTGGGAAGGGACTCGGTCCTACCGGACTGCAGTGACGACCGCGACAGCGACGATCCGCGGCCGACTATGCGGCGGGCGATCGTGGTGGCGTGTCGGGCGGTGCATGCACCCCATCAAAGCCTGCCCGGATGCCCCCGGCAAGCTCGTTCACCCTCCCTGACGATCCCCTGACGCGCTGCGACGGGTCCTTGACGAGGCCGCCGGTCCGGCAATCAACGGCTCTCGTCAATTACCCTTTCTCCGAATGGCGTTGAGAATTGTCGTCTCCTGGCAGCCGCCAAGGCTCCGCCAGGAGGAGCCCCACTGCCGCCAGGCTTTCGTCAACGAGTTGACGCCTGCTGTCCGCGGTCGGCCGTACTGGGAGGATGTCCGTCACAGCCCTTCCCGCCACCGGATGGTTCACCCACGAGCGGCCCGGCTCGGGCGTCCTTCCCGCCCACGTCACACGGAGCGCCCGCGGCGGCTGGTGGGCGGACGACCCCGACGCCACCCGGGCGCTGCTGGTGCACTGCGGGCTGGAACGGCTGCTGCGCGGGGACCCAGGACGCCTCGACCCGGGCGTCCTGGCCCGCTTCGGGCGAGGGCAGTTCCACGCCCCGGACCGTTTCCTGCCTCTGCTGGGCCGCACCTTCACCCATCTCACCCCGTGGGTCCGCGTGCTGTACGTCCACGCGGAGCGACCACGGCCGGTGTCCCGGAACACGGCGGCCTGGGTACGTCCGCTGCACGCCGACGACGAGGGCCGCCTCGACCGTTTCGCCCGTCGCGCCACCGCCTCCGCGGACCGCACCGGCGACCCGCACTGTATTGCGGAGACCTGGGGTGGCCATCGAACGCTCGCGGCGAGCGGCTTCGCCTGGGGCGCTTTCCTCGGGCCGTACCTGGCCTCGCTCGCTTGCGGCTACCTCGTCGGACGGGAGCACCTGGACATCGCCGTGGCGACCGACCCTGCCTTCCGCCGTGGCGACCTCGCGCTCGCCTGCGTCCATGCCGCCGCCACCGGCGCCCGCATGCAGGGGCTCACCCCGACCTGGTCGGCGCCCCGGAGCAACCACGCCAGCCAGGCGCTCGCCGAGGCGGCGGGCTTCCGGCCGGTACGGCAGGAAGTGGCGGGGGCGGGCCCGGCTCTTCCCCGTCGACAGAACTCGACGACCCCGACCTCACCCTGTGCCTCACCCCGCTCGACCTGAAACGGCCGACCCGCGACCCTCGAAAACCTCCGGTCGGGCATCCACGGTGCCGGCTGCTCCACAGCGAGTACGAAGAGTTCGGTGACGAGGACGGCCTCGACGATCACGTGGGGGGCCGGGACGACGAACCGGCCGAGGAACACCCGTCGCGATCCGCGCGATGATCCGCGGTTTCGGATGGTGCAGCGTTCACACTGCTCCTGGGACATCGGGCCCCGGAGTCGGCCGGCCCGCAGGCAATCCGTTCTCGGTGGGGGCGAAACGTCGCACGCCTTTGATCGGTGGCGGAGCGGGATCGGTATTGTCCGCCCCAGCATCGCAGGACTGCTCAGGGCAGCCCGCACGGAGGAGGACCACCATGGCCGATCGCGGCTCCGCATCGCGACCGCCGCAGGCACACCGTCCGGTTGCGCAGGGGACGGCGGGCCTCGCGCTCGTGGTCGGGGCTCTCGGCGTGGTCTTCGGCGACATCGGGACCAGCCCGATCTACACCCTCCAGACCGTGTTCAACCCGGACGACCCGCACCCTGTCCCGGTCACCACGCAGAACGTGTACGGGGTGGTGTCGCTCGTGTTCTGGTCAGTGGTGATCATCGTCCTGGTCACCTACGTGCTGCTGGCGATGCGCGCCGACAACGACGGCGAGGGCGGCATCATGGCGCTGATCACCCTGCTGCGGCAATCGGGCGCGCAGCGGGGCCGCCGGACGACCGCCGTGCTGGCCGCGCTCGGCATCTTCGGCGCGTCGTTGTTCTTCGGCGACAGCATGATCACCCCGGCGATCTCGGTGCTGTCCGCAGTCGAGGGGCTCAAGGTCGTCGAGCCGTCCCTGGAGAGCACCGTGGTGCCGCTCACCGCGGCGATCATCGTGGTGCTGTTCCTGGTGCAACGCAGAGGAACCGCGGCGGTGGGCCGAGTGTTCGGACCCGTGATGATCGCCTGGTTCGTCGCCATCGGCGCGTGCGGCGTATCCGGCATCGCCGACCACCCGCAGATCCTCCGGGCGCTCTCGCCTAGCTACGCCCTGACCTTCCTGACCGGCCATTTCGGCACCGCCTTCTTCGCCCTGGCCGCGGTCGTCCTCGCGGTCACCGGCGCCGAGGCGCTCTACGCCGACATGGGCCACTTCGGCCGCCGGTCGATCACCCGCGGCTGGCTCTTCCTCGTCTTCCCCGCCTGCGTCCTCAGCTACCTCGGCCAGGGCGCGCTGATCCTCGCCGATCCGGCCAACATCAGCAGCCCGTTCTTCCTGCTCGTGCCCGACTGGGGACGATGGCCGATGGTCCTGCTCGCCACGGCGGCGACCGTGATCGCCTCCCAGGCGGTGATCACCGGCGCGTACTCCGTCACCTCCCAGGCCGCCCAGCTCGGCTATCTGCCGCGGATGCGGATCGCCCACACCTCCGAGTCCACCATCGGGCAGATCTACGTCCCCTGGATCAACTGGCTGCTGATGGTCTCGGTCCTCACCCTGGTCTTCGCCTTCCGCAGCTCCACCGCCCTGGCCTTCGCGTTCGGCATGGCGGTCACCGGGACCATCACCATCACCACGCTGTTGTTCTTCTACGTTGCCCGGGCCCGCTGGCACACGCCGGTGTGGCTGGTCGCCGTCGGAGCGACCGTGCTGCTCACGGTGGACCTGCTGTTCGTGGCGGCCAACGCGACCAAGCTCCTCCACGGCGCATGGCTGCCGCTGCTGATCGGCCTCACCGCGTTCACCGTCATGACCACCTGGCAGCGTGGCCGAGAGATCGTCACCGCGGAGCGGGAGCGACACGAAGGCCCGCTGCGCGAGTTCGTCGACCAGCTCCACAGCGGCCAGGTGCCGGCGATCCGGGTTCCCGGCACCGCCGTCTTCCTCAACCGGGGCAAGCGGACCGCCCCACTGGCCATGCGGGCCAACGTCGAGCACAACCATGTCCGGCACGACCACGTGGTGATCCTGTCCATCGAGACCGAGCCCGTGCCGCGGATCCCGGCGGACCAGCGGACCGTGGTCGACGACCTCGGCTACGCCGAGGACGGGATCATCCACGTCACCGCCCGGTTCGGCTACATGGAGACACCGGACGTGCCCAGCACGCTGGCGACGCTCGCCCCGGCCGAAACCGAGGGCCGACTCCAGCTCGACCAGACCTCCTTCTTCCTGTCGAAGATCGAAATCCGGCGCGGGAAGAAGCCGACCATGGCTCCCTGGCGCAAGCGGCTGTTCGTCGCCACCTCCTACATCACCGCCGACGCCGCCGAGTACTTCAGCCTCCCCCGCGACCGAACGGTGATCATGGGCTCGCACATCGAGGTGTAGCCCGCGCGGGCCGACGATGCGTCAGCGTCGCGGGGTGATGGCACTGTCGTGCACGGATGGACGGGACGACCCGGGTCGTACGGGGAGAGCCTGTCGTCCACTCGGCCCGCCGCGCGCGTCCAGACGGGCTGTCATGCACAGCGCCGCCGAAAGCTCCCGGCTTCGGGTGTCAAGGTCCCGTCAGGGTTTCGGCTCCCTACACCGTCAAGTGCGCGTCAGTTTCTCCGTTCCGGGATGCTCCCCCGACAGCGCGAACCGCCGTGACAGCGATCGCTTCACCCCTCTCCCGACCGGCCCGGCCCTTCGCAACGCGCCTTCCGTCGCAAGCGAAGTAACGATTCTGCACTCTCTCCCGCCCCGACACCCCGACACCGGTCGGCTCGCCCTTCTCCGGGAAGGTCGCGTCGTCGGTCGACGTTACGATCTGTCGTCAGTCACATATCGGTCGACTACGGACGAGTTCCGGTCGATGTCCGACATCATCGGGGGACGAGGGGAATGGCAGAGGCTGAGCTGTCGCACCTTGGGGTCGCGGAGGATGAGGAACTCGTCTACCGCTCCGCGCTGCGCTCTCCCGGGCTGGGTGCCGAGGCCCTCGCCCTGGCGGCCGGGCTGGACACCGACGAGCTACGAGCGGTCCTGGAGCGGCTGGAATCCGCCGGGATGGTGACCACGGCCGATGGCCAGGGCATCGTGGCGACGGACCCGTTCGTCGTCACGGAACGGCTGGTCGAATCCAGGCTCACGGAGCTCCAGGCGGAGATCCAGCGCGTCATCGCGTCCCGGCACGTGGTCAACGCCCTTCTCGACGAACAGCGGAACGGCCGCCGGCAGTCCCCGCCGGAGGGCGTGGAGCGGGTCGAGGGCGCCGACCGCGTCCGGGCCCGTATCGACGAGCTGGCCTTCTTCGCCCACCACGAGCTGCTGTCCGTCCAGCCGAACGGCCCGCTGTCCACCGCCGCCATCGAGGGCGCGAAGGAGGCCGACATGCGGGCCCTGCGCCGCGGGCTCACCATGCAGACGATCATGCGGACGGACGCCCTCCACGACCAGCAGACGGCCGATTACCTTGCCGAGTTGAGGGCGCGCGGCGCACAGGTCCGCACCCTGGACGGCCCGCTGGAGCGCATGCTGATCTTCGACCGGAGAACCGCTCTGGTGCCGATGGACCCCCGGGAGAGCGGCCGGGGGGCGCTCGTCGTCCACCAGCCGGGAATGATCTCCAGCCTCATCACTCTCTTCGATCGGTTCTGGGAGGCCGCCAAGGATCTGGACCAGGAACACCTGGCAGAGATCGAGCAGCAGGTGCTGAGGACCATGGTCCGCGTCGAGAAGGACGAGGCAGGCGCCCGCGAGCTGGGCATCTCCGTCCGGACCTATCGCGGTCACATCGCCCATCTCCTGCGCCGCCTCAATGCCACGCACCGCGCCCAGGGCGTGCTGGCGGCCCGCGACCGCGGCTGGCTCTGAGCCCCGTGCCAGGCCGGCCGGGTAGACCGACCCGAACTACGGACGACGTCAGTGTGCCCACGTCCAGCCGCGAAGGCCGGGATCCCGAAACGCCCGGTCGACCGTCGCACGAGCAGGGTCCAGCTCTCGCTGTTCGTCGAGCAGGACGTCCAGCGTGAAGCTGCTCTCGCCGATCGACTGCCGCCATCGCCACTGCGGCGGCAGCAGGGCAACAAATCTGATGCAGGCCGTCTCGGGCAACTGCGGGTGGTCCTCTGCGTTCTGGTCGGCAAAGCCCTGAATCCTCAGAGTGACCATGGAAACTTCCCGGTGCTGTCGACGCGTCAAGTAGGCGGCTGTGCAGGTCAGTTAATATTCTGCCAGATAATTGACCACATGAATCAGTCGCCTGGATCACACCTCTCGCCCGACGACCACTGAGCGGAGTGGTGCCCGCAAAACGGATCGCCTCCCCGGCCGACGGGCCGGGGAGGCGATCTGGCGGCAGCGCTCTCGCACCGTGTGGTCAGGCGTTGCCGACGACCTCGGTGACGGTGAAGCGGTTGAGGCTGTCGGGGCTCAGCCGGTGGCCCTCGACCACCAGATACTGGTCCGCCCCGACCCTCAGCACCTGGGCGTCCTTCGCGGCCGGCGCGAAGTCGGGGTGGCCACCGCGGGCGGCCTCCAGGGCGTAGGCCCGGGCCTGCTCCAGGGGCATCGGCTCGGAGGTCTTGATCTCGGCGCCGTACCGGTTCTTGGTCAGGCCGATCTCGGCCACGACGACGTGGTCGCTCATGGTTTCCTTCCATTCTCTTCTGGGCCGACCGGCCGGTCGGATGCCGGCCGGTGACGGGGGCGGGCCGAGGGCGCGGGCTAGGCGCCGGTCGACCCGGCCGCAGCGGGCTCGTTGCGGTCCGCGCGCAGCGAGGCGAGCAGCGAGAGCCGGCTGCCGGTGTGCAGGACCGACGAGCGGTAGGCGCGTGCGGCGATCCGGATGGTGACGGCCGCGAACAGTGCGGCGATCACCAGGGAGGTGGCGATCTCCCACCAGGCAGCGGTGCCCGCGAAGATCCGCGACGGCATCGTGACGGTGGCCGCGATCGGCACGTAGGAGGCGACGGTCACGACCGCGCCCTTGCCCACGATCGAGACCATGTAGGTGGCCATGATGATCATCTGGAGCGGCGCGGTCGCGGACTGCACGTCCTGGGTACGGGAGGCCAGCGCCCCCAGCCCCGCGAACAGGCAGCAGACCGTGCCGAAGCCGAGGACGTAGAAGACGAGGAACCAGCCGCTGGAGGCGACGATCGAACCGAGATGCGGCACTCCGCCGACCGCCAGCGCCGTGACCAGTCCCGAGACGGTGAACGCGGCCATCTGGACGATGCCGAGCACGAAGTTGCCGACGACCTTGCCGACGAGCAGCGAGCGGGTCGGGATCGCGGCGAGCAGCACCTCGACCACCCGGGACTCCTTCTCCTCCACCACGCTGTTGGCGGTCGTGGTGCCGAAGAGCTGGCAGGACATGAAGAAGAGGAGCCCGAAGACGAAGGTCACGCCGTACTGGTACCCGGCCTCGTCGGAGGAGGCGTCAAGTTCGACGGGCGTCAGCTGGGCGCCGCGCATGACGTCCGGCAGGGAGACGCCGAGCGACTGGGCGTTCTGCTGCATGGTCTGGGCCGCGACCGTCTGGGCGAGGTAGGCCTGCAGGTCCGCCGCCGGCTTGCCCTTCGCCTCCAGCCGCCAGACGTGCCCGCCGGCCGTGTCGTCGAGGAGCAGGAAGGCGTCGACGTCCCCGTCCTTCACCGCCTGCTCGGCCGCCGCCCGGTCGGGCAGGTTCCGGGGTTCGAGCTTGACGTCCGACGCGGTGCGGGCCGCCGCCGTCACGGTCTGCTCGGCACCCGGAGAGGTGACGGCCACCGTGTAGCTCGTGGTACGGCCGGAGAGGACGTGCAGGGCGATCACCCCGCCGACGATCAGGAGGACCATCGCCACGGTCGAGATCCACAGCGCCTTGCTCCGGGTACGGACCCGAATCTCGCGCTGCGCCACGCGCAGCCAGATCGGCGAGGTCCGCTCGCTCTGCTGGGCCCCGGTCATCGGGTTACCTCCTTGTAGATCTCCGACAGCGGCACTGGGGCCTCGCCGAAGTGGGACACCGGACCGCGCGACAGCGCCGTGCGCAGCACCGCGTCCGCCGCGCCTTCGTCCACCGCCGTGAACCGGGCGCAGTCGCCGTCCGCCGAGAGGACCTTGATCCCGGCGGCGTCACGGATCCACGTGTCCACGGCCGGGGCGTCGATGCGGATCACGGAGTCGTGCCGCGCGCGGAGTTCGGCGGCGGTTCCGTGGGCCACGATCCGTCCGCCGGACAGGATGACCAGCTCGTCGCAGAGCTTCTCCACCAGGTCGAGCTGGTGGCTGGAGAACAGCACCGGGACGCCGTCGTCGCTGCAGGAGCGGATCAGTCCGCTCAGGGCGTCGACCGCCTCCGGGTCCAGGCCCGAGAACGGCTCGTCGAGGACGAGGAGTTCGGGCCGGTGCATGAGGGCGACGGCGATCTGGGCCCGCTGCTGGTTGCCCAGCGAGAGGTCCTCCAGCTTGTCGGCGGCCCGCTCGGCGAGGCCGAGGACGTCGAGGATCTCGTCGGCCCGCTCGGCTGCTTGACGCTTGGCCATGCCGTGCAGGGAGCCGAAGTAGACGAGTTGCTCGCGGACGGGCTGGCGCGGGTACAGGCCGCGTTCCTCGGGTATGTAGCCGAAGTTCCGGCGCTGCTCGGTCGTGAGGGGGGCGCCGTGCCAGGTGATCTTGCCGCCGTCCGGTGCGAGCAGGCCCATGATGATGCGCATCGTGGTCGTCTTGCCGGCGCCGTTGGAGCCGACGAATCCCGTCAGCTTCCCGGGTGTCAGGGCCATCGACACGTCGTGGAGGACCTGACGGTCACCGAAGGCCTTCCTGACCTGGTGAAGTTCCAGCACTTACGACTCCTCGGAAGGGGACGCGGAAGGGTTCCGCACGAACGTTGCCGCGCCAGGTTCTGGGGCCGGCCCGGCCAGCAGTGAGACCAGGGCTTCCTCCACGGGCGCGATCCCCAGCCGGTTGAGCGTCAGGTGGAGATGGTGGAAGGCCAGGTACAGCGGTTTCTGATGCACCCCCCGCTTCTCGATGCCGATCAGCATATTGGTGCACAGCCCGGTGATCAGATCACTCGAATGTCCGGTTTCGGCCATTCGCCCGGACCTCTCCGTGACGGCGGGGCGTACCTGTTCGTGGACGGCCCGCAGGTTGGCGTCGCGGGCGGCGGCGTCCGCGGGAGAGGCCTGTTTCAGGCCGGACCACCAGGTGTAGTGGGTCCTCAGGAAGCTTTCCCGCTCGGCGCGGGGCAGGTCGAGGCGGTCGAGGAGTCGCACCATGACGAGGCGGCCGAGCGCGAGACGGTGCTCGACGGTGCCGTCCGAGGCAGCGAGCAGCTGGAGCGCCGTCGCGCTGGACGCCTGGAAGGCGTGCTCGGCGACCTCCAGGTATCGGGGGCCGCCCCACTTGGCGTATTCCGGTTCGTAGAGGTCGAACCGGACGTCGGTCCGCGAGCGGGCCTCGCCGGCGGGCAGGACGGGCGGCAGGGGCAGCGCCGTGCGCTCCGGCCCTCCGGTGAGTTCGGCCAACTTCCCCATGAGTGCGGACCGTTGCAGGACGAGGGCATCGGCCTGCGCCGGCTCGACGAGGAACCGGAGGCGGATGTGCGGCCCCGAGCCGTCCAGGTAGCGCAGGTAGAACCAGCGGGCGGCAAAGGGTGCCATCTCCTCGACGAGCGGTGCCACCACCTCGGTCAGGGTCGCGTCGAGCAGGTCGAGGCGACCGGGGTAGAGCTTGAGGTACAGCCAGGTGCGGCGCTCCGGTACGAGGGTCGCGGTGGTCATCGGTGGTCTCCGGTGGGACGTTCCCAGGCCAGGAAGCTGACGTGTTCGCACATCCGTGGGCCGTCCGGCCCGGCGGTCCAGGCCTCGTCCCGGCTAGGCAGCGCCTCCTCGATCCGCAGCGTGTGCGCTCCGGCGATCAGCGGGAGAGCGGTGGCGACGGAATGGGGCGAGGCCAGGTCGAGCCACATGGGCTTGCGCCGGTTGGCGTCGAGCGGGTCGGCGCCCAGTGCGAGGAAGAACACCTCGCGGGGCAGTTGCCGTTCCCGGCGCCAGCGGTCGAGGCGCAGCAGGTGGTCGGCGGTCGGCTCGCCCCGCTCGGGTGCCGGGAACTCGGACGCCGGAAGGACCCAGCGGGCCCGTCGCAGCACCACCCGGCCCGCGGTCGCGCGCGGTGTGGCCACCTCCTCGGTCCCGTGGGCGGCCAGCGCTTGGGCCCGCAGGAACGGGTGGTTGTCCCTGGTGAGCGGCGAGCGGTCGGTCCAGGGGTCCATGACGGCCAGGGCCAGGCGGGCGGCTCCGGTGGCGATGTGGGCCGGCACGATGCCGGTGTACACGGGCGCCACCGGCCGGCCGCTGGAGTCCTCGAACTCCAGGGCGTCGGTCGCGGCGTCGTGCCGCAGGGCGAGCCGGTCGAAGCCGAGTGAATCGGCGGTGCGGTGCTGTCGCTCGGCGGGCCAGTGGATCTGCGGCAGGTAGCCGGCGCCGGCGTGCTGGAGGTTGTTGACCTGGCTCGCGAAGGTGAGGGTGCGGACCTCGCAGCCGGGGAAGAGCGAGCGCAGCCAGCCGAGTTGGGCGTCCCCGACCGCCCGTTCGCCGAGGATCCGGCCGAACCGGGTGACGAGGCCGCCGAGGGCGCTGCCGTACTGGTTGACCACCATGTGGTAGTCGCCCCGGTGGGCCGCCTCGGAGTCCTGCGCCGCGAGCTGGTAGAGCACCGCGGCGGAGGGCGGCGCCGAGGTGCGCCCGACCGGGAGGTGGGCTCGCTCGTCGAGCTCGGTGGCGCCGGCCGTCATGTCGGCGATCCGCGCCCGGTGGAAGGCGGCCTTGAACGTGCTGTCGGCGTGCAGCCGCATGAAGAACCCGGCGGCGTCCTGGCACCGGCCACCGGCTCCGTACCGGGAGCGGAACTCCTCCAGGATGGCGTCGTACACGTGCGAACGGATCAGGTAGGGGCGTAGCGTGCCCGCGACGGCCTGGAGGTCGGTCTCCACGGCGGCGGGCAGCGAAGCTGCGGGGACGGCGGAGGCACCGTCCTCGTGGACGAGCTGCGCGGTCCAGCGTGGCGCGCCGCAGCGGTCGGCGAGTTCGTCGGCCCGGGCACGGATCCCGGCCAGCAGGCGCCGCCGGTCGGCGGGGCCGGCCGCCGCGACGGCGCAGACCTCCCCGGCGAGTACGGTCATGAGGCCGGCGAGCTCGACGGCGTCCTCGGCCTTGCTGTCGAGCAGCGTCTGCGCCAGGTCGAGCAGCGGAGTGATGCTGCCGGCTTCCCACGGGACGACCGGAACGAGCAGCCCGGTCCGCACGTACCGCGCCAGCCTGCCCGGAGGAAGAGCTGCGGGGGTCAGGTCGCGTGCTTCGTCGAGTTCCGTCCGGTACGGGCCCGCATCGACGATCTTCTCGGTCGACCAGAGGAAGCCGCCGTTGTCGGAGAGCGAGGTGAGCACGACAGTGGCGGAGTCGTCCTCGGACGGGACCGGGTGGGCCGGGGTGTACGAGAACGCGTCGGCGAACCGCGGGGTGGCCGCGAGTTCGGAGAACAGGTTGTGGACGAAGCCGATCGGCGGCGTCGTCTCGGTCTGACCGGCCGGCTCGGTGCCGGGCGCCGGCTGCAGCGCGACGGCGGTCAGCCGGCCCAGTGGGCTGGGCTTGAGCGCCGCGCGGACCAGGTAGCTCAGTAGCGTCCGGGACGTCCGGGTGCCCGGCTCCAGGTCGCCGTCGGCGACCTGCTCCGGCAGATGTGCGGCGACCAGCGGGAGGGACAGGGCGAGCGGGCCCGAGCCGAGGTGGGTTCGCAGGGTCGCGGCGGTGCGGGCGGCACAGTCCGCGACGGCGTCCTGAAGGCCCGCCAGCCGGCGAGCGAGCTCTTGCTGAGCCCCGCGCCAGCGTTCCGTGACGCTCGCGGGAACGCCTGCTTCGCCGAGGAAGGCGAGGTCCTCGGCGCTCAGGCCGCCACCGCGGTGCGCGAGCCTCCTGGTCTTCAGGAGCCGGCGCCGGGCGCTCCGGTCCGCATCGGGCACCAGCGGGAAGATCGAGTCGCTGAGGGCGGTTCCCGCTGCCGCGAGCTCGGCCTCGGCTCCGGCGTGGCGGTCGAGTTGTTCCCGGATCGCGTCGCTGAGCGTGAGGGTCGTGACGGGAACGCCGGCGAGCCGGTCGAGGCGGAACGCCGCGTGGCGCGCCGGCGCGGAGTCGGTTCGGAGCTTCGTACTGGGGTTGGTCACGACATCAGCCCAATGGCGAGAGAGAGCAGGTTGAACAGGATCAGGCCGGCGGCGAGCAGGGTGTACAGCAGGCTGACGGCGAAGTAGCAGACGTAGCCCGCCCGTACGCGGCCCGGGATCGACCGCAGGTAGAGCGGCAGCGGCTTGCGGGTTACCCGGTGCAGGACGTAGGTCAGGGCCCGGCCCCGCATGTTGATCGCGCCTAGGGCGGCCTCGACGGCGTGGTAACCGTCGCTGGGGAAGAGCGGGTTGATGTTGGCGACCACCGCCATCAGCTGGAATCCGAGCAGGATGCGGAAGAAGAGGGCGGTGTCGCCGGTGGTGTTCAGTGCCGCGAGGGACCAGGCGCCGGCGAAGGTCAGGTCGCAGATCGGCCCGACCAGGGAGATCAGCACCCGCCCGAACCGACCCTCGTGCCGGTAGCTGTCGGTGCGGTCCACGTAGGCCATCGGGAACAGGTAGAGCATCAGCCCGACACCGGCGTTCCGCGGCCGGACCCGGTTGTAGGTCATGGCGACCGCGTGGCAGAACTCGTGCACGACGATCTCGCCCAGCATCACCGCGACGGCGGCCGCCACCATCCACGCCGTCGGGTGGATGCTCCCGGTCGACGAGGTGAGGGCGAGCACCGCCAGCGGGACGGCGATCACCGGCACGGCGAGGAGCAGCGCGGCGAGCGGCCGGACCGGCAGACGGCGCAGGACGCCGGCGACGGGGTCGGCGAAGCGGCTCGGATCGCGTACGAGGGGGAAGCGCTTGACCAGGTCCAACCGCCCGTACCGGATGGCCCGTTCGGTGCCGGTGGCGGGCAGGGGGTCGAGGTTGAGCACCGAGGCCCGGCGCAGGTCGGCGAGGAAGTCGGGCAGGACGGCCCGGATCTGCGACTCCTGCTCGGGGTAGCGCTCGGTAAGCGAGGCCAGGAGCTCCGTCCCGGTCATGCCGTCGCCCAGGTGGCGCAGGATGGCCAGGCCGCTGGGCGAGATGTTCAGGTACCGGCCGGCCGGGGAGACCAGCATGGTCCGGCCTCCGGCGCCGGTGATGATCTCGACACCGTCGCGCATGCGCAGCCGCTCGGTGTCGAGCCACGGCTCCAGTGCCGTGGTCTCGGGGCTGGATGGCACGTCCTGTCCTCGCTTTCGGTGTCTGTGTCGCGTCCGGATCGGGTCCGGTTCGCTCCGGGCGGGTCTCTGGGAGACTGCGGGGGTGGGGAGTCGCGTCGATTGGAGCGACGCGACTCCCCTACCTGGTCACGTTCCGGCGCGAGCGCCGGTGGTCACCAGGGGCCGGTCTCGGAGGAGACCAGGGACCGGTCTCAGGAAGAGGCGGTCGAGAAGCTGCTGCCGCTCGACGCGCAGCTGCCGACGAACGAGCCGGCGCAGGCCAGCGAGCCCGCGGTGGACAGCGACATGTTGGTGGCGTCGTCGAGCTCCTCGACGAAGGCCTCCAGGTCCAGGTCGTCGCCAAGCTGGATGTTCTCCATGAGATTCCCTCCTTCTTCTGTGTCTGTGGTGGGTGATCCTGGGCGGGTGCGCGCGCGGATCAGCTGAAGGTGCTGCCGGTGCTGGCGGTCGAGGCGCAGCTGCCGACCGTGCTGCCGAAGCTGCCCACGCTGCCGAACGAACCGAGGGCCGCCGTCTCCGGCAGGTCCTCGACCAACAGCTCGTCGGTCAGGAAGAGCTGCAGGTCGTCCTCGTTGAGGTGCTGCATCGCTGTCACCTCCTTTCGCGAAAGTCGGTCGATCCGGACAAGACGCCGTACTCGTCAGCTGTTGTACGAGGAGACGGTGGCGGCGGAGCTGAAGGTCCCGGTCACGGAGCCGGCCGAGGAAACGGTCCCGGCGCTGCTCCAGCCCGCGGCGCCGGTCTCCGGAAGGTCCTCGACGGACGCCTCGGCGGCGGCGAACAGGTCGACCTCAAGGTCGTTGTTCTGCATGGATGTCACCTCCTTTCAGGGATCGATGGGGCACCAGGACCCCGGTCACCAGGGGCTGGTGCTGGACGCCGTCGACGCGGAGCCGAGGCAACCGGTCACGGTGCCGGCGGACGAGAGGGTGCCGAGGGTGCCCCAGGCGGCGGCGCTGTCGGCGAGGATCTCGACCGAGGCGTCGTCGGCCGCGAACAGGTCGAGTTCGAGCTCGGTGTTCTGCATATGTGTCACCTCCTCTCCGGAACGATCGGACGTGGCTCCCACTCGCGGCTACCCGAACGAGCTGGCGGAGCCGAAGCTGCTGGCGCAGCCGGTGGCGGTGCCGACGGTGCTGGCCGACGCGATGGTCGAGTACGCGGCGGCGGAGTCCTGGAGCTCCTCCAGGAACAGGCCGAACGCGCCGTCCTCGGCCATGATCAGGTCAAGGTCGTTGAGCTGGTCCATGTGATGTCACCTCCCTTCCTCGGATCGAAGCGGTGCAGGCGTCAGCCGTTGGCCGATCCCCTGCCGTACTCGCCGGACGCGTCGTAGGCGTGGCCAACGGCCAGGGCCAGCAACTGCGTCCGCCGAAACCCGTCGATGCCCAGTAGTCGTTTCAGCGCGGAGGGCAGGAAACCGGCGAAGATGCTCCCGGACAGGCCGCCGTCGACCGCGGTCAGCCAGGCGGCCTCGCAGGCCGCGCCGCTGCGCTCCAGAAGCCGCCGGTGGCCGTGGGAGCCGGCCGAGTCGAGCGCGTCCTCCAGCGAGCCGGTCGCCAGCAGGATGGCCGGCGCCAGCGCGAACTCCGGCTGGAGCACCAGGGCGCTCAGCTCCTCGGTACCGGAGATGTCCGCGAGCGCCTCGAAGCCGTCGGGGCCGTGGCGGTGGATAGCGGGCCGCAGTCCGGTGACGGCGCGCGCCACCACGAGGAACTCCAGCGGTCGCGCCGCCCACTCCAGGGGCCAGAGCGCGGCGTCGGCCGCCTGGCCCGCCTCGATCATCCGCTGGAGCAACTCCGTGTCCACCGGCCGGTCCGCGAAGAAGCGGTTCGCCCGGCGACGCTGCAGAGCCGGCCGCAGCCCGTCCTCCGCGAGGGCGCCGAAACCGCTCACGCCGTGCCACTGCCAGGGCACTTCCAGGTCCAGGGCGGCCCGGTGCTCCGCCTCGGACCGCCGCTCGGTGTCCTGACGGAGTGCCGCCATCAGGTCCATGAGATCGCTCATCGTGCTTCCTCCCCGCTGCGGGACCCGGTCGTGGTGCCGAGCCGCACCACGGCAGTCACGCACTCGAACTCGCGCTCCACGCCCAGGGCGGTCGTCAACGCGCTGTCGTCCCAGGCCGGTTCGTTGGTCATCTGCAGGCCGAAACGCCGGCCGGCCAGCAGCAGGTGGGTCAGCGCGACTCCGGTGTCCAGGTGGATCACCCGGTAGGCGAAGGTCCGGTACTTGCGGGCGACCCGCACCAGCGCTCCGGTGACGACCAGCAGCGCGGGCTCGGTCATGTCCCTGTACTCGGGCGGCAGTTCGGCCACCCGGGCGAGGCGGTGGCTGATCGCCTGGTACGCGTACCCGCCGGGCTCCAGCCCCGGGACGTCGCGGACCAGGAGGTAGGCCGTCGGGGAGCCGAGGTTCCCGCCGGTCGGCGCGAACCGCAGCAGCTTCTGCTTCCGGTCCTGCGGCTGCTGCTTGAGTCCGAAGGCGGCCCCGAGGAGCGTGCCCAGCAGGTCGACGGTGAGCGGCTGCGCACCGACGTCCAGCAGCGCGAGGTCCGCGTCGCCCAGGTCGACCGTCTCGGCGTCCGGGTACTCCTTGGCGTCGTACTGGAGCGCGAGGTTCGAGGGCTCGAAGTGGACCTGGTGGTCCCTCGGGTTCACCAGCCGTCGCGGCGGGAACGCCACCGAGTGCTCGTAGGCGTAGGCGGGCGGCGGGTCCTGCAACTCGACCGAGGGATCACCGCACAGGTCGCAGCCGGGGCGCGGAGCGAGCATGCGGGCCTCGGACCGCCCGCCGCACAGGTCGATGCGGACCCGGCCGTGCAGCGAGGCCGGCTTGCCGACCCGGGCGACGAGTCCGAGCACCTCCAGCGCGGTCAGCGCCGCCGCGGCGGCCGGCGTGTCCGGGGTGGTTGGCTCCCCGGAGATGGGCGGCACCTGGGCGAGGCAGCACTCGGGGCAGGCGCCGTGGTCGTTCGCGCTGTACGGGCCGATGAAGAACCCGTCGCTGTCCGGGCCCGTGAGCAGCACGGGCACCTCGCGGCGGCGCAGAGCGCGGTAGAGCTCGCGGGCGTCGGCCCGGTTGCCGGCGTCGACGTGGAGCACGGCGAGGGCCGGGGACTGCTCGTCGTCGGCCGAGGCGTTCGGGGAGTCCAGGCGGACGGTGCGCATGCCCATCGCGTGCAGCCGCTCGGCCAGCGATTCCCCGAACAAGCCGTCGGCCCAGAGCGCGACCGGCGCGGCGGCCAGGCGGTCCTGCGCCTCGTCGGCGTTGGTGTTCACCCGGGTGCTGTCGAGCAGCCGGGCCAGCAGCACCGACTGAGGGTCCGTTCGGCGCGGAACGCCCTCCTGCAGCAGGCCGCAGGAGTACAGGAGCAGGAGGACGGCACGGACCTGCGGAGCCGGGCGGCCGAGCGCGGCCGACAGATCGTCGAGGGTGCGGGTGCCGTCGAGCAGCGGCAGCAGGTCCGGGAGGATCTGCCGGGCCGAGCGGCCGCTGAGGGTGCGCCGGGTGCCCGTGCCCTCGACGATCAGGCCGTCCTCCGACCAGTGCAGGACCACGCCCGGTACCACCGACGGGTGTGCGGGCAGGCGGAACTGCGGGTCGTTGGCCGTGGCGTACGCCAGCTCCACGGCGGACAACTGAGCGGTGGTCATGGGTTCACCCCCTCCTCGTGATGAGTGCCGGTTCGGTCACGGTCGTGCCGAGGTCCCGCAGGTCGTCGGCGAGCCGGCGCCAGGTGGCATCCGGTTCCGGCCGGTCACAGCGCTCGCAGCCGTGCACGGGCACCACCGACAGCGTGCTCACCTCGGCGGACAGCAGGTCGAAGCTCCGGACCTTGCCGCGCTCGGCCAGGTCGTCGCCGCCGAGCACCGCGTCGGCGCTCAGACCGGCGACGGTCTCGGCCAGGACGGCGTGGGCCTCAAGGAATCCGTCCGGCCCCAGCGCCGGATCGGCGTCGTAGGCCCGCAGCAGTCGGCGGTCCAGTTCACGGAGCTGCTGGTGCTGGTACTGGCGGGCCAGGAAGCACCGGTAGCAGGGCCCGCGCCCACCGAGGACGGTCGGGCCGACGCGCAGCGCGCTCACGCCCATCGTGACCGGCAGCCAGGGCGTACCGGTGGCGAAGGCCAGCCGGTCCACCAGGTCGAACAGGGCCGGGGTCTCCCGCCAGGCGGCGACCACCCGCATCCGGGCCCGGGGCCACCGGGCCGGCTGGAAGAGGTCGGTCTCCGGCGAGACCTCGGCCGGCCGCCGGTCCGCCAGCCGGTCCGCGACCGCGCGGCCGAAGGCACCGACCGCCAGCACGTGCAGATCGAACATTCGTTGCTCCTACCGCTCCAAAGCGCTCTGCCGTCCCTACGCGAAGGGCTGGGGCCAGGGGTTGATGTCCGCCTCCGGGTGCACCGGGTAGCCCATCGCGCGCGGGCCGTCGTAGAGCCGCGGGTGGGCGAGGTACCGCGCACGGTACGAGAAGGACAGCGGCATCAGCTGCGGGATGATCACCCGGACCACCCTGAAGCCCACCTCCCGTGCTTCCGTCGTGGTCATCTCGACCGCGTACACGTCCATGCCGTGGTGCTTCAGCCGTTCCAGGACCAGTCGCAGGTCCTCCCTGGCGTCGGCGGTGGACGGCCGGGGCAGGGCGGAGAAGAGCCGCACCCCGTTCTCCGGCGCGCGCAGGAAGTCGTACGCCGCGGTGCGCTCGGCCGCGCCCATGTACGTCGCGCCGTGGAAGACGCTGTGGAAGTCGTCGACGCTGGCCGGCGGCGGCTCGGCGGTGCCCAGCGCGATCCGGGAGGACGCCGTCTCCCGCAGCATCTTGATCGCCGCGCGGTCCGGGTCGAAGTCGGTCGCGCACATGACCACGTGGCGTACTCGCTCGCTGCGCGGATCCTCGTCGAGGCTGTACAGCGTCGGGATGCCGAGTTCGGAGGTGGCGTCGAAGAACGTCGTCCGGATCCCCTTGCGCTCCACCTCGCGCAGCGAACGCGCCAGCTCGTCCGACATGGTGTCGAACTCGATCCGGGGCAGCGGCAGCCGCTGGAGCCAGGTGAGGGCGATCGCGTCGCGCTCGATGACCTCGCAGATGCCGTTCAGGAGGGCACGGTGCAGGTCCGTGTGCGTCGCGCTGCCCGTGGAGATGGGCAGCGTGAAGCGCTCGGTCGGGGTGAGCGCCGGGATGTGCAGCCACACAGCCACGGCCGGCACCATGACCGGGCGGGCCTCGGTCAGCGACCAAGCCGTGGTCCACCGGATCGGCTCGTCCCGCTCCGGTGCCGTCACCGGGCAGGCGGGGTGGGCCAGTTCGTCCTTGCTCGCCCGCGGGAACAGGCCGAGGTCGACCGCCCGGTCGCCGAGGTCGTCGGCGGTGGCCCACACCAGGTCCTTCGGGAGGACGCAGCTGGAGTAGCGTTCCAGCGCCTCGGCGATGGAGATGGCACGGGCCAGGTGTGGATCGGTGCCGCCGCCCCCGCCGCCGAGCTCGACCCCCGAGGGCCGGCTGCTGGTCGAGCGGATGTTGGGCTGGACGTGTTCCAGCTCCCCCATCGTGGAGTTGTAGACGGTGAGGCCCGACGACTCCTGCGAGATCCGGGCCACCCGCCCGACCAGCCCGCCGCCGGACGACACCAGTGCATCGAGCCGGCGCAGTCCCTCGGGCAGGGACGCGGGGGCCTCGTCCACCCCGCCGAACCGCTCGGCGCGGCTCACGTCCGCCATTTAGTGAACCCTTCGGAAGAAAGCCTGAATTCGCGCACCCGGAAGTCCGGGCACGGATTTTGGCATGGCACGGAATCATTTCCGCAAGTGAGAGCCGAATTTCGGCATATGACGTTGCAAACCGGACGGGAAACGCGCTTCCGCGCGACGTCGTCCGTCAGTCCCAGGCGTGCGTCCTGGGATACGAACCATGCGGGTGGCGAAGGCCGTCGGCGCCGTTCATGACGCCCTGTCCCGGAGCCGGCGCGTCACCGGCCGAAACGGCGTTCACACCGGCTACGGCCGGCGCGGCACCTGAGGTCCCGATGGCCAGAAGCGTCATGCCGGCGACAGCGCCCAGCAGCATGCCCCCGGTCCTCCGGGCAGGATGCATCCTGCCGCGCCGCGCGCAGGAAACTGCGCTCGTCATCATTTCCCCCCGTGTTACTGCGGCGTTTCTCAACGGCTTGAAATATGCCACCTCCGACGGGCACCCGGGGAAGGGTTGGAATGCAGCATGTTGCAGGCGCCCGGTGCACCAAGATGCAGCCCGTCGAGGCTTGCCGACCACGACACGGTCGGTGGTCAGTCGGTCAGCAGAGAAGTCATCAGACTGATCGAACCGGAGACGACCACGAGCGCGGCGAGGGCCTTGAACAGCGTCACGGCTACTCGCCACAGGGCCCGCGGCACGCGCCCCTCCCGCCACCGTGCCGCCTGCCGGGGTGCGGCCATCTCGACTGCCATGGCAACGCCGACGGGGCCGGCGACAACGGCGAACAGCCCGGCGGAGATGCCGAGCACCCGGACGCCGGTGTAGGCGACGCCGACCCGGTAGGAGGTGTCCTCGGACTCGACGTACTGCACGGGCACGCGGGCGCCGACCCGCAAGCTGCCGTCGTACGGGACCGAGTGGGCCACGGCGGCGCGAGAGTCGGGGGTGAAATCGCCGTAGCAGATGGTGTGCGTCTGTTTGCCACTGCCTTCAGTGAGGCAACCGGTGACTGTCAACAGTCCCGGCTGCCCGGCGAGTCGGAGCGGGTACGCGATGGTGAGCACGCAGACGGCGGTCAGGGCTGCTCCGGCCAGCATCACAGCGAGGCCGGCGAACGCGAGGACCGGCGCGAGGCACCACCGCCCGGCCCTGGACCTCGGGTCTCTCAGGTACACCGCTCCCCCATCCCCCACCCGGCATCATGACGGAGGCGGCACGCGCGCGGAAGGCAGTCCGGCCCACGTCACGCCCCCGGCCGTTCCGCGTCCACCTGCGCCTTCCAGGCCCGGCGGCGCGACCGCCGGGCAGCGATCGCACAGGTCAGCAGCACCAGGGCGCCCAGGAATCCGGACAGCACCAGCCCGGCCATTTCAGGGGTGCCGGACCAGGCCCACCTCACGACGTTGATCGCCCAGGCCGTGATCACGCCGCAGGTGAGCCAGACCGTTCGGCGCCTGGTCCCCCGGTGGCCTGGAGGGATACGGGGAAGCAGGTCATCGGACGGCAGGACCGGGCCGGCTCCGGGGGGCCAGCCCGGCGGTGTCCAGAGGGGCTCCGCCCGGCTGTCGCCCCGGCCGCCCGTCCAGCTGACCGGGGAGGGCGCTCCCGGGCGCAGGTCGGGGTTGCGCATCCACTCGGCCCGGTGCCGGGCCGCCGGGTCCGGGTCCAGGACCAGCACGGTCCAGCCCCCGGCCCCGGCCGCCGGTCGGTGCTCCACCGGCCGGTAGCCGTACAGGTATGCGACCCACAACTCGCGGCGGAGCCCCGGGCCGGTGCTGGTCGTCGACACGACCACCCTCGGCCTGCCATCGAGGCGGTCGGCCAACCAGGTGACGTCCATGCCCACGATCGAACCAGCCGTGCAGGGCCCGGAATGTTCTTTTGACGGTACTCTGACGGGCTCATCTCAGAGCGTGGTCGGCCGACTGTCCGTCAGCTGCCGGTGCAGGCCCCAAAGGTCGAGCTGCGCCCACTGTCCCGTGACCTTGCCGTCCCTGACGTGAACGATACGGATGGCGTCGAAGGAGACCCTTCGGCCGGTGGCGGGCACTCCCATGAACTCCCCCACGTGGGTGGCCTCGACGCGGAAGCGGATGGTGACGGCATCCCGCCCCTCGACCACCTCCTCCTCGAACATCTCCAGACCCTCCCACGGCTCGACCATGTTCCGCTCGTAGTGCGTGAGCGCGACCTGGAAGTCGCTGAGCCATCCGGTCAGTCCGAGGCACTTCTCGGTCCACCGCTCGGCGTCGATCAGACGGGTGGCCCCCTCGATGTCGCCCGCCAGCAGGCAGTCGTTCCAGGCCCGGTAGACCTCCAGCGGCGTCGCGGTCACCGGCGGCTCCGGGCGGAACGAGGCCGTCTGCCGCCAGATCCGGCCATCTTTCATCACCATGGTTCCGACCGTGTCCTTCCGTTCACCGGCGACCTCCATGACCGCGCGATAGCAGACCGTGTCGCCGTGCTCGGCGTACTCCACCATTTCCACCAGCTTCGGCCGGAGAGCGAGGTAGGCGGAGAACGCCTCGTGAATTCCGTCCCCACCGGTGAAGCTCCGGTCAGACCGGACGAGCACGGCGTCTGCGGCGTAATTCGCGACGACCGATTCGAGATCGCCGACCGCCACGGCCGCGAGCTGCTTCTCGAAAACCGCCCGCACGTCCGTTGTCGTGATTTCCGTCATTCGAGATCCTTTCGGGTCGGTGCGAGAATTCGCACGGTGAACCAGGTGCCGCCGGGAACCGAGCGGGCAGTGAGCGATCCGCTGCACCACTGGGTGACGATGCTGCAGGGGAGACGCAGGCCGTGGCGCGTCCCCCCTGCCGGCGTCCTTGGTCACCGCGATCCGATCAGCGGCAGGCGTCGCTGCGACAGCAGACGTCCCGATTGCCGGGGCAGTCTGGCCAGGACGGAGATCGCGTGCGCGATCGATACGAGTGTGGCGTGGTGGTGCCAACCGCGGAAACTGCGCCCGGCGAAGTCGCGGATGCCCACTCCGTCGCAGACGTCCTGCAGATCACGGGAGACCCGCCTGGTCAGCTTGGCGATCCGGAAGAGCGCCGACGAGGAGAGGTGGCCGATGTTGGAGAGGAAGAACTCGGTGGGCCGCACGTGGCCCGGGTCGGTCCAGGCGCCGATGAGGAAGAGCGGCGGCATTCCCGCGGCGCGGTCGAGGGCGTCCGGCAACGCGACCCGTAGACCGACCACCCTGGCCACCCGGTGCCGACCGTGCCGACTGTCGCGCCACTCGACCGCCGCACCCAGTTCCCGTACGGACGCCAGGAGGCGCTCCGCCGACAGCAGCCTTCCGTCGCCGACAGGCAGCCTCGGGTCGGCGGGGGTCACCTGAAGGGAGGCGTCGACCCGCAGGACGAACGGGATCCGGCGCGGCGCGAACGCCCTGAGAGCCTCGGCGAGGTCGTCTCCGGTCGCGGCCATCACCACCGGACGAGGTGTCAGGCTCCAGTCACGGGTGATGGAGACGACCGATTCGACGGCGCACTGCACCGGTGTCTGGGATCTCACGTGATCGGGTATGGCGGCTCTTCTCCGCTGTTCGCTGCCCCGGACCCAGGTGGCCGGCAGCGCGAGCTGCCAGTCCACCGGGCAGCTCGCCTCCCCGGAGGCCAGCCACACGCCGGCGCTCTGCTGACAGTTCGCCATCCGGCCGAGGCCGGGGACGAACTGGCGCTCGACACCGACGGAGTGCCGGCCCGCCTTGGGCACAGCGAGCGGCTCGACGATCCAGGCGACCGGCTGGAGCTGCCGGTCCACGAAGCGGGCCAGGGACTGGCGCACCGGCTTCCACTCCCACGGGGAGGTGGTGATGAACTGCTGGAGGCTCTGCATCGCGCCGGCGTCGGCGGCCTCGGCGATGCCCTTCATGGTCTTGCGCCCCTTCGCGGACAGCAGCCCCCGGACGTACAGCTCGCCCCATCGTCGCTGGTCACTGCGCGGCACCGAGGCGAGCAACTGCCCGCACATCCGGTCCACCTGATCCTGAGAAAGGTCCTGCGGACCGAAGTCATCGAATCCGGCGTCCACACCCATCCCTCCTCGAAAGCAATGCGCGAATACCACGACCCGGCGGAAATATTCACCATTCCGGGCATGGCAGAGCGGGGGAAATCGTCGATCCAGCGGATTTCCCGAAAAGCCATCTGCACTGCTGAGCTCGACCGCCCATTAGAGCAGAGAACCGACTCCGACAGAACGGATCGACGCCGGTTTAGCGAGTTCCATATGCGGTGCGCAGACCACGTCCGGCAAGCCGGGACCTCGGGGAATTGTTGGCACAGCGTACGGACCTATTCCGGTCCGGCCGCCTTCCCGTCACATACGCGAGAGCGCCGCCTCCTCCAGGTCGAGCTCGTGCATCACCCGCCGCAGCACCTCGTCGTGGATCCGGCCCTCCCGGCAGAGCCGGACGAAGACGCTGCGCTCGGTGGCGAGCATCTCCCGCCGCAGCCGCCGGTACGCGGCGGTGGGCGGCTCGGCCCGCGGCGAAGCGCCGTCCGAACCGTCCGCCCGGATCCGCTCCCAGGCGGTGGAGCAGCGGTGCTCGGCGAGGTCCCGCAAGCGGTCGAGCACATGGCCGGGCGCGTCGTCCTGGCCGCTGGTGATCCTCTCCTGGACCCGGGCCCAGGCCGCCCGGGCCGCCACCTCCTGCGCCATGGCTTCGGCGAGGTCGTCGTGGCGCGCCTGGCCCTCGTCCCGCAGGCGCAGTCGGCGTGCCACCGCGGGGAACCCGACGCCCTGGACCAGCAGGGTGCCGAGCACGGCCGAGAAGGCGAGGAAGAGCACCAGGTCCCGGTCCGGCAGGTCGGGCGGCACGGCGAAGGCGGCGGCCAGTGAGACCACGCCGCGGGTGCCGGCCCAGCAGATCGCGGCGGGGTGCTGCCACGGAGGTGCCGGGTCGCGCCCGCGCAGCCTCGCCGACAGGCGGCGGGGCAGGTAGGTGGCGGGGAAGACCCAGAGGGTCCTGGCCAGCAGCATGGCGGCGAACACCACGGCCGCGTAGCGGCCCAGCGCTGCCGGGTCGGTGGTGTGCAGGGCCTGGAGCACCGGACGCAGTTGCAGGCCGATCAGTGCGAAGGACACCGCCTCCAGCACGCAGGTGGTCAGCCGCCAGGTGGCCTTCTCCTGCAGCCTGGCCTCGTGCGAGGCCCCGGCGAAGTGGTGCCCGAGGTACAGCCCGGCGGCGAGCACGGCCAGCACTCCGGAGGCGTGGAAGGACTCGGCGGTCGCGTAGGCGCCGAAGGGTACGAGCAGCATCACGGCGTTCTCCGTGACGGCGTCGGCCAGCCAGCCGCGCAGCCGGCGGACCGGGAGCGCGAGTGCCAGGCCGACGGCGACCCCTGCCAGCGAGGTGTAGGCGAAGTCGGCCGCACCGTCGAGGAAGGTGGTGGTGCCGCCCAGGGCCACCGCGAGGGTGAGCCGGAAGACGGTCATGCCGGTGGCGTCGTTGACGATGCTCTCGGCCACCAGGATGGTGACGATTCGTCGTGGCAGTCCGAGCCGCCGGGCGATCGAGACGGCGGCGACCGCGTCGGTGGGGGCGAGGATCGCGCCCAGGACGAAGGCGTCCGCCCACGGCATCCCGGGGACGGCCGAGTGTGCCGCGGCGCCGACGACCGCGGTGGTGAACAGGACGAGCCCTACGGAAAGCAGGCCGATCGGGCGGGCGTTGGCCCGCAGGTTCAGGTACGAGCTCTCCACCGCGTCGGAGTACACCAGCGGGGGCACGAAGACGATCAGCGCGAGGTCCGGGTCGAGGTGGTAGTCGGGTACGCCGGGGACGAAGGAGACCAGCAGCCCGGCGACGACCGCCGCGATCGGCGGGGAGACGCCGGTGCGGTGGGCGGCGGCGGAGACCAGGGTCGCGCCGACGACCAGGAGCAGGATCTCAGCCACGCCCGGCCTCCCGGCCCTGCGGGCGCAGCCAGAGCGCGCCGAGCGGTGGCAGCACGACGTCGGCGCAGGCCGGCAGGCCCTGCCGGGGCCGTGCCTCGGCCGTGACGGCACCGAGGTTGCCGACGCCGCTGCCCCCGTAGCACTCGGCGTCGGTGTTGAGCACCTCGCTCCAGCCGCCGGCGCGGGGGAAGGCCAGTGGGAACTGGGCGCGGACCACCGGCGAGAAGTTGTACACGCAGACCTGGGGTTCGCCGTCGGCGTCGTGGCGGATGAAGGAGAGGACGTTCTCGTCCGCGTTGTCGGCGTCGATCCAGCGGAATCCGCCGGGTTCGCCGTCGAGCCGCCAGAGCGCGGGGATGGCGTGCTGGAGCCGGTTGAGGTCGCGGACCAGGTCGCGCACGCCCCGGTGCTCGGGGGTGTCGAGCAGCGTCCACTCCAGCGAGCCGTCGTGCCACCACTCCGCCACCTGGGCGAACTCCTGCCCCATGAAGAGGAGTTGACTGCCGGGGTGGGCCCACATGAAAGCGAGGTAGGCCCGCACCGAGGCGAACCGCTGCCACCGGTCGCCGGGCACTTTGCCAAGCAGTGAGCCCTTGCCGTGGACGACCTCGTCGTGGCTGACGGGCAGCAGGTAGTTCTCCGCGTGGGCGTACATCATCGGGAAGGTCATGCCGGTGTGGTGGTGGCGCCGGTGCACCGGGTCCTGGCGGAGGTAGCCCAGGGTGTCGTGCATCCAGCCCATGTTCCACTTCAGGTCGAAGCCGAGCCCGCCGGCCTCGACCGGCCGGGTGACGCCCTCCCAGGCGGTGGACTCCTCGGCGGCGGTGAGCACGCCGGGGAAGCGGCGGTGGAGGGTGGTGTTGAGTTCTCGGAGGAAGGCGACCGCCTCCAGGTTCTCGCGGCCGCCCTGGGCGTTGGGCGTCCACTGACCGTGGCCGCGCGAGTAGTCGAGGTAGAGCATGGAGGCCACGGCGTCCACCCGAAGGCCGTCCACGTGGAACTCCTCGCACCAGTACAGTGCGTTGGCGATCAGGAAGTTGCGCACCCCGGGGCGGCCGAAGTCGAAGACCAGGGTGCCCCAGTCGGGGTGTTCGCCCCGGTGCGGGTCGGGGTGCTCGTAGAGGGGGGTGCCGTCGAACCGGGCCAGTGCCCAGTCGTCCTCGGGGAAGTGCGCGGGCACCCAGTCGACGATCACGCCGATGCCGGCCCGGTGGAGGGCGTCGACCAGGTGCCGGAAGTCGTCCGGGGTTCCGAGCCGCGCGGTCGGGGCGAAATACGAGGTGACCTGGTACCCCCACGAGCCGCCGAAGGGGTGCTCGGCGACCGGCAGGAACTCGACGTGGGTGAAGCCCAGCTCCTGGACGTAGGGCGGCAGTTCGTCGGCGAGTTGGCGGTACGTCAGTCCGGGTCGCCAGGAGCCCAGGTGGACCTCGTAGACGCTCGTCCGCGCCGGGCGCGCCGACCGGGCCGCTATCCAGGCGGCGTCGGTCCAGCGGTGCCAGGAGGTGTGGATCCGGGACGCCGTCCCCGGCGGGCACTCGGCGGCGAAGGCGAACGGGTCCGCCTTCTGCCGCCAGGTGCCGTCCGCGCCGAGGACCTCGTACTTGTACAGGGCGCCCTCAGCCGCCCCGGGCACGGACAGCTGCCAGACGCCGGAGGACCCGAGCGGCAGCATCACGTGCCCGGCTCCGCGCCAGTCGTTGAAGTCGCCGATCACCCGTACCGCCCGGGCGCCTGGGGCCCAGACGGCGAAGTCGGTGCCGTCGGCGCGGGGGTGGGCTCCCAGCACCTGCCAGAGCCGCTCGTGGCGCCCCTCCCCGATCAGGTGGAGGTCGAGCTCCCCGATTGCCGGCGGAAGCTGGTCGAGTCGCGGGGTCACCGTGAAGTCCTCGTCAGGGGTCGGATAGTGAGGATGTGCGCGACCTGGCCGGCGAGTGGGTCGAGCCGGACGCGGTTCTCGCCGTCCAAGCGGTACTCGGCTCCGCTGAGCTCATCGTGGACGTCGAAGGCTTCGCCCGGTTCCAGCCCGAGTGCGGCGAGGTCCAGGGTGAGGGTGCCCTGTTGGGCGCGGTGCGGGTCCAGGTTGAGCACCACCAGGACGGCGTCGTCGCCGAGCCGTTTGGAGTAGGTGAGGATCTGCCGGTTGTCGCAGGAGTGGAAGCGCAAGGTGCGCAGGTGTCGGAGGGCCGGGTGCCGCTCCCTGATCTGGTTGAGCGCCGTGATCAGCGGGGCGAGCGTGCGCCCCTCGGCGCCGTCCCAGTCGCGCGGCCGGTACTGGTACTTCTCGGACTGGGCGTACTCCTCGCCGCCGGGCACGGCCGCGGCCGCCTCGCACAGCTCGTAGCCGGCGTAGACGCCCCAGGAGGGGCTGGCCGTCGCGGCCAGCACCGCCCGCACCGCGAAGGCGGCGCGTCCGCCGTGCTGGAGGTAGCGCGGGAGGATGTCGGGGGTGTTGACGAAGAGGTTGGGCCGCAGGTAGTCGGCCGCCTCCGCTCCGTCGAGCCCGGCGAGTTCGCCGAGGTACTCCTCGATCTCCTCACGGGTGTTGCGCCAGGTGAAGTAGGTGTACGACTGGTGGAAGCCGACCCGGGCCAGGGCGTGCAGCATCGCCGGGCGGGTGAACGCCTCGGAGAGGAAGAGCACGTCCGGGTCGGTGTCGTGGACGTCGGCGAGCAGCCGCTCCCAGAAGCCGAGCGGTTTGGTGTGCGGGTTGTCCACCCGGAAGATCCGCACGCCGCGGTCCATCCAGTGGTGGAGCACCCGCAGGCAGGCGTCGTGGATGCCGTCCGGGTCGGCGTCGAAGTCGATCGGGTGGATGTCCTGGTATTTCTTGGGCGGGTTCTCGGCGTGGGCGATGCTGCCGTCGGCCCGGTGGCGGAACCACTCGGGGTGTTCGCGCAGCCAGGGGTGGTCGGGCGAGCACTGCAGGGCGAAGTCGAGCGCGACCTCAAGGCCGAGGCGGCGGGCGGTGCGCACGAAGTGCCGGAAGTCCCGGTCGGTGCCGAGGTCCGGGTGCAGGGCGTCGTGCCCGCCGACGGACGAGCCGATGGCCCATGGGGACCCGGGGTCGTGCGGTCCGGCGGTGAGGCTGTTGTCGGGGCCCTTGCGGTGGGTGGTACCGATGGGGTGGATCGGCGGCAGGTAGACCACGTGGAAGCCCATCGCGGCGACGGCGGGCAGTCGGCGTGCCGCGGTACGGAAGGTGCCGGAGCGGGGCGGCCGCACGCCGGCCGGATCGAGGACGGCGCCCTCCGAGCGGGGGAAGAACTCGTACCAGGAGCCGTACAGTGCCCGCTCGCGCTCCACCCGCAGCGGGAACTCCGGCCCGACGGTGAGGAGTTCGCGCAGCGGTCCGACTTCGACCGCCGCGCTGGCCTCGGGCGAGAGGACGGCGGCCAGCCGCGCCTCAGCCGGACGGGCGGTGTCCCGTACGACGGCAGCAGCCCAGGCGAGCACGGTCTGCGCGGGAGTCCCGACGGCGAGGGGTCCGAGGGCGGCTCGGGCCAGCAGGGCGGCGCCCTCCTCCAGGGTCGGCTCGACGTCGACGCCGGCTGCGGCCTTGACCTCGGCCGCGTGCCGCCAGGTGGCCAGCGGGTCGCTCCAGGCCTCCACCCGGAAGGTCCACTCCCCCAGCTGGTCCAGGACGACCTCGGCGCTCCAGCGGTCGGTGCCGCGTACCTTCTCGGTCATCCGGATCCCGGGGCGTTCGAGGCCGTCCGGGCCGGTGAGCACCACCTGGGCGCCGATCTCCTCGTGGCCCTCGCGGAAGGCGGTGGCGGAGATCTCGAACGGCTCGCCCGGCACCGCCCGCGCGGGCCGGTGTCCCTGGTCGACCGACGGCCGCACCCCGGTGATCGGGATCCGCCCGACCTGGGAGGGCAGTTGGTGCGGGCCGAGCTCCTTCGCGGGCTGGATCGACTCGACGGTCATCGGACTTCGGTCCTTTCCCCCACTGATCGGTAGACGTCGTGGACCTGCCCGGCGATCGCCGTCCAGGAGAAGTGCTCGGCCGCCCGGCGGCGCCCGGCCCGGCCCATCCGGCGGGCCCGGTCCGGATCGGCCAGCAACTCGTTGATCCGCAGCGCGAACCCTTTGGCGAAGAGGTCGGGTTCGACGGGCTCGTCGTCGCCGCCGAGCGGGACCAGCAGGCCGGTCTCCCCGTCCACGACCACCTCGGGGATGCCCCCCACCGCGGTGGCGACGACCGGCGTCCCGCAGGCCATCGCCTCCAGGTTGACGATGCCCAGCGGCTCGTACACCGAGGGACAGGCGAACACGGCGGCGTGCGACAGCAGTTGGCGCACCGCCGAGCGGGTCAGCGGCTCCTCGACGTGCACCACGTCGGTGCCCAGCCCGCGTGCCTCGTGGACGGCCGCAGTGAACTCCGCGGCGATCTC
The DNA here is from genome assembly GCF_044327205.1 of Kitasatospora sp. NPDC018058. Classification (NCBI taxonomy): domain Bacteria; kingdom Bacillati; phylum Actinomycetota; class Actinomycetes; order Kitasatosporales; family Streptomycetaceae; genus Kitasatospora; species Kitasatospora sp. NPDC018058. The sequence goes on along the minus strand of NZ_JBIRFA010000044.1, from coordinate 31,959 downwards.
GCGGGTGTCGGGAGCGCTGACGCATAGCACCAGCTGGGTGCCGGGGGCCAGGTGCGGCGCGGCGCGCAGCAGGTGGGTCAGGCCCTTCTGCCGGGTGAGGCGGGCGATGCAGGCGACGGTGGGCCGGTCGGTCCGCACGCCCAGGCGGCGCAGTTCGGCGGTGTCCGGGTCGGGTGCGAACTCACCGGTGTCGACGCCGTTGTGGATCACCACGACCCGGTCGGGGTCGAGTTGCGGATGGCAGCGCAGGACGTCCTCGCGCATCGCGCCGGAGACGGCGATCACCCGGTCGGCGCCGAGGATGGCGGTGCGCTCGCAGAAGGAGGAGAGCGCGTATCCGCCGCCGAGCTGTTCGGCCTTCCAGGGGCGCAGCGGTTCCAGGCTGTGGGTGGTGACCACGTGCGGGACGCCGTACAGCAGTTTGGCGAGGTGGCCGGCGAGGTTGGTGTACCAGGTGTGGCTGTGCACCACGTCGGCTCCGGCTGCCGCCGCGGCCATGGCGAGGTCGGTGCCGAGGGCCTGGAGGGCGCCGTTGGCTCCTACCAGGTCGGCTGGCGCCCGGTGGCCGGTGACGTGCGGCGCGGGACGGGGCCCGTCGAAGCACTGGACCCGCAGGTCCACCAGTTTCCGCAGCTCCCTGGCGAGTTGCTGCACATGGACGCCGGCGCCGCCGTAGACGTGCGGCGGGTACTCGCGGGTGAGGAGGTCGACGCGCATCACGCGGCCCTCCCGTTCAGGGGCGTCTCGCCCAGCCAGTGCAGCAGGTCCTTGAGTCCGGAGAGGCTGGCGCCGGCGGGTATCCGCGCGCCGCTCCCGATGTCGAGCCGCGGGAACACGCTCACTCCGCGCAGATGGGTGCCCGCGCCGATCCTCACCTCGTCGCCGAGGGCGCAGAACTCCTCCAGGATGACCGGGCGCCCGAGCGTGGAGCGGATGTCGACCATGACGCCGAGGAAGGCGTCGGAGATCCGGGCGCCGGGGCCGACGATGCTGTGGTCGCCGCAGGAGACGCCGCGCAGCGAGCTGCCCTCGCCGAGGTCGACGCCGTCGCCGATGTCCGACTCGGCGAGGACGACTCCGGGCCCGATCTCCACGTCCCGGCCGATCCGCACGTTCGGGCCGATCCGCACGGTGCCGTCGGCGACCTTCTCCGCGAGGGTCCGGCCGGTGGTCTCGTCCTTGAGGTACAGGCTGCTCTCGTGGATCCGCGCCCCGGCCGGCGCGCTCACTGGCGGGTCGATCCTGCCGCTGAGCATCGGGTACTCGTCCCGCAGGACCTCGCGCAGGGTGGTGAGGTAGTCGCGGGGGCTACCCAGGTCGCCGAACTTGGCGATGGGGTGGGAGGCGATCCGGTGGCCGCGCGCGGCCAGGTACGGCAGCAGGTCGCCGCCCCAGTCCAGGCTGCGGCGGGCGAGTGCGGCGAGGCCGGGCTCGCGGGCGATCACCCGCAACCGGTCGCAGTCGACCAGGTACATTCCGGCGTTGGTCTCGACCCGCCCCGCGCCGTCGAGCGCACCGGCCGCCCGCAGCGCGGCCAGGTCCGGCTTCTCCAGGAAGCCGGTCACCCCGCCGTCGGGGCCCCGAAGCACCACGCCGTACTTGCCCGCCGCCTCGGCCGCCGGGCGCAGCACGGTGGCGAGGGTGACGACGGAGTCGTGCGCCCGGTGGGCGCGGGTCATGGCCCCGAGGTCGAAGTCGAAGACCGAGTCGGAGGGCAAGACCAGTGCGAAGCCCGTCAGGTCCCAGTACTCCAGGCAGCGCAGGGTGGCCTCTCCGGAGCCGGTGTTGCTGCTGTCGAAGCGGGTCCTGGAGTAGCGGACGGACACGCCGAGCCGCTCCCCGTGCTCCAGGATGGCCTTGGTCTGGGCGCGGTTCTCCCCGCCGTTGGCGGCGACGTAGAAACGGTCGACCCCCTGGGCCTGCAGGATCCCGACCGCCCACTCGATGAGGCTGCGCCCGGCCAGGCTCATGGCGGCCTTGCTGCGCAGGTAGTCGGAGGAGTTCAGGGTCAGCGGCCGGGCCCGCACTCCCCGGCCTCCGACCAGGGCGATCGCGGACAGGGTCTCCATCGTTGCCGTCACCTCCGGGGTACCAAGGAAGGAATGATCTTGCGGAAACGTTCCACCAACGGATGGTCGGGATAGGCGTCGACGAACAGCTGCGCCCCCGCCGCCATGGCCAGCTCCGGTGCGTAGGGCAGGGCTGCCTCCACGGGCGTTCCGTACGCCGCCCCGGCCCGCTGCCCGGCCAATTCCTGCGACACGCCCGGCGGGACCATGTTGACCAGCAGCACCCGCCGCGGGCAGCCCAGTTGGGCGGCGAACTCGACAGTCTCCCCCGCACCGAGAAGGTCGAGCCGGCACGACCTGGTCACCACGGCCAGGGTGTCGGCGCTCGCCACGGCCGTCACCGTCTCGTTGTTGATGCCCGCGTGCGTGTCGAGCAGCAGGACGTCCAGACGCAGTTCCTCGATCAGCCGGTCGAAGCCCTCCCGCAGCAGGCCGACGTCGTATCCCTGCGCGATGATCTCGTGGATCCCGGAGGCCTCCGCCCGGGCGGGGACGAGGTACAACTCGGCACCCCCGGACACGGCGGGCACCGTAAGGGCCGCCTCCTCGACCTCGCACCGGCCGACCAGGTAGTCGGCGAGGGTGCGGTCCGGGGCTCGGGTGCCGCCGAACAGGGCGTACGCGGCGGGTGACTGGATGTCGGTGTCCACCAACGCCACCCGGTGGCCGTCGTCGGCCATCAGCCGGGCCAGGTTGGCCGCGAGGGTGGATCTTCCGGTACCCCCTCGGTGCGAGTGCATCGCGATGATCTGTGCCATCTCTCCTGTCCGATCGTTCTGGGACCCCGTGGGCGCGGTTGCGCCGGCTCAGCCCGGTCCGGCCGTGCGGTGGACGGCCATCATGGTGATGTCGTCGTGCTGCTCGGCGGTGCCGGAGTGCTGCCGCAGCGCCGCCTCCATGCGCTCCAGCAGCGCCTGTCCGGACGACACGGGCGCGTGCAGCAGGTCGAGCACGCGCGCGTCGCCGAAGAACCCGCCGTGCTCGTCGCGCGCCTCGGTCACGCCGTCGGTGTAGACGAACAGGGTGTCGCCCGGCCGGAGCCGGGCGTACCCCAGGTCGAAGGCGCAGTCCGGGATGACGCCGACGGCCGGCCCGGTGGGCTCCAGCGGCGTCGGGTCCCCGCCCTCCCTGGGGACGAGCAGGGGCGGGTTGTGACCGCCGTTGATGTAGACCAGGTTGCCGGTGGTCGGGTCGAGGACGGCGAAGAACATCGTGGCGAAGTAGCCCTGTCCGCTGTGGTTGCGGGTGAGGTAGCCGTTGGTGCCGACCACGGCGTTCATCAGCGGGGTGGCCCCGACCACGGGGATGACGTGCGCGGGGTTAGCGGCCTGATGGGTCGTCATCGGGCTCTGCAGGCCGCTGTGCTCGGCCGTGTGCCGCAGCAGGCTGCGGATCAGTGCCATGAACAGTGCCGCGCCCACGCCCTTGTCGCACACGTCCGCCACCACCAGGGCCAGCCGACGCCGGTTGACCAGTTCGAACACGTCGTAGAAGTCGCCCGCGACGTTGCGGGCCGGCCGGAAGCGGACGTCCAGGTCCCAGCCGTCGGGGGCCGGCAGCTCCTCGGGCAGGAAGCCCTCCTGGATCTGCCGGCCGATCTTCAGTTCCCGTTCGTAGCTCAGGAGTTCTGCCCGGGCTTCGACCTCCTCCATCGACCGGCCCAGTTCGGCCTGCTCGTGACAGCTGCGCAGCCGGGCCCGCACCAGTGACGGGAGGAACGGCGGGACGATGTAGTCGTGCCCCAGCATGATGTGCTGCTCGATGTCGTCGAAGCCGTCCTGTGCGTACACCACCGTGATCGGGGTGGGCCCGCTGCCGGCGAGGCGCCGGCCGATCTCCCGCACGGCCCGCGGCGGCATCGCGGCCGGGGTCAGCAGGACGTCCGCCCGGGGTGCCTCCCCTTCCAGGGCGTCCTGCGGCGTGCGCACCTCGACGGCCACGTCCTCGTGGGCAAGGGCGGCCAGCAGTTCGGGGGGCGGGTTCCGCTCCTGGTCGACCAGGAGCGCGGACACGTCGGGCATGGGGTCCTCATTCGGTTCGGTGCCGCCGGAGCACGAGAGTGCTGCGGTTGCGGCCGTCGGCGTAGCGGTAGCTGAAGTCGTCCAGCGCGGTGATGGCGAGGTGGATCCCCAGTCCGCCGATCGGCCGCTTCGCCAGGGGGACGTCGGGCGTCGGGGGTTTGCACCCGGCGGCGGGGTCGAAGGGTGGGGCGTCGTCCTCCAGGCGGATCCAGACGGTCTCCTCGTCCATTCCGCCCGCGAGCCGCAACTCGCCCTCGCCGCCGCGGTAGCCGTGCATCACCACGTTGGTGGCGAGCTCGTCGGTGGCGAGCCGGAGCCGGTACGCGGCCTCGGGGGTGAGCCCGGCCCGCTCGGCGAGCTCGTGGCAGAAGTGCGCGACCTCGTCCAGGGAGGTCAGCGCGGCAGCGATGCGCAGGGCGGTCATCCGCGTGATCCGTCCGGTCCCACTCGTCCTCACTCGTCGACGAGCGTGACGCTGTGGTCGAAGCCGGCCTGCCGGATGGTCCGGGCCACCGGCGCGCTCGACCCGGACACGGTGATCACGACGTCGTCGCCCATCTTCTGACGGGCGAACACCAGGGAGCGCAGGCCGGCGCTGGCCATGTAGGTCAACCGGCTGGCCTCGATGACGACATGGGTGACCCCGGCGGCGGCGGCCTGCTCGATGGTGTCGTGGAAGGCGGGGGCACTAGCGGCGTCCAGCTCGCCGGCGAGGCTGATGGTCGCGGTGTCGGTGGACGTGGTGACCGAGACGGTGAGGGCCATGGGAGTGCGTTCTCCGGTTCTTTCGGGTGTCAACGGGCTAGCAGGATCACGGCGGATCGCGGGGCGATCCGGTAGCGGCCCGGGGTCTCCAACGGCGGCTCCGCGCCGGGCCGGTGGAGATCGTGCGGGGCATCGGCGGCGGTGTCGGCCACCAGGTGCCAGGCCGTGCCGGGGCGTGGCTGCGGCAGTTCGAGGTCGTGCGGCTCCCAGTGGGCGTTCATGGCGACGTAGATCTGCTCGTCGCCCTCGCGCAGCACCGCCAGCAGGCGGCTGTCCGGGGACCAGTCGGGATCCCAGGCGCGCACGCCGTGCCAGCTGACCTCGCCGCCCGGGTGGTCGGCGCCGCGCAACAACGGGTGGGCGTGCCGGAAGGCGATCACGCCCTGGACGAAGCGGTGCAGGTCCGCGTTGGCCTCCAGCAGGCCCCAGTCCAGCCAGGACAGCTCGTTGTCCTGGCAGTAGGTGTTGTTGTTGCCGGCCTGGGTCCGGGCGAGTTCGTCGCCGGCCAGCAGCATCGGCACGCCCTGGCTGGTGAGCAGGATCGCCATGGCGTTCTTCATCTGGCGCCCGCGCAGCCGCAGGATCCCCGGGTCGTCGGTGGGGCCCTCGGCGCCGCAGTTCCAGCTCTGGTTGTCGTTCGCACCGTCGGCGTTGCCCTCGCCGTTGGCCTCGTTGTGCTTCTCGTCGTACGAGACCAGGTCGTGCAGGGTGAACCCGTCGTGCGCGGTGACGAAGTTGACCGAGGCGGCAGTGCCGCGGCCGCCGTACAGGTCGGGCGAGCCGGCCAGGCGGGTGGCGAGTTCGCCGACCGTGCCCTCGTCCCCCTTGAGGAACCGTCGAACGGTGTCCCGGTACTTGCCGTTCCATTCGGCCCAGCGCCCGTAGTCGGGGAAGCTGCCGACCTCGTACAGGCCCGCGGCGTCCCAGGCCTCGGCGATCAGCTTGCAGTGCCGCAGCACCGGGTCGTGCGCCAGCTGCTCCACCAGCGGCGGGTTGGCCAGCGGAGTGCCGTCCGGTGCCCGGTCGAGGATGGCCGCGAGGTCGAAGCGGAAGCCGTCGACGTGGTACTCGGACACCCAGTGGCGCAGGCAGTTCAGGATGAAGTCGCGCACCACGGGGTGGTTGCAGTTGACGGTGTTCCCGGTGCCGCTGAAGTTGTAGTAGTGACCGTCCGGCGTCAACATGTAGTAGGTCGCGTTGTCCAGGCCCCGGAAGGAGATCGTCGGCCCCTGTTCGTTGCCTTCGGCGGTGTGGTTGAAGACCACGTCGAGGAGCACCTCGATACCGGCCGCGTGCAGGTCCTTGACCAGCGTCTTGAACTCGTCGGCCTGCATGCCGAACCGTCCGGTGGCCGCGTAGCCGGCCTTGGGCGCGAAGAACCCGAGGGTGTTGTAACCCCAGTAGTCCAGCAGCGGTTCGCCGGTCGCCGGGTCGCGGCGCGGGTTGTCGTGCTCGTCGAACTCGAAGACCGGCATCAGCTCGACGCAGTTGACGCCGAGTTCCCTCAGGTACGGGATCTTCTCGCGCAGACCCGAGAAGGTGCCGGGGGCGGACACCCCGGAAGACGGATGGCGGGTGAAGCCACGCACGTGCAGCTCGTACACGACCAGGTCCTCGGTGGGGATGTGCGGCGGCGCGTCGTCGCCCCAGTCGAAGTCGTCCCGCACCAGCCGGGAACGGTACGGGCAGGGGCGGTCGCGGTCCGGCGGGGTGCCCCAGACGTCCCGTCCGGAGATCAGCCGCGCGTACGGGTCGGTCAGCACCCGGGCCGGATCGAAGCGGTCGCCGCGCCCGGGGTCGAAGGGGCCTTCGGCACGGAAGCCGTACTCCAACTCCTCCTCGTCCAGGCCGAAGACGGTCATCGCGAAGACGCTGCCGGTGCGGAACGCGGCGGGGAACTCCAGCTCGGCCAGCGGCCGGGAGGCTCCCGCCTCGAACAGCACCAGCCACATCCGGGTGGCCCGGTCCGAGTGGACCGAGAAGTTGACGCCACCCGGCACCGGCGTGGCCCCGAAGGGCAGCGGGCGGCCGGCCCGGACGCCGTAGCCGGCGACGGTCCGGGTCGGGTAGGCGTCGATGCGCTCACCGGTGCTCATTCGCGGGCCGGTCCGAGGACAGCCGACGCACTCTCCCGGACGTCGAAGAAGTCGAGGAAGCCCGTGGAGGCCATCACGAACCGCACCTCCTCCGCGAGCCCGACCAGCACGGTGGCGCTCTGCCGACGCAGCGCCTGCCGGTGCACCAGCAGCAGGGTGCGCAGGCCCGCACTGGAGATGTACGGCACCCCGCTGAGGTCGATCACGGTGGTCTCGGTGCCGCCGATCAACGGCAGCATGCTGCCCTGGAGTTCGGCGGAGGTGACGCTGGTGATCTCCCCTTCGAGTTCGACGACGGTGACGCCGTCCTGCTCCCGGGAGCGGACCGAGACCTTCATGACGCCTTCCCCACCGGTTCGAGGCGGACCCGGACCTTCACCCGGCCCCGGCCGCGCGGCAGGAGCACGGTGAGCGCGTCGGCGTCGTAGTCGGGGTACGGCTCGCCGTCGACCTCCACCGCGGCGATCCGCACCGAGCCGGCCGGCAGCAGGTCGGGCGAGACGCGCAGCAGACCGCCCGGAAGACCGTCCGGGTCGGGCTTGAACCAGAAGTCCATGCCCCGGCCGCCGATCAGCAGGTTGTTGTAGACCGCGGCGAGGTAGCACAGCTCGGCCGAGTGGTACATGCTCATCGAGTGGCTGCCCTTGAGCCGCTCGGTGCCGAGCAGGTAGGGCGTGCCGGAGGCGAGCACGTTGAAGTAGACGGCGCCCTCGTCGTGGTCGAGGAAGTAGGCGTTGTAGAACGCCTCCGCGTGGCGGGCGTCGCGCAGGAAGTCCTTCCGACCGGTGATGCCGTGAAGGATCAGGTAGGCGAGGATCGCCTGTTCCTGCTGCCACCAGGCCTTGCGGTCGTGCCAGGCGAACCGGTGGTGCTCCTGCCCGTCTGCCAGGATCCGCTCGACCACGTCGTACCAGCCGCCGCGCTGGCGGTCGCTGCCGACGGCGGGCATCAGCTCGCCGATCTCGGCGGCCGCCTCCAGGTACTCCCGCTTGGAGCGCAGCGACTGCATGCGCATCAGGTTCCAGGCGATCTTCAGGTTGTGGCCGACCACCGCGCGGTCCTGCTGCCAGCCGTGGGTGGTGTCGTGCGACCAGTCGCGGTGGAAGCGCTCCTGGACGAAGGGGCTGGTCTTGCGGGCGGGGCTGTGCTTGTCGGGAACGAAGTGTTCGACGATGGTGTCGAAGGTGTACTCCAGCATCCGGGCGTACGTCTCGTCCCCGGTGGCCAGGTAGAGGTTGATCAGGTACGCGGGGGCGTGGTCACCGACCGAGTTCCAGTTCTTGCGCGCCTTGTTGGGGCCGAGCGAGTCGTGGTCGGCGCGGAACAGGATCGGGTCGACGTGCGAGTAGTAGCCGCCCTGCTCGCGGTCGAGGAAGAACTTCTCGAACAGCCGCAGGGTGGCGTCGGCATCGGCCTTGATCCGCGGGTCGCCGGTGACCCGGTAGGTCTGGACCGGGCCGGCCAGCGCGTAGATCTGCTCGTACATCGGGATGGCGTCGTAGTCGTCGGCGAACTCCGAGGTGAAGAGCTTCTTCTCGATGTCCCCGTCCACGCTGAGCCCGTGGTACCAGTAGACGACGTCCTCCTCCGGGTCCACCACGCGCATGTGCTCGCGCAGGTACTCGGTGCCGCGCTCGGCGACCTCCAGGTACTCGTCGTTGCCGGTGAGCAGGAAGGCGGAGGCCATGCCGTACACCAGTCGGGAGATGGTGTCGGTCTCCTGGACGTGGCTGGCGGTCTTGTCGCCGCCCAGGCGCAGCTGGGTGCGGTACCGGGTGTAGTCGATCGGGCCGTCACCGAACTGGGCGCGGCGGTAGAAGCCGGCGATGGACTCCAGCTGGCGGATCCACCAGTCGGTCTCCTCGAAGCGGTACGCGTCGGCCTGGCGGCCGAGGAAGACCAGGCGTTTGGCCTCGATCCGCGTCGTGCCGCCCTCCGGGTAGAAGACCACGTGGGCGAAGAGGTGACGGCCGGGCTCCAGCATCGTGTCGAGGTGGCCGCCCGCGTCGGTGTACGGCTCCTCCAGGTTGCGCAGCAGCTCGGCGGAGACCTCGCCGGCGGTGGCGATCTCGAAGTCCCTGCCGTCCGCGGTGCGGAGGGCGAAGGTCCCGCTGTCGCGGTCGTGCGCGGTGACGTAGCCCGCGATGGTGTCGGAGAACGTGAAGTTCACCGTGTCAGACATGGTTCTCCCTTTCGGTGATCTCGATGGCTTCCTGGTCCCGGTAGCCCTGGCCGACCTCGACGACCACGCCGTCCGGGTCGCGCAGCCACACCGCCCGCCAGCCGTCCAGGACCTCGTCGAAGTCCAGCGGACCGAGCGTGACGTGGGCGTCCTCGCCCATGGCGGCGAGCAGGGCGTCGACACTGTCGGTCCGGAAGGCGATGTGGCGTACGGCGCCGGGCTGCGCCGGGCCGTCGGCCGTGGTGGTCGGAGCGGGCGGCTCGCTCGGGACGGGGAAGAGTTCGAGGTAGGTATCGCCGTTGCGCAGGAAGAGGATCTCCCCGTCGCCGACCGGCACCGCCCGGGCGCGGTGGTAGCCGAACCAGCGGGTGTAGAACTCCTCGGTGGCGCGTTGGTCGCGGCAGTTAAGGCCGACGTGGGCCCAGCGCATCATCGGCTCCTCCGGTCGGCGAGCACGTCGATGACCGTCCTGGCGAGGAGGTGGTGGTGCTCGCCGGTACGCGCGGTCACCAGGTCTGCGTCAACCACGACGTCCTGGTCGACGTACTCGGCGCCCATGTTCCGCACGTCGCCGATCAGGTTGTTGTGGCAGACGACCTTGCGGCCCTTGACGGTCTGCGGGATGGCGGAGGCCAGCCACATGCCGTGGCAGATGATGCCTTTGACCACGCCTGGCTCGGACAACGCCCAGCGCAGCAGCCGGGTGGCGGGGGCCAGCCGGTTGACGTCATCGCTGTAGCGCAGCCGGTCGGCCACCATACCGGAGGGCACGATGATCGCGCCGTACCGGCGCGGGTCGACGCCTTCGAGGCTGCGGGTGACGGTCAGCGGAGCGCGGAACTCGTGCCCGGTGAAGGTGAGTTCGCTCTGGCCCCAGAGTCGGCTGAGGAGGTCGACCTCGGCGCCCTCCTCGGCGAAGCGGTGCCGGTAGTAGGTGATCTCGGGCTCGTAGTAGTCGCTCTCCACCAGCACCGCGATGCGGGTGCCGGTCAGCGGTCCTTCCCTGACGGCGACGTCAGACATGGGTCCCTTCCCTGATCAGGTCGGCCGCCCGTTCGGCGATCATCACCACGGCGGCATGGGGGTTTCCGGAGGGCACGGCGGGCATCACGCTCGCGTCGGCGACGCGCAGCCCGCGCACCCCGTGGACGCGCAGGCGTGGGTCCACCACCGACAGGTCGTCGGCGCCCATCCGGCAGGAGCCGGCGTGGTGGTGGTAGCTGTCGGCGGTGCGCCGGACGAAGGCGCGCAGCTGCTCGTCGCCGCGGACGGCGGGCCCTGGCCACAGCTCCCGCTTGTGCCAGGGCGAGAAGGCGGCGGCGCCGATGATCTCCCTGGCCAGTTTGACGCCGTCGATCAGCCGCTTCAGATCGGAGCGGTCACCGAGGTAGTTGGGGTTGACCAGCGGAGGGGCGAGCGCGCCGGCCCGGGCGAGTCTCACCCAGCCGCGGGATGCCGGCCGGACGACGCCGGGCAGGACGCTCACCGTGTCCATCCGCCCGCGGGTCGCTTCCTGGTCGAACGGGCCGTGTACGAAGGCGAGTTGGAGGTCGGGTGCGGGAAGGCCCGGTTCGGAGGCGAGGAACAGGGCCGCCTCCGAGAGGTTCTGCCGGGCGGCCGGTACGGGGGTGCGCGATTCCGACATGACCGCGGTCAGCACATGGTTGTGGAAGTTCTCCCCGACGCCGGGCAGCGCGGCGTTGACGGTGATGCCGAAGTTCCTCAGCTGGTCGGGGTTCCCGATACCCGAGAGCAGCAGCAGCTTCGGCGACTCGATCGCGCCCGCAGCGAGGATCACCTCGGCCGTGGCGTGGACCTGGTGGATGCCCGTGCGGAAATCCTCGCCGTGCGTGTCGCGTACCGCGCGCCCTTCGAGGCCGGCCTGCTCCGGACGCTGGAGGTACTCCACGCCGACGCAGCGGCCGTCCATCACCACCAGTCGCAGCGCCTGGGCGTTGCTGCGCAGCCTCAGGTTGGGCCGGCTCAGGGCGGGTTCGAGGTACGCGGCGAGCGCGCCCCGGCGTCGGCCGCCGGCGGTTTCCAGGCGGTGCCAGGCGACGCCGTGCACCGGGCCGTCGGCGAAGTCCGCGAGCCGCGAGTGCCCGAGCTCGACGCAGGCGTCGACGAACGCCCGGGAGGCCGGGTTCGGCCCGTTCAGGCCCGCGTGGGTGACCGGCCGGTCGGCCTCCATCCGGTCGAAGTAGGGCCGGACGTCACGGTACGACCAGCCTGCCGCGCCCTGGTAGGCCCAGTGGTCGAAGTCCGCCGGGTGCCCCCGGACGTACATCATCAGGTTGAGGTTGCTGCTGCCGCCCGGGGCCCGGCCACGCGGTTCGCGGGTGACCCGGCCGTCCAGGCCCGGCTGCGGGGTGCTGCGGTAGCGCCAGTCGATACGGCTGCCGAGCAGCCGCATCCAGGCGGTGGGGTCGTCCACCTCGGCCGGGATGCACCCGGCTCCGGCCTCCAGGAGCAGCACGTGCACGTCCGGGTCCTCGGTGAGGCGGTGGGCCAGGACGCTGCCGGCCGTGCCCGCGCCGACGATGACGTAGTCGAACTCCTCCCTCATCACGGCCTCTGGCTCTGGGACAGCACCTGGAACGGCAGGGTGTCGTGGAAGTTGGACATGTAGGTGATCCGGCCGTCGCGGATGCGGAAGTAGTTCATGACGTCCGCCTCGATCGGCCTGCCCGAGGAGCTGCGGGCCGAGATGTGGGAGACCACGGCCGCTTCCTCGCCGTCGGCGTCGACCAGGAAGTAGCGGGGGAGGTTCTCGAAGGAGGCGTACATCTCCCCCATGCCCCGCATCATCGAGCGGAGCCTGCCGCGGCCCTCGATGCGGCCGGCGAGCTGTTCGTCCATCACCATGTCCTCGGCGAAGAGATCGCACCAACTGTCCCAGTCGCCGTCATTGGCGTGGACGTAGTAGTTGGCCAGCACCTCTCGGGCGTTCATCGCTTCTCCCCCGGTCACAGTGCGGCGGAGCCGGGCATCGGCTCCAGCGCGTTGCAGGTGTAGGTCTTGATCAGCGGGATCCGGCCGTCCTCGCCGGCCACCACGGTCCAGGTCTGGTCTGCGTCGAAGCCCAGCCACTGGCTGTCGGCAGCCGGCGCCTTCCACACCCTGGCCTGCCAGTTGACGTTCACGCGGACCTCGGCCTCGGCTCCGTCGATGGCCACCCGGACCCGGAGCACGGTGTGCTCCTCGTCGAAGAACCGGTGGACGGCGGCCCGGTACCAGTCGGCGAAACCGGTATGGCCGCAGAAGACGCCCTCGGGGAAGCGCAGTTCGAGGCCGTCGTCGACCAGGAACCGCTTCACCTCGTCCGGGTCGCGGTGGCGGTCCAGGGCGGAGTACCACCGCTCGACGAGGCTGCGGACGGCCCGCTCGGTGAGGTGGGGCCCTGTGGAGGCGGGCTCCGGCATCGCGACAACTCCTTGGGGTGACGTCAGACCTGGAGGTCGACCAGGAAGGGCCCGGTGGCGGCGAGCATCCGCTCGACCGCGGCCGCGGCCTCGTCGGGCTTCTCCACCCGGATGCCGTCGGCGCCCAGGGCGCGGGCCAGCTCGGCGAAGCGGATGTCCGGGCGGGAGAGGTCGAAGGAGGAGGGGAACTCGTGCTCGGGGATGTTCCGCTCCTTCCAGTACTGGGCGATGTTGTCGTCCAGCAACCGGTACTTGCGGTTGTTGCAGACCACGAACTTGGCGGCGACGCCGTACCGGGCCGCGGTCCACAGCGCCTGGTACGTGTACATCGCGCCGCCGTCGCCGGTGAACCCGACCACCGCGCGGTCGGGACGGGCGAGCTTGGCGCCGATCGCGCCGGGGATGCCGACCCCGAGCGAGCCTCCCCGGGTCAGGAAGTAGTCACCGGGCCGGTCCGGCGGCAGGTGCCTGACCAGGGTCGGCGAGGAGGTGAGCGCCTCGTCGAAGACGATCAGGTCCCCGCCGGTCTGCCGGGCGAGCTCCCGGACGAACCGCTCCAGCGTCGTGTCCCCGGGCGCCACCGGCCGCTGCTCGGCCGTTCGGGCAGCCAGCCGCGACGCAGCCGCGCGCTTCTGGCGCACGCTCAGGACCGCCTCCAGCTCGGTGGCCAGGGCTGCCAGGGCCGGCTTCGGGTCGGCCACCAGACCCAGGTCCACGGGATGGTTCTTCGCGATCTCGTACGCGTTCAGATCGACGTGCACGATCCGCGCGTCCACCCGGAACGGGTTGGTGAGCACCGGGAAGACCTCGGGGAAGACGTACGTACCGACGATCAGCACGGCGTCCGCCTCCGCGACCACGGCCGCGCTGCGCCCACCGAACATGTGGCCGAGCTGGCCGCACGAAAGGGGGTGCGAGGCCGGCATGTTGACCTCGGAGGAATCCACGCACCACACATCCGACCCGAGGACCTCGGCCACCCTGACCAGCTCCGCCTGCGCCCCCGCAACCGCCACGCCGTCGCCGACCAGGATCAGCGGCCGTTCCGCGCCCGCGAGCAGCCCGGCGGCCCGGGTCACCGCCTCCGTCGGCGGGGCGGAGGCGGTGACCGGCACGGATGCGGGGAGGACGGGCTCGTCGTTGATCTCGTCGAGGACGTCCATCGGTACGGCCACGAACACCGGGCCGCGCGGCTCGGTCATCGCGATCTTCACCGCGCGGCGGACCACCCGCAGCAGCGAGCGCGGATCGGTCACCCGGGTCGCGTACTTCGTCACCGGTCGCGCCATCGCGACCAGATCGGACGCCATCTGCGCGTCCATGGCGTCGTAGCGCAGCCCGGCGTCACCGGCGATGACGACCAGTGGTGTGTGTCCGCGCAGCGACTGGTAGAGCATGCCGATCCCGTTGCCGAGACCGACACCCGAGTGCAGCTGCAGCAGCGCCGGCCCTCCGGTCGCCCGGGCGTAGCCGTCGGCGATGCCGGCCGCGACGGTCTCCTGCAGCGCCAGCACGTACTGGAACCCCTCGGCGTGTTCCGCCGCGTCCAGCAATCCCTGCTCGACCGTTCCGGGATTCCCGAACATCAGCCGCATTCCGTCGGCCCGGAACTGCTCGATGAGTTTGACGTTTCCCGTCTTTCCCGCCACCGAATTACCCCCGCCCCTTCCTGGCGACCGATTTCCTCACCAGCCGAACCTGGTGAGGCCGTCCTCCAGCATTTCGACCATCTTCCGGCCGGTGAGGAAGGAGTCCGGGGTCGAGCGCCCGGTGACGAACGGGTGGTCGACGATGACCGACACCGGCTTCCCGAAATTGCCGTGATAGGAGCCGCCGGGCCCCGTGGCGTCGCGCAGGATGTACTCCAGCGGGTACGGCGGCGGGCCCATCACGAAGTCGGTGCCGAGGAATCCGGTGCCGTCCTTGTAGTCGTACTCCTTGCAGTGCCCGGTCACGTGCTTGCCCCGGATGATGCTCTTCCGGTCGTCCCAGTCACGGGCGAAGGCGAGGCAGGCGACGCCGTAGCACTCGGCGCCGATCGGCTTGCCGGCCCGCAGGAAGGCCAGGATCAGGTCGTGGACACGCTCGTTGTTCGCCAGGTCGACGATCGGGCCGCTGCCGCCGACGATCAGCAGCGCGTCGTACTTCCGCAGATCGGCGTCGACCTGCTCCAGCGAGCGGTGGTACTCCTCCAGCTCTCGCAGGTGGCCCGGCGAGCTGGTGTAGGGGCGCTCGGGGAGCCACGCATTGAGGTTGAGCGGGTCGTCGAGCCGGTTGCCGCTGTCCACGGCGCGGCCCAGCGCGGCCACCTCGGCGGTGGTCACCGAGCGGCCGAGCGGCGGGTCGACGTACTCCTCGTCCAGGCTCGGCGGCAGCGCCCGGGCCCGCTTGCCGCCCGGCGTCGCGAAGGTGACGCGGTAACCGCGCTGGTCGAACTCGCTGAGCGGGCCGACCAATTCCTCGGCCCAGTAACCGTATTCCGAGAGAACTATCAGAATGTGCTTCGGCACTTCCCTTTCCTCCTTCACCGACGGTTGTTCGACTTTGAGACTGAGGGGTGGGGAACGACCCTGTCAAAGGGCTCGGATCCAGTTTGTGAGGTTTCCGCGAGTTGGTGAGGTCGCGTTCGGGCGGCGTCAAGAAGCGGACCACCGGACAGAGTTTGTTAGGTCGCCGCATGGACCCGTGCCGCCCCGGATAATCTCTCGTCGCCGACTCGGGAGAGAAGAAGGCAGGCGAATACGAGAATGACCAGAAATCGGTCCGATGAATTCCTCGACGCCGTGCGGCGGGGCGACGCCCCCGGCGTGCGGCGGTCGTTGACCGCCGGCGCCGACCCCGGCGCCCGGGACACGGCGAGCGGGCTGACCGCCCTGATGATCGCCGCAGGCCGCGGAGACGTCGCGCTGGTCCGCCAATTGCTGGAAGCCGGCGCCGACGTCTACACCGCCGACTCGCGCGGTGGCGGCACCGCACTGCACAAGGCTGTCCAGGGCGGCGACCTGGAGACCGTCCGAGTGCTGCTGGAGGCGGGCGCCTTCGTCGACGCCGTCGCGGCCACCACCGGGCACACGCCGCTGATGGACGCCCTCTGGTACAAGCGGCCGACCGTGGCGGCCATCCTGCTGGAGCACGAGGCGGGGCTCAACCTGTCCACGCACTACGGCTTCTCGATGCGCGAGCACTTCGAGTACGAGCTCAGCGTGAACACCCGCGGCAAGGAGAAACTCCTGGAGGCAGAGCGTCTGCTGACCGCCCGCACGCGGGCGGACGAGGCCGCGGCCGAGCAGCAGAAGCTGATGGCGGCGGTCGTCTCCGGCGATCTCGCCGCCGTTCGCCGGCTGCTCGCCGAGGGTGCCGAGGTCGACGCCCGCTTCCCTGTGGTCAACGGCTTCAACGACGCACACACCCCGCTGCTGGTGGCCTGCCGCGACGGACACGAGGACATCGCCCGCGAACTGGTCGCCGTCGGGGCCGACGTCAACGCCACCGAGCCCACCTTCGGCGCCGTGCCCCTGCACAAGGCCGTCTACAACGGCCATGCCGGGATCACCGCACTGCTGGTGGCCGCGCCCGGCACCGACCTGGACTTCCAGGGCATCACCAACGGCTACACCCCGCTGCACGACGCACTCTGGCACGGCTACGAGGAGTGCGCCCGGATCCTGATCGACGCCGGCGCACGGCTCGACGTGGTCGGCCACGACGGCAAGCTCCCGGCCGACATCGCCCGCGAGAGCCTCGGCGCCGCACACCCCCTGACCCGCGTCCTGACCCACGGCCGCTGAGGAGCGCAGCATGCTGTTCTACGTCCAGATGAAGTGGAAGCACGAGGGCCGGATCTCGCTCGACGAGCTGTGGGAGGTCGAGCAGGAGGAGGCCGAGCACGCCGTCGACACGATCAACTCCGGTTTCTGCGTCGGCATCTGGAAGGTCGCGGCGCAGAAGCGGGTGATCGCGATCATCGACTCCCCCGACGCCGAGGAGCTCGACCGCACCGCCCTGGGCCGCCTGCCGATGCGCGAGTACCTGGAGTTCGAGGAGGTCTGGCCGCTGCGCGACTACCTCGGCTTCGCGGAGGACGTCAAGAAGCGCTACCAGGTCTGACAGCGCCCATTCACCCCTGGAGGACGACATGATCCATCAGATCATCCTGGCCCACCCGAAGCCCGGGATGACCGAGCAGGAGTTCCAGCGCTACTGGGTCGAGCAGCACGCCGTCCGGTACGCCTCGAAGATCCCGCAGATCAGGCGGTACTGCGTCGGCACCCGAGTCCCCCGGCCCGACGACGCGGAGGCCCCCCTGTGGAGCGGGGTCGCCGAGATCTGGCTAGAGAATGAGCAGGAGCAGCTCGCCTCGTTGCAGACCCCGGAGTTCCTGGAGGGCGCCCGCCTCGACGAGCCCCGCTGGGCGGCGTTCTGGCGCACCGTGGTCCTGGACACCGAGGCGCACGTGGTCGTGCCCGGCGGCGGCGAGACGCCCGCGGTGAAGGTGATGATCCTGGTGAAGCGCCGCGAGGGCCTGCCACTGGCCGACTTCCGGGCCGACAGCCTCACCCGGCACGCTCCGCTGGCCGAGAAGGTCCCGGGTCTGCGCCGGTACGTCCAGAACCACACCCGTGACGCCTCCTACGGCGTCGGCGAGGCGGTCCTGGACGCCGCGCACCAGCTCTGGTTCGACGACGCCCAGGCGTACGAGGCCGTCCGGAGGACCCCCGAGTACCAGGCGCTGCTCGCCGACCTGCTCCGCATCGCCGAACCCCGGTACGTCCACACGCTCCTGCTGGAAGAGCACTGGATCCTTGGCCGCGAGGCCGGCGCATGACCGCCGCCGGGCTCCGCGACCGCCTCGACATCGTCGACGTGTGCACCCGGATGTGCTGGCACACCGACAAGCGCGAGTGGGACCGGCTACGGACGGAGGTCTTCGCGGACGAGCTCCTGGTCGACTACACCAGCCTCAACGGCGGCGAGCCGGCCGAGCTGGCGGCGAGCGACCTGATCACCGCCTGGCGCAACCTGCTCTGCGGCCTGACAGCCACGCAGCACCTGCTGACCAACCACCTGGTGCGGACCGAGGGCGACACCGCCGTCGCCACGGCCGACTTCCAGGCCACGCACCTGCTCCCCAACGCGCTCGGCGGCCCGCTGTGGACGCTGGGCGGACACTACCGGTTCACGCTCCGCCGCACGGCGGCGGGGTGGCGGATCGACGGACTGACGATGACCGCCGTGTGGGCCGAAGGCAACCGGCAGATCCTGGAGAGGACCAAGTGATGAGTAGGACGCGGGAGATCGCCACCGGCTGGTTCGACGCGCTCACCGGCGGCGACTTCGAGCGGGCGCTGGGTTACCTGGCGGACGACGTCGAGTGGATCAACTACACGCCGGTGCCCGGCTGGAACGACGCGATGCCGTGGATCGGAACCCTTCGTGGCAAGGCCGCCGTCAGGGACAGCCTCGGCGTCTTCGCCGGAATGGTCGAGCTCGGGAAGGAGGAGCTGGTCGAGCTGGTCGTGGACGGCGAGCAGGCGATGGGCGTCCTCCACGAGCGGTCCACCCTCAGGACGACGGGCATGGCCTTCGAGATCGAGTTCGTCCAGTGGCTTACCGTCAGGGACGGGAAGATCGTGCGCTGGAAGTCGTTCACCGATCCGTCGCAGATCCTGCGCGCCATCAAGGGGGCGACGGCATGACCGGGGACGTCCGCACCGAGCACGTCTCCTTCGACAGCGACGGCACCACGCTCGTCGGCACCCTGTACAGCCCTGCGGGCCAGGGTCGCGGGCCCGCGGTCGTGGTCCTCGGCTCCTGGACGACCGTCAAGGAGCAGATGGCCGCCGGGTACGCCAGGCGGATGGCCGACGCCGGCTTCCACGCGCTGACCTTCGACCCGGCCGGCTACGGCGAATCCGGCGGCCGGCCGAGGCAGTTGGAGTCGCCGGCCCGCAAGATCAGGGACGTCCACAGCGCCGTCACCTTCCTCGGCCGACACGACCGGGTCGGCCCGCGCCGGATCGGCGCCCTGGGGATCTGCGCCGGGGCCGGGTACACCGCCGTGAACGCCGCGAACGACCCGCGCGTACGGAGCCTGGCGCTGGTCGCGCCGTGGCTGCACGACGCCGCGCTGGTCCGCGACATCTACGGCGGCGAGGACGGTGTCCGGCAAAAGATGGACCTCGGGCTCGCCGCGCGGGACCGGTACGAGCTGGGCCAACCAGTGGACTACGTACCGGCGGTGAGCACCACGGACCCACAGGCCGCCATGTTCGGCCCCTTCGACTACTACCTGGACCCACGGCGCGGCGCCGTGCCGGCCTGGGACAACCGGTTCGCGGTGATGTCCTGGCCGCAGTGGCTCACCTTCGACCCGCATCCGGCAGCGGCCCGGATCACGGCGCCCACGCTGACCGTCACCAGCCGCGACGCGGCCATCCCGCAGGGCGCGGAGAAGTTCCACGCCGACCTGGGCGGGCCGAAGACCCTCGTCTGGACCGAGGGTAACCAGTTCGACTTCTACGACCGGGACTCCACCGTCGACGAGGCCGCCAGCCTCGCCGCCAGCCACTTCGCCGAGACGCTGGCCTGAGGTAACGGGTACCAGGGGCGCTGGGAGCCCTGCGGTTCCCAGCGCCTCCGAGGTGCACCCATCGGCAAAGGGCCCGGCTCCGGCACCTGCCGCCTGATGTGGATAATCCCTCCCGTGACCTCAGGGAATGCCCGCCAACGGTGGCGGTCCGCGCTTCACGCCTTCGTGCTCTTCCTCGTGTGCGGTGGAACCGCTCTCCTCGTCTGCGGGATGGTGACGGCTCGGCCCGCTGGTGTGGTGCCGTGGGGCGGGCTTTTGTTCGGAGCGACCGTGTGTGCGACGCTCACCGCGCTGCTCCCACTGCGACGACGCGGCTGAACCCCCCGCGGAAGCGGCGCACCAGCCACACCAGGCCCGCGACGGCGGCGCCGACCAGGCTCCCGCCTCCGCCGAGCAGCAGGAACTCCTCGCCCCCCCGCCGGCACGCTCACCGCCGCGCCGACGGCCACCGCGATCCCGACGGCCACCTTGAACAGCACCAGCGAGGTGGCGTCGTTGAACAGGCTCTCCGCCGGCACCAGCACCTGGACCCGACCCGGCAGCGCCAGGCGGCGCACGAGCGCGGTGACCGCCACCGGGTCCGTACTGGACAGCATCGCACCCAGCACGAACGCCATCGCGGGCGGCAGACCCGCCACGGCAACGGCCGCGAAGCCCACCGCCGCGGCGGAGGCGAAGACCAGACCGAAGGCCAGGATCGTCACCGGACGCCACACCGTGCGCAGGTCCCGCAGGGACAGCTCCTCCGCCGAGGCGTGCAGCAACGGCGGCAGGACCACCATTCCGATGATCTGCGGCGGCACGTGCAACGCGGGGACACCGGGTATCAGCGCCACCCCGACACGGGCCAGAACCAGCAACGAAGGCGCCGGCACCCGCAAACGCCCGGCAAAGGTGGCCACCGCCGTGGCCAGAACGACCAGGACGAGAACGGTACCCACAACGTGCATCGGGGCGAAGACCTCATGACGGCGAGCGGAGTCACCGCCGCCGTTCGCCGCAATCGTCCCCCGAGCCGACCAGACTTCCCGGCACACCTGCAGTCTGAGGGGCCCCGAAGATCCCGGCCATTAGCGGGGAGCGGCAGCGCATATTCGCACGTCACCGGGGCACGACTGGCGCGACCGCCTCGACCACTCCCGGTGCGGCACTGTACGCGTGGGGACGACCATGGAGACGAAGGTGTCTCACTCCCCGTGGAGCTCACCCAGGTTTCTGCCGGGCGGCTGGGAAGGACGGCGGTGGTGCCTCGCGGCCGGTTGCGGGTCTACCTCGGGGCCGCTCCCGGGGTCGGCAAGACGTACGACATGCTCGCCGAGGGTCAGCGGCGTGCCTCGCGCGGCACCGATGTCGTGATCGCGTACGTCGAGGACTACGGCCGGCCGCTGACCCGCCGGATGGCCGAGGGCCTGGAGACCGTCCCCCGCCGGACGATGTCGCTACCCGCCGGAGAGGATCGACGCAGCGCTCACGAACTTCTTCCGCCCCGGCAACCTGACCGCCCTGCGGGAGCTCGCCCTGCTCTGGGCGGCCGACCGGGTCGAGGAGGCCCTGCTGCGCTACCGCCACGACCAAGCTCGAACCCGACCCCGCCCGCCCCCGCCACCTGATCACCGAGGCCGGCATGGGCTACCGCTACGAGCCGGGACTCAGCGGGCCGCAGGACAGACTACGGTCCGTAGCCGCCAGCAGGTGAGCACTCCCAAGCCCGGAACCATCGCGAGTTCTGAGGTCAGACCGTGCCCCCGCTGGTCGGCCGGGAGGCCTGACTGCCGATGGGATGGCGTGCCCGCCGGGCGGTTGGGCGTGAGCACTGGATCCATTAGGGCGCGAGCCGTGCCTTCCGCAGGCTGCACGCCATGATCGGACGAGTGCGAAGGGAGCGGGTGCTGGTGCTGTTCATCGGCGACGACTGGGCCGAGGACCACCACGATGTCGAGGTGCAGGACGCGACGGGCCGCAGGCTGGCCGCGGCGCGGCTGCCCGAGGGCGTGGAGGGCGTCGCGAAGCTGCACGCCCTCATCGCCCGGCACGGCGGTGAGGAACTGGAGCCCGGGCAGGTGGTGGTCGGGATCGAGACCGACCGGGGGCCGTGGGTGCAGGCGCTGGTCGCGGCCGGCTACCGAGTCTATGCGGTCAACCCGAGGCAGGCGGCCCGGTTCAAGGAGCGGTACGGCACCTCCGGGGCCAAGAGCGACAAGGGCGACGCCCACGCGCTGGCGGACATGGTCCGCATCGACGGCGCCCAGCTGCGGACCGTTGCCGGGGACAGCGACCGGGCCCAGGCCGTCCGAGTCGTCGCCCCCGCCCACTCCCCGGACGCACCCACCCGGAGGCCACCTGAGACCCACAGATGCGAGCGAAGAGCCCATTTTCCTTGGCGTGCCGCAGGACCGCCAGGCGTCGGTCCTGCTGCTGTTGCGGTGAAGCGGGCATGGCAGGAATCCGTCATAGTCGGAGATCCATGTGCCACCGATGTACGGCAGTTTTAAAGCCAGAGCTAGAGGATCGGCTCGCAGCCGATCGCCTTGCCGCCGGCGGTGAGGAACTGCCGCACCAGGCCGTCCTGGTCGGGGAACAACCAGGTTCTGAAGGTCGGGTCGGACCCGCCCGTGACGGTGAAGTAGACCTCCTTGCCCCTGCAGGTGGCGACGAGTGTCCCGGGCGCGACTCGCTGGGCCCGCCCGACGATGCCCGTGTTGTCGTGTGTCCGCCTGGCCACGGTCGCGGTCTGCGGCTCGGTCGTGATCGCGAAGATCTGCGGGCTCAGAGACGACGACCCATCGGTGATCGTGCAGGACCAGATCGGGTCCGACGCTGTGGTGACCTGCTGCCGGAAGGTCACCAGGGTGCTCGGGATGCGCGGGTCCTTGGCTGGGGCGAATCCGGGCAGTCCGCACAGGTTGGCCCAGTCCGGGTCCGTCTCGGCTCCCTTCGCCGACAGGCTCTTCGGTGCCGCGAGCTTCCGGTCCCCGCACGCGCGGGCCTTGGCCACCGCGTTGGCGAACGACACGGCCAGGCGGGCCCGCTCCTCGTCGTGGCCCTCCTCGTCGTCGGTGTGCACCTCGGCCCGCACGCCCTTCTCGCAGCCCTCGGGGAGCACGGCCCACGCCGCCTCCGGGGTGACCGAGCCCCCGGGGAACAGTCGGGCGTTCGGTGCGGCCAACTCGGCCGGGCCCTCATCGGTGCCGCGGCGGATGGTGAGCTGCACGGTCTTCTCGGTGGTCTCGAACAGGCCGGACCTAACGGTGACGTCGCAGCTGTTCCCGCTGTAGTTCTCCGTCACCGAGTAGCGCGTGCTCTTGTGTTCACTGATCCGTCCGGACCCCAGAAGGTCGTGCACTTGGTCCGCTGAAGCCGCCCCGTCGCACACGCTGTCCGGCCCGCCGACGTTCGTCAGCCGGTTCAGCGCGAACCACCCCGCCCCGATCGAGGCGAGGCAGATCACCACCACCAACCACACCCGGAGGGCGCCCGGGGTGAGCCCGCGCGGATCGCCCGCCCCGTCGAGCTCGTCGGCCGACCCGTTCCGCTTCTCGGATTCCACGGCGCTCACGCCCTGCCGAACACGGTGCGGTAGGTGTTGTCGATCCCGGTGTTGTAGGCGCTCCCCGCGCTCCGCTTGAGCTGATCGGGGATGCTGCCGTCGCCGTCCAGCGCGAAGTGGTCGTATCCGGACATGACCAGCTTGTAGTTGAGCATCGCGTCCAGCTGCTGCCGTCCGGCCGAGAAGTGGGAGCTCAGGTTGTCCTTGAGGTGGGTGTCGATCTCTCCCTTGGCGGAGTCCGCCCACATCGTGGTCCCGACGTCGACCAGGCGCTGCGCGGCGTCCCCGAATTCCGGAATCAGGCCCACGACCCCGCCGAGTGCGTGGTAGGTCATTTTCGCCTGCCAGTCCACGGTCTTGTTGTCGGCGTCCGCATGGTCGAGGGCGGCGTCGGCGAACACCGCGTCCAGCGTGCCGAGGGTCGAGGCGGAGTGGTGGACGAGGGACTCCAGTTGAGGCTTCGCTCGGCCCGTCACGTCGGGCGTCATGGCGTCGCGGTCGAGCTGGTCCAGCCGGTGGGCGATCTCCTGGGTCTCGGCGCGGTGGATGACGGCGTAGGACGCCGGGTCCTCTGCGGCGCCCCGGATGAGGCGCAGGAGCTGGTCGGAGGTGACGGTCAGGCCGTCCGGTTGGGACGGTCCGTACAGCTTCTCCTTGCCGAGGATCTCGTGCATGTCCGCGGCGTAGTCGGCGATCATGTCGGCCATCGGCCGGCGCAGGCCGGCGGGAAGGGAGGTCTTGTCCCCGGGGCCGGTGCCGGCGAACGACTTCATCGTCTCGTCCGTGATCTGCGACATGACCTTGTCGTGCGGGCGGACGACCGGGTGGTCGCTGTGCGGATCGCGGCCGGTGGTGGCCGCCTCCAGGGCGTAGCCGAACGCGGTGCGCGAGGCGGTCTGCTCGGAGGGCGCCTTCTGCGCGCTCCCCTGGTCGGGCCACTTGCGCTCGTGCAGCAGGTAGTCCAGGTTCTTGCTCTTCCCGGGGTCGAAGAAGTCCTTCGACGCCTCGGGGCTGCGGCTGAGCGCGTTCATCAGGCCGCCCATCGGGTCTGTCTGGAAGGGGCGGCCGGTCCACTTCGGCCCCCAGAGGTCCTCGCCCTTGTCCTTGCTGCCGCGCTCGTAGTCGACCAGGTCGTTGCCGACCTTGAGCAGGAACGCCTTATCGAAGGTTCCCTTGGCCCCCATCAGGGCGGTCAGCGCCGGGTAGTTGGTGTTGTACCCGTCGGTGCCGTCGCGGCGGCGGGCTGCGGCCAGCAGCTGGTCCTCCCAGTCCTTGCCCATGCCACCGTCGTGGGTGGCGGTGGCGAGGGACACGGACAGGCCGTCGAGGACCGCCTGGTAGTCGTGGGCGTGGCGCTTGCCGTGGGCGAGGCCGTCATAGACGCGGCCGTACTCCAGCAAGGCGTCCTGGCCGGTCTTGCCGTGGTACTCGAGGCCGTTGATCAGGGTGGTGGCGAAGTCCTTGTTCCCCGCGTTGGCGGCCAGGAGGTCCTGCAGCTTCTTCAGCTCCGGAGGGGTGAGGTCGTCGGCCTTGGCCAGCAGGTCCTTGGCCCGGTTGGCGTCGGCGACCGGGCCGCCGCCGTACGGGGCGGGGTTGAAGGACGTGGTGCTGGTACCGATGTCGCCCCGGAGCGAGCCGGCGGCCCGTTGGTCGGCGCCGGTGGCCTTCTCGACAGCCTTCGTCAGGCGGGTGGAAATGGCCTCGGCCTTGGTCCTCAACTCCTGAGCGAGTGTCCCGGCGTCGGTGTCGTTCCGCGCCTCCTTCGGCAGGGTCCAGTTGACGACACCGTCCGCGGTGACGGTCATCTTGTCGGTCTGCGCGTCGTGGATCGCGGTGTCGAGTTCGCGCCGGGCGGCGGCGAAGTCCTCGGCGGCGGCCTTCATGATCGAGGCCAGCGCGGTGGCGACCTTCGAGGCCTGTTTGAAGTCGCCGTCGATGCCCTGGAGCACCTTGGTCGCGCTGTCGGCGGCCGTGCCCTGCCAGCCG
Organism: Kitasatospora sp. NPDC018058; assembly: GCF_044327205.1. Classification (NCBI taxonomy): domain Bacteria; kingdom Bacillati; phylum Actinomycetota; class Actinomycetes; order Kitasatosporales; family Streptomycetaceae; genus Kitasatospora; species Kitasatospora sp. NPDC018058. The sequence continues at coordinate 7,282 of NZ_JBIRFA010000044.1, read as the reverse complement.
GCCCGCTGGGCGGTGGGCGTGAGGTCCTTGGTGACCCGGTCGTCCAGTGAGATGAGGGACTTGGCGACGCCGGACCACGCGTCGGCGGCGTCGCTGATCCCGGAGAAGTCCGCCTCGTGCAGTTCTTTGAAGGACACCATGTGCCCGAGATCCCCCTTCAGGCGCCCGCGGCCAGGTTGGCGGCGGTCGCGGTTTCGTTGGTGCGGTACCCCTGCTGGGACCGGTCGAGGTTGGCGGCGGCGGAATCGAGCCGGTCGTGCAGGACCGTGCACTGCTGCAGCCAACGTTCGGTGCTGTCGGTGAGGGCTCCGCCGAAGGCGAAGCCGCGGACCTTCGTCGACGCGGTGCTCGCATACTCGGTGAGGCTGTGCGTACCGGGCCCGGCCTTGCCGTTGGTGCTGTTCAGGTCGGTGGCTATCTGCCGGGCGGCCCCAGCCGAGGCGCCGAGTTCGTACGGGGTGTCCAACCGGGTGGTCACCGGTCCGGGGGCCGGGCGGGACGGGGGCTTCCCGGCACCGCCGGCCAGGACGAGCCTGCCGGGCGCCGAACCCTCGTCGGCGCCGCCGGTCCGGCCGGGAGCGGTGGCCGGGGCGACCGGCCCGGTGGTGAACTGCGGGCTGACCATGTGTGTGCAACTCCCCCTCAAATGAAGAAAGTGCGAACCGCCTCTGCGGGAGGAGGCCCCATCAGCAGCCTCCGTTTGCATGCTGACGCACCCTCACGGTGGCCGGTTGCGGATTCGCAGACGATCTCTGTCAAGGGTTCATCAAGAGGCTGCAGGCCCGCACCGGTGCCCTTCCCGCGGCCCGACGCCACCAAGACCATGCTCAGGACGTTCCGGTTCCGCGCCCTGCCAGCCGGGGCGGACAGAGCTCACACAACCCGATCAGCCGGACGGTGCACTTGTGGCGCCGGGCCTACCCGGGGCACACTGAGCCACCCACCGGTGGCGCTGGTGCTCATCGGCGCAGGCACCGCGGGGCTGAACAACCGGGCGGCCGCGATCGGCGACCTGGCCGTTGAATTCTGGCGCAGTCAGGGCCACCGCACCCAGTACCCGGACTACTTTTGGCGGGACTACGCCGACGTCGTCCCGGTCCTGGTCACCTTGTTCGTCAACAAAGCCAAAGGGGCGGGCCCGGTGGTGCCCGCCAGACCGGGCACCACCATGGGTCGATCTCCTCCATCGCGGCCCGCCTTGCCTTCGTGTCGCTCCACCAGGTGCCCAGCGGCAGACCCTCCGGGGACCGATATGACCGCGGCACTCGACTATGCTCCTCCCATTCGACGAACACCAAGTCCAGAGGCGGCCATACTGCTCCGATGACCGACCTCGTTCACATCAGCCTTCCCGGCAAAGGCTCCGGTTTCACGCTTCGCCAGCCAAGTGTCTGGAGGCGGCCAGAATATGTATGTGGAATTCATCGCCGAGGACGGACGATTATGGCTGTTCCGCGAGTTCTCCCAGCTAGAGGAATTCCTTACCTCTGACACCTGGCCTGCTCCGTACTGGCGCGACCTGCTGGAAGTGGATGACCAGGCGCTCGTTCCCGACAGCGCTAAGCGATACAACCTGTTTCAGGGACACAACGGATCATTAACGCGCCGCGATTCCCCTGGCTCCTGCGGATCCGGAGCCTCGCCTGCGCTTTCCATACAGGCCCCTGACGTCGCACTGCCTTGCACACGGAGCAACCAGGCGGCAAGGGTGGAGCAGACCTGGCAACCACCTTTGCACTGAAGGGAATTCGATGGCTTCCCGCACAGTCTCCTGCCTCACTGTCACAGCGCTCTGCGCTGCGACCGCCGCCGCTCTGCTGGCCGTCGGCGCCGTACCGGCGAGTGCGACCGCGCCGGACGATCGGGTCAACGGCGGCGACTTCCGAACCGTCGCGGCGAGCGAGGGCCTCACCGCGGAGAGCGCCGCCGCCCGCGCCCTCGCGGTCCACCTCCGCACCCCGGCCAACACCCTGTGCACGGGCACCTGGACGCACGCGGTGTCCACCGTCCAGTTCCAGCGCTCGGCGGGCGGCACACTGGCCTGGAGCTTCAAGCTCTCCAACACCGCGAAGGCCGCTCTCGGACCGGCCGTGACCGTGACGATGCCGTACTCCTACGTCAACGGCCGCGCCATCAACCCGCCGTACCACCCGCACACCGAGCCGAACTGGTACAACTTCCACGGCAGCCTCAACAGTTACCAGTTCATCGGCGGCGGTGGCGGTGGCACCATCCAGACCGGCAACAAGGTCACCTTCTACTGGTTCCTCAAGGGCTCCAAGCCGAACACCGCGGCCGACCGCTACATCACCTGCCAGATCCCCACACCCGGCAGCGCCTGACCGGCCGGCGGAAGACGAGGAGGGACGACAGCGATGCACGACGACGGCAAGCAGCGGATCGAGGTCCTGGACAGGCAGTACGAACTGACGGTCCACGCCCTCACCCGAACAGCGGAGGCGTTCACCGTGGCGTATTCCGTCACCCCGCCGCTGCCGGACGACGTCCCTCCCGTCTCCCCCGCCGCGCCGCCGCTGTTCCTCTGGCTGGAGGCCACCGACGACCTCGGCAACCACTACACCGACTACGGCGGCGCCCACGGATTGAGCACCGACGGACTACGGACGCAGGGCACCATCTCCGGGCAGCCCGCGGTCGCTGCCGAGGCCGGCCGACTCACCGTGAGACTCGTCTTCCTTCAAGGAGCGTCGGAACACGGCTACGAGTTCTCGCTGCCACTGCCGGACGAGGCCTGAGGCGTTCCAGCGTTTGGCCTCCGCCTCCCGTTCAGGCGAACTCGCGCAGGCGAGGCCGGACTCCCATCGCGGTCAGGGCGAGCGCCGCCGCCAGAGCCGCCGCGCCGAGGCCGGCGGTGGTAGCGCCGAGGTCGTCGTCAGTGGTAGCGACGGCTCCGTCGAAGGCACGCTGGTTGATGGCCTGGGTGTCGTCGAGGGCGGTGCTGAGCACGTCGAAGTCGGCGTTGGACTGGCCCGGGGTAGTGCCGGTGTCGAAGGTGACCGCTTCCTTGAGCTTGCCCTGGGCGTTCAGCCCGCGGATCTTCCGGTCGTCGCGCTGGTACTGCTGGAAGGCAGCCAGCACCCGTTCCGCCGCGTCCTGTTCGCCGGCGAAGGTGATGTTGCGCAGTTCGTCGCCGAGATAGCCGCTGAAGCCCACCTGTCCGTGGTCGGCCCGGTGCCGGTCGGCCAGCGCGGCGAGCTTGTCGTTGTACGAGGCGAGTGTGGCGCCGTCGACCCGGGCGAAGGACTGGGTCTTGTCGAGGAACCCCTGCTCGTAGACCGCTGCCCGGGAGGGGTCGGTCAGGTAGCGGCTCTCGTCGGCGTTGAGGTCGTACGCGACCGCGCGCGCCCGGCTGAGGGCGATCACCGAGTCGAAGGAGTTGCTCTTCGCGACCACCAGGTGGTGGTCCGCCCGGGAGGTCAACGTCAGTGCGGTGACCAGCCCCGCGAGGGCGATCAGACTCGTGACGGCCAGCGGCACGTTCACCAGCCGCCGGAACCGCACGGCGAGCAGCCGCTGCAGCAGCGCGAGGGCGGCCAGGGCGAGCAGCCCGGTGACCAGGATCCACCACCAGCCGCCGGCCAGGGCATCACGCTGGTCCGCGTAGTTGTGCTCGACCACGGCCGCGTTGGCCTTGGTCACGTCGTCGACAGCCGGCAGTAGTCGCTGGCGCAGCAGGTCGGTGGCCTGCTGGTAGGCCGCGAGGGCGTCCGCCGACGGGCGGCCCGCCGGAGCGTGAGCCTGGTCCTCCAACAGCTGGGCGCGGGCCACCATGGCCTCGTAGCGGCCGAGTTCACCGATGACGGTCTGCACGGCCCGCTGACCGGTCGCATCACCGGCCACTGCCTCCGTGACGCGCTGCAGGTCGGTGTCGGCCTGGGTGCGCCGCTGTTCGTAGGTGTCCAGGGTCTCCTTGCGCAGCGCCGCGTAGTCCGCGTCCGCGCCGAACAGCAGCAGGTTCGCAGCCTGGGCGTCCATGTCGTTGAGCGCGAAGTACAGGTCCGCCGAACGCACCACCTGCGGGGCGGCCCGGTGGCCGATGACGTCCGTACCGTCCCGGGCCCCGCCCAGGACAGTTGCGGTCACCGTTCCGGCGACGATCAGAGCCGCCAGGCAGAGGCCGGTGAGCCCGCGCACCAGGCGCGGGGTGTTCCACCACGCCCGGCTGCGCCAGGAGCTTCCGAGCCAGTGTCGGGGGGCGCGCGGCCCGGGAGGTGGTGCGACTGTCTCCTGTCGGGCCGTTTCCGACGCGACCGTTTTCCCCATGACAGCCGTACCGCCCGACGTTCCCGTTGGCATCGCCGCGCGCCCCCTCCCCCTGTTTTTCACTGGCCGCCGAACCTGTCCCGGAGGAACCCGCCGGGGTCGGGGTTCGGCAAACGGTCCGCCGCCAGGCCCCACGCCCAGACGGCGAACCGTTTCCTCGCAGCTCACACTAGGTGCGGCCGAACACCTGTCCGCCCGCTCTGACGAGTCCTTGACGCCGTCGGGGGCCATCTTGACGAGGCATTGGCGCAAGATCCGTCCGGGTGAGCGGCCGGGGTGCATCCCGGGCGGGGCTCCTCTCTCAGCGGGTGATCGTCCACTGCTGCTCGGCGGACCCGTCGCAGGTCCACACGCCGAGCGTCTTGCGGTCCTCGTGGTAGGTCAGGCAGTCCTGGTCGCTGATCCTGATCTGGTAGGTGTCACCCGCGACGTTGAGGACCTCCCGCTTCTGCTCCGAACCACCCTTCCAACCGTTGATGTTGGCGAAGTAGGTGCCGGCATTCTCGGTGAGGTCCGGGCCGAGACCGTTGGTGATCCGGTAGCGGCCGCCACCGGCGTCCTTGAACGTCCAGCGGGAGTCGGCGCCGCCGAGCTTGCCGGCGATCACCGTCGAGCCGGGGGCGTCGCCGGTGGCGACGGCGCCGAGGCCGTTGACCGTCCGCAGGTACACCGGGGTGGCCAGCGGCGGGCGGCCCGAGCCGGACGGCTTGCCCGGTTGGGCAGGCGTACCGGGCTTGCCGGGCTTGGCAGGCACGCCGGGGCGGGCGGGCACGCCCGGGGTAGCGGGCTCGCCGACGGGCACTCCGGGCACCACCACGGGCACGGCCGGCACCGTCGAGGAGGCTATCTGCCCGGGATTGGCCGGAGCGCCGCCGGACGGGACGGCGCTGGTCAGCGTCCGCCGGAAGTTCACCACCGCGTCGGTGTGGTTGTACCGCTGGCCCGGTCGGCTGGTGCCCGGCGGGTAGGCCCAGTTGTGCTCGCGGCTGGTCCGGTCGAACAGGCCGTAGAACGCCCAGTTGCCCCAGCCGCCGTCGAAGCCGTTGGCGAACATGCCGCCGCCGTGGAAGATCCAGATCCGGTAGGTCTGGTCCTCGCGCGAGGTCTGGTCGCGGTACGTGAAGTCGACGTCCTCCAGGTGCTCCTCGTAGTTGTGGACGTACCACGGATCCCCGAAGGCGTTGTTGCCCTGATGTCGAAGATCATGACGTTGTAGTAGCCGCCGGTCTTGTTCACCAGCAGGTCGAGCAGCCCCTTGACGAAGTCCTCACGGGCCCTCCGCTTGGCCTCGCCGCTCTGCTGCGCCTGCTGGATGCACCACACGAAGGCGGTGGAACCCGGCGTCACCACGTTCGCGGCGTTGCAGTGTCTCCTTGCCCGGGTCGTAGCTCCCGTCGGCCGCCGCCGGCCCGGCCAGGCCCGCGACGGCCAGGGTGCTGATGCCCGCGGCGACGACCGCCAGCTTGATCCTCGACAACACGTACTCTCCTTCGAATTCGGACCCGAACAGATCTGGTCGGAAAGCACGATGGCAGGGGAGAACTCGATTCCGGGATTCCGCCGGTGATCCTGACGGGATCCGTGCGAGAGCAATCAAGAACGCGCGAATTCCGTTGGACGCCCCTGCCCGGAAGAGCCGTTGACAAGTGCAGGAGCCATAGATCGAAAGGAATGGGACACCGACCGGAACGCGAGTCTTGGCCGCCCCGGATACAGCCGGGTCAGGGCTGGAACCGGTAGCCGATCCCGGGTTCCGTGATCAGGTGACGCGGACGGCCCGGGTCGGGTTCGAGCTTTCGCCGCATGCTGGAGAAGTAGACCCTCAGGTAGTTGCCGTTGCCCTCCGCCTCCGGGCCCCAGACCTCGGTCAGGATCTGCCGTCCTGGCACCAGCCGGCCGGGGTTGGCGAGCAGCAGGGTGAGGATCTTCCACTCGGTCGGGGTCAATCGGACCGGGCCGTCCGGACCGGTGATCGTACCCGCACCGAGGTCGATCTCGTACGGCCCGATCCGCGCCGAGGGCTCGGGCGCCGACGGGACGCCGCCCAGCGGCCGGCGCAGAACGGCCCGTAGCCGGGCGAGCAGTTCGTCCACGACGAAGGGCTTGGTCACGTAGTCGTCCGCGCCCGCGTCGAACGCGCGGAGCTTGTCCTCGATGTCGGCCCGGCCGGTCAGTACGATGATCGGCACGGTCAGTGTGGAGCGGATGCCGTGGATCACGTCCACGCCGTCGAAGTCCGGCAGGCCGAGGTCCAGGACGATGGCGTCGGGTGGCGCTTGGCCCGTCGAGTCCAGGGCTTCCTGGCCGGTGGCCGCGGTGAGCACCGAGTAGTGCCGGGCCTGGAGGTTGATCCGCAGGGTGCGCAGCAGGGCCGGTTCGTCGTCGACGACGAGGATGTGGCTCACCGGTCCGTGCTCCTCTCCAGCCTTGCGATACCGGGTTCCCCCGTCCGCCTCTCCGGTGCTGCGGGCAGGGTGAGCAGCATGGTGGTGCCGCCGCCGGGGGTGTCCTCGACTTCCAGGCTGCCGCCCATGGCCTCGGCGAGGCCGCGGGAGAGGGCGAGGCCGAGGCCGACGCCGGTGGTGTTGTCGGTGTCGCCGAGCCGCTGGAAGGGCAGGAAGACCCGGTCGCGGTCCTCGGGGGCGATGCCGGGGCCGCGGTCGATCACCCGGATCTCGACCTGGTCGGCGTGGTGGCTGGCGGTGACCAGGACGGGCGCGCCGGGGGCGTTGTGGCGCAGCGCGTTGGTGATCACGTTGGCCAGCACCCGTTCCAACAGCGGCGGATCGGCGAGCACCGGCGGCGCGGTTTCGAGTTCCAGGGGCTGGACGGGCGCGTAGGGTTCGGTCAGCGAGTCCACGGCACGCATCAGGGCGTCTTCCAGCAGGGTGGGCGCCATGTGGAGGGTGAGCGCGCCGGCCTGGAGGCGGCTCATGTCGAGCAGGTTGTCGACCAGGCGGGTGAGCTTGACCAGCGACTCGTCGGCGGTGGCGAGGAG
>NZ_JBIRFA010000043.1:0-63371 GCF_044327205.1 Kitasatospora sp. NPDC018058 | reverse complement strand
GACCGTCCCTCGGGCGGTTTCAACCGTGACGACCGCGGCGACCGTGGCGGCTTCCGTCGCGATGACCGTCCGGCCGGTGGCGGTTTCCGTCGCGACGACCGTCCCTCGGGCGGTTTCCGTCGTGATGACCGTGACGAGCGTCAGGGCGGCTTCCGCCGCGACGACCGCCCGGGCGGCTTCCGTCGCGACGACCGTGATGACCGTCCGCGTCGTGACGAGCGTCCGTACCGTGACCGCGATGACCGTGGTGGCGAACGCGGTGGTTTCCGCCGTGACGACCGTCCGGCCGGTGGCGGTTTCCGCCGTGACGACCGTCCCTCGGGCGGTTTCAACCGTGACGACCGCGGCGACCGTGGCGGCTTCCGCCGTGACGACCGTGGTGGCGACCGCGGCGGCTACCGCCGTGACGAGCGTCAGGGCGGCTTCCGTCGTGACGACCGCCGGGACGACCGGGCCGGCGACCGCGGCCGTCGGGACTACGACGACCGCCGTGGCAACTACGAGCCGGTCAAGCGCCTGCCGATCCCGGAGGATGTCACCGGCTTCGAGCTGGACGCGGATGTGCGCCAGGAGCTCAAGAGCCTGCCCAAGACGCTCGCGGACGATGTCGCCCGCAACCTGGTGATGGTGGCCCGGCTGCTCGACGGCGAGGCGGAGGAGGCCTACCAGTACTCGCGCGTCGCGCTGCGGCTGGCCTCCCGCGTCGCTGCCGTCCGTGAGGCGGCCGGTTTCGCCTCGTACATGACGCAGCGCTACTCGGAGGCACTGACCGAGTTCCGCGCCGCCCGTCGGATGACCGGTCGCGCCGACCTGTGGCCCGTGATGGCCGACTGCGAGCGCGGTCTGGGCCGTCCGGAGCGGGCGCTGGCGATGGCCGGTGAGCCCGAGGTGAAGCAGCTGGACAAGGCCGGCCAGGTCGAGATGCGCCTGGTGGCGGCCGGTGCCCGCAGCGACATGGAGCAGTACGACGCCGCCGTCGTCACCCTGCAGAGCCCGGAGCTGGCCTCCAGCGCCGTGCACCCGTGGACCGCGCGGCTGCGGTACGCCTACGCCGAGGCGCTGATCGCCGCCGGCCGTGGCGACGAGGCCCGCGACTGGTTCGCCAAGGCCGCCGAGGCCGACACCGACGGTACGACCAACGCCTCCGAGCGCCTGGCCGAGATCGACGGCGTGGAGTTCACCGACGCGCTCGACCCGGAGCTGGCCGAGGACGAGGCCGACCAGGCCGAGGCCCCGGCGAAGAAGCGCGGCGGCGACATCGCCGACGACCGCGTGATTTTCGAGGACGAGGAGGACGTCGAGGAGTACTACGACGAGGACGACCTCGAGATCGACGAGGACTTCGACGGCGTGGTGCCCGAGCGTTCCCAGGATGCCAAGGCCGAGGACAAGCAGGCTGAGGACAAGCAGGCCGAGAAGGCCGAGAAGGCCGAGAAGGCCGAGGACAGCAAGGGCGACGCCCAGAGCTGAGCGCCCTGACCTGACCTGAAACACCGCGAGGCCCTGCCGTTCCCCCCGAAGGAGCGGCAGGGCCTCACGGCGTCCTGGACCGTCAGCCCAGGGCGAGGTTGCGCAGCACCAGCCCGGTGGCCGGCTTCGGCCCGAAGGAGGTGGACTTGCGCGGCATGGTGACGCCCTGTTCGGCCAGTCGCCGCACCACGCTCTCCCGGACCGGGTGCAGCAGGACGGCGGTACCGCCGGTGCGGGCGGCCTCGCGCTCGGCGGCCGCGGCAGTGTGCAGGTAGCCGATGTCGTCCGGGCCGTCGGGGACGTGCCAGGTGTGGTCGAGCAGGGTGGCGTGCAGGACGGTGGCGTCCAGGTGGCGCCACTCCTCGGGCCGGTCGTGCGGCACGGTCGCGTCGAGCAGGGACTCCTCGGGCTCACTGAGCAGCCAGTAGACGCCGGTGCCGCCGGCCAGCACGAAGCCGTTGCCGCCGTGCCGCTTCTGCTCGGCGAGTGCCTGGAGTGCGGCGGGCAGCGGGCCGGGAACCTCCTTGACCTTCCACTGGTCGCCGAGCTTCTCCAGGGCGTCGACCAGCGGCAGCCGGTACAGCACCCGGTGGATGGCCCGGACCCGCAGCGGGTAGCGGGCGGTGTCCACCAGGAGCACCATGCCGCGGTCCCAGGGGCTGCGCGGCAGGTGGCGGTGCTCGCGCTGGAGCCGCAGGTACATCTCCCAGCGGTGGTGGCCGTCGGCGATCAGCGCCCGGCAGGTGGCCAGGTCGCGGCCGATCTCGGCGATCTCGGCCGGGTCGGTGACGGCCCACAGGCGGTGGTGGGTGCCGTCGCTGGTGGCGGTGGAGAGCAGCGGCTCGCCCTCGACCGTCCGTTCGAGGACGCCGGAGGCGCCGCCGTTGCCCCGGTAGGTGAGCAGCAGCGGTTCGAGGTTGGCCCGGGTGGTGCGCATCAGGCCGACCCGGTCGGCGACCGGGCGGGGCATGACGTCCTCGTGCGGGAGGACGACGCCGGCCTCGGGCCCGCTCACGGCGAGGGCGCCGATCAGGCCGCGCTGGAGCAGCTCGGGGGAGTCGCCGGTGGCGGGCACCCGCTGCTCGTAGACGTAGATCGCGGGGACCGGGTCGGCGGCGAGCACGCCCTCGCGTTGCCAGGCGGCCAGCAGCCGGGCGGCGTGCCGGTACTTGGTGTCGCGGTCGGGGCGGTCGCCGGCGTCCTCGGGCTCGGGCCGGGGCAGGATCAGCCGGACCACGTTGTGCGGGTCGGCGGTCTCCAGGTCGAGTCGGCGCCCCGGGTCGACGACGTCGTACGGCGGGGACGTCACCGCGGCCAGCGCGCCGACCCGGTCGGGGACGTAGCGCAGTCCTCGGAAGGGGGACAGCGACAGGCCTGCGGCGGCGACGTGCCCGGGATCGCCGGGGCCGCCCTCGGGAGTCTCGACTCCGTCTTCTGCACTGGGTGCGCTCATTCTGGGCATGGTAACCGGGGTAGACGTTGTTGAAAGATCTGAATACCCGTGCCGTCTTGTGGGGCGGGCGAGTGATCGAGGGCGAGGTACGGCATGGACGACCGGCAGGGACGGGCGGACGGCGGAGGCCCGGGGGAGAGCGTGCCGACGGGGGGCGTCCCGGCTCAGGGGCGGTCCGGGGAGCCCACCGGGGACGTGTACGACTGGTTCCGCCGGGGTGCGAAACTGCTGGCCCAGGGGCATCCGGCGGCCGCCGAGCAGTTGCTCGCCCGGGCGGCGGAGGCCGAGCCGCATTCGCGCAGCATCCGGGAGGCGCTGGCCCGCGCGCAGTTCGACGCCGGTTCGTACGCCGCGGCGCTGGAGAACTTCCGGGCCGTGGCGCTGGCCGATCCGGCGGACGACTACGCTCAGTTCGGGTGGGGCGTCGCGGCGGCCCGGCTGGGCGACTTCGAGACGTCCGCCGAGCACCTGGCACTGGCCGTGGCGATGCGGCCGGAGACCGACCACTACCGGGAGGCACTGCGGCAGACCCGGGCCACCCTGGCGGCCCGCGCCGGGGTGTTCGGCCCGCTGCTGCCCGGGGTGCCGGCCAGCAGAAAAGTCCGGGGCGGGGAGCCAGGAGCGGGTGCCGGGAAGCAGACCGGGGGAGAGCCCGAGGGCGTCAACGACGACGCCTGAGCGGGCAGGTACGAGCAGTGCAGTTGGCGAACGCGGTGAACCGCAGTGAATGAGGTAGCACAGGCATGACCGAGACGGCCACCACGGTGCGACGGACCGCCCCCGGCGGCAGTGACAGCCCGCTGACCGGGGCGTACGACACCGCACTGCTGGACCTGGACGGCGTGGTCTACGCCGGCCCGCACGCGATCGAGCACGCGGTGGACTCGCTGGCGGCCGCCCGTACGGTCGGGATGCGGCTCGCGTACGTGACCAACAACGCCTCCCGCCCGCCGCGGGTGGTGGCGGAGCACCTGACCGAGCTGGGCGTGCCGGCCGAGCCGGCGGACGTGATCAACTCGGCCCAGGCGGCCGCCCGGGTGGTCGCCGAGAAGGTGCCGGCCGGGGCGAAGGTGCTGGTCGTGGGTGGCCTGGGGCTGGAGGAGGCGCTCGCCGAGCGTGGGCTGGTCGCGGTCCGCTCGCTGGACGAGAAGCCGCTCGCCGTGGTCCAGGGCTTCGACCCGTCGGTGGGCTGGCCGCAGCTGGCGGAAGCCGCGTACGCGGTGCGCGGCGGGCTGCCGTGGGTGGCCTCGAACACCGACATGACCGTGCCGACGGCGCGCGGGATCGCGCCCGGCAACGGGACGCTGGTCGCGGCGGTTCGGGAGGCGACCGGGGTGGAGCCGGAGGTCGCGGGCAAGCCGCTGCCGCCGATGCACCGGGAGACGGTGCTGCGGACCGGAGCCCGGCGGCCGCTGGTGGTCGGGGACCGGCTGGACACCGACATCGAGGGCGCGTTCAACGGCGGGGTGGACAGCCTGCTGGTGTTCACCGGCGTGACCACCCCGGCGCAGCTGCTGGCGGCCCCGGTCGAGCACCGGCCGACCTACCTGGCGGCGGACCTGCGCGGCCTGTTGGTCCCGCACCCGGCGGCGACGGCCCGGGACGGCGGCTTCGGCTGCGGCGGCTGGGTCGCCGCGGTCGAGGGCGGCGAGCTGAGGCTGACCGGTACCGGGGACCGCTGGGACGGCCTGCGGGCGCTGTGCGCGGCGGCGTGGACGGCGCTGGACGCGGACGGCGCTCCGGTGGACGGGCGGAAGGCGCTGGCCGAGCTCGGCTTCTGAGACCGGTGGACCGCGGAGCGGTCAGAGCAGGGCGCGCAGCCGCAGCAGGTCGCGGAAGCGGGCCTCCAGCTTCACCCGGCCGCTCGCCCAGGCGGAGGCGAAGTTGAGCTTGCCGCCGACCAGGGCGAGCAGGTCGTCGCTGGCCATGGTGAGCCGGATCTCCGCCTTCCCGGCGGGCGTGCCGGGCGCGGCGACGACGTCGTGGATCCGGCCGTCGCGCAGTTGCCCGGTGAAGGTCAGGTCGAGGTCGGTGATCCGGCAGCTGAGCGAGCGGTCGAGGGCGGCGGCCTTGCGGACGTCGCCGGTGGAGTCGGCCATGTTCCGGCTGAGCTGCTCCAGCGCCTCGCGGCACTCCTCGGCGTTCGCCATGGCGGTGGCTCCATCCCCAGGTCACTAGGTGCTCTGACTGCCGGGACACGGTACCTCAGGAGGGTTTTGGCGGTAGCGTCGTCAGTGGGGTGCCCGGAAACGGCCCGGGTACCGACGGCGACGGAGCGATGCGCGCGTAGGCGCTAAGGAGGCACCCGGATGCTGCCGAGGACGGTGCGGGGAGCGGTGGCGACCGCCGCTGTGGTGGCGGAGGAGGTCGGCAAGCGGGTCGTCGGGACGGCGGCCGCGATCCTGGAGAAGACCGGCGTCGATGTCGCCGAGGTCGAGCGCAGGCTCGGCGGGCAGTTCCCGCCGTCCGCCAAGACACTGCAGACGCTGGCGGAGGAGGCGGTCACCGCCGGGCGGGCCGGGGTGGACCTGGCGGTCGGGGTGGCGCGCAACGAGGTGGAGAAGGCCTTCGAGAAGGTCGGCGACCAGGTGACCAAGGTCGGCGTGGTGCTGGCGTACCTGGAGAGCAAGCTGCGCGAGGTCGAGGAAGAGCCGGCCGCGCCCGGGCCGAACCCGTACGCGGCGGCGGAGGAGCCGGCGCCGGCGCCGCGGGCGGACGACCTGTTCGGGCGCGGCTGGGAGTACGAGGACGAGCGCACGGCGGGCGAGCCGATAGTGGCCGAGCGGGTGGAGGTGGACGAGCCGGTCGAGGTCGATCCGCCGGTGCCGCCGGCGGCGTTCGCCGTGCCGGCCGCTGAGAAGCCGGCTGCCGGGGAGAAACCGACTGCCGGGGAGTCGGCGGCCGCGAAGGGGACGAGGGCGAAGAAGGCCGCCGTGAAGAGGACGACCGCCGCCAAGACCGGCGCGGCCAAGAAGACCGGCGCGGCGAAGAAGACCGCCGTCGCCAAGAAGGCCACGGTCAAGAAGACCGCCGCCGCGAAGCGGACGCAGGCGGACGCGCAGCCCAAGGCCCCCGCCAAGCGGACGGCGACGAAGAAGACCACCGTCCGCAAGGCCACCAGCACGAAGAAGCCCGATGCCCGAGACGAGTGAACCCGGCTCGGCGGTCGAGCCGCTCGGCGTCGAACTGCTGCCCACCGGACACCCCGGGGTGGACGCCGGGCTGGCCCGGCTGGAGGCCTTGGACGGGGTCCCGGCCGAGGCACACGTCGCGGTGTACGAAGATGTTCACCAGCGGCTCGCCGACACGCTGGCCGCGCTCGACCAGGAATGATCCGCAGGACCCGTAGGAGCTGAAGCACCAGTGGCAGTGGCACGACGCCGACTCGACGCGGAACTGGTCCGCCGCAAGCTGGCCCGATCGCGTGAGCACGCGTCCGAGCTGATCGCCGCCGGCCGGGTGACCGTCGGCGGCACCACCGCGACCAAGCCGGCCACCCAGGTGGAGACCTCGGCGGCGGTCGTGGTGGCCAAGGACGACAACGACCCCGACTACGTCTCGCGCGGCGGCCACAAGCTCGCCGGGGCGTTCGCGGCCTTCGTGCCGCAGGGCCTGGTGGTCGAGGGCCGCCGGGCGCTGGACGCGGGCGCCTCCACCGGGGGCTTCACCGACGTGCTGCTGCGAGCCGGGGCCGCCCGCGTGCTGGCGGTGGACGTCGGTTACGGGCAGCTCGCCTGGTCGCTGCAGAGCGACGAGCGGGTCACCGTGATGGACCGCACCAATGTGCGAGAGCTGACCCTGGAGACGATCGGCGGCACTCCGGTCGACCTGGTGGTCGGCGATCTGTCCTTCATCTCGCTGGGCCTGGTGCTGCCGGCGCTGGCCGCCTGCGCGGCCGAGGACGCGGACCTGGTGCTGATGGTCAAGCCGCAGTTCGAGATCGGCAAGGAGCGGCTGGGCAGCGGCGGGGTGGTGCGCAGCCCGCAGCTGCGCGCCGAGATGGTGCGGCAGGTGGCGGGGCAGGCGTGGGAGCTCGGCCTGGGCGTGCGGGCGGTCACCGCAAGCCCCCTGCCGGGGCCGTCCGGGAACGTCGAGTACTTCCTCTGGATGCGCCGGGACGCCCCGCAGCTGGACCCCGCGGAGGCGGACCGGGCCGTGGCGGAGGGGCCCCGGTAGGGTGCTCTGCGAGCGTCCGGCTCGTCATGCTGTATGGCGCGGCCGCACCGGGCCAAGGGCGACCCGGCAGGCGTAGGGAGAGGGCAGCGGCATGAGCGATGAAGAACGTACGGTCTTCCTGATCGCGCACACCGGCCGGGAGGCGGCGCTGCGCAGCGTCGAGGGCCTGGTGCACGGGCTGCTGAAGGCCGGGCTCCGGATCAGACTGCTGGAGGCCGAGGCGGTGGACCTCGACCTGCCGGACGGGGTCGAGAAGGTGGCCGAGGGGCCCGGGGCGGCGGACGGCTGCGAGCTGATCCTGGTCGCCGGCGGGGACGGGACACTGTTGCGCGGCGCGGAGCTGGCGCGCTCGCACGGGCTGCCGATGCTGGGGATCAACCTCGGCCGGGTCGGTTTCCTGGCCGAGGCCGAGCGGGACGACCTGGCCGTGGTGGTCGAGCGGGTGGTGGACGCCGACTACGAGGTCGAGGAGCGGATGACGATCGACGTGATCGTCCGCACCAACGGCGATGTGGTCCACCAGGACTGGGCGTTGAACGAGGCGTCCATCGAGAAGGCCTCCCGGGAGCGGATGCTGGAGGTGGTGACCGAGGTGGACGGCCGCCCGGTCTCCAACTTCGGGTGCGACGGGGTGGTCTGCGCGACGCCGACCGGCTCGACCGCGTACGCGTTCTCCGGCGGTGGGCCGGTGGTGTGGCCGGAGGTGGAGGCACTGCTGATGGTGCCGATCTCCGCGCACGCGCTGTTCGCCCGGCCGCTGGTGACCTCGCCGGACTCGGTGCTGGCGGTCGAGGTACAGCCCAAGACCCCGCACGGGGTGCTCTGGTGCGACGGCCGGCGCTCGGTCGAACTGCCCGCCGGGGCGCGGGTGGAGGTGCGCCGGGGGCAGACGCCGGTGCGGCTGGCCAGACTGCACCGGGCGCCGTTCACCGACCGGCTGGTGGCCAAGTTCGCGCTCCCGGTGACGGGTTGGCGCGGACGGTCGAACACCAAGCACTGAAGCGGCGGCTGACGGAACGTCAGACCGCCAGCGGCTGGGCATCGTCGGCCGAGCCGAGCCGGCCGCCCGCCGCCGCGCGGGCGGCCATCGCGGCGAGCCGCTCGACGGCGGCGGGCACCGTCGCGGCGGGCACGGTGAGCGGCAGTCGGATGTGGTGTTCGAAGGCGCCGTCAGATCCGAACCGGTTGCCGGAGGCGATCCGGATCCCGGCCCGTTCCCCGGCCTGGGCCAGCGCAGCGCCGGACAGGCCGTCGGTGGACACCCACAGCGCCAGGCCGCCGGGCGGCATCGGGAAACTCCAGCCGGGCAGGTGCTCGGGCAGCGCGGCGGCGAAGGCGTGGGCGGTGGCCCGCAGCCGGGCCAGCTGGTGGGAGCGGACGGCCCGGAGCGGTTCGTCCAACAGCTCGGCGGCGATCAGCTGGTCGAGCACCGGGGTGCCGACGTCGCTGTAGACCCGCTCGGTGGCCAGCCGGCGCACGAGCGCGGGCGCGGCCCGGACCCAGCCGATCCGCAGGCCGCCCCAGAGCAGCTTGCCGGCCGAGCCCACCGTGACCACCTGGGCGGAGCGGTCCAGCGCCGCCATCGGACGCGGCAGCGGCGTGGACTCCGGCACGCCCCAGCCGAGTTCGGCGGTGGTCTCGTCCACCAGCACCACGCTCCCGGCGGCCCGGGCGGCGGCCAGCAGCTCGCGGCGCTGCTCCTCGCCGATCAGCGTGCCGGTCGGATTGTGGAAGTCCGGGATGACGTACGCGACCCTGGGCGCGGCACCGCGCAGCACCCGCTGCCACTCCTCCAGGTCCCACAGTTGCTCGCCCGCTCGCGACTGCGGCAGGGCGTACGGCACCGGCACCAGGCGCGCCCCGGTGAGGCGCAGCGCCTGCAGGGTGTGGGCGTAGCTGGGTGCCTCGACGGCGACCCGGTCGCCGCGGCCGATCAGCACCCGCTGGACCAGGTGCAGGCCGCCCATCGCGCCGGTGGTGATGAGGATCTGGTCGGGAGTGGTGGGCAGGCCGCGCTCGGTGTAGCGGCGGGCAACGGCCTCGCGCAGCACCGGGACGCCGGTGGGGTAGTGGCCGTGCCCGGCGGCGTAGTGCGGCAGCAGCTCGACGGCCCGGGCGGCGGCCTGCCCGAGCCAGGGCTGCGGGGCGGGCAGGGCGGCGACGCCGAGGTCCAGGGTGCTGCCCTGCTCGTCCGGCGGGACGGGGTGCAGCGCGTCGCTGGGCGGCGGGGCGCCCTCGGGCAGGGCGGTCCAGCTGCCGGCTCCGCGCCGACTGAGCAGGTAGCCGTCGCCGCGCAGGGTCTCGTACGCGGTGGCGACGGTGGTGCGGCTGAGTTCCAGGGCGGAGGCGAGTTCGCGTTCGGCGGGCAGCCGGGCGCCGACCGGCAGCCGGCCCTCGGTGACCAGCAGCCGGATCTGCCCGGCCAGGGTGCGGTAGGCGGGGCGGCGGGAGGTGGCCGGTTCGGGGAGCCGGGCTGTGGCGAGCAGCCGGGCCAGTGCGGGCGGGGTGACGGTGGTGTGCCAGTCGGCCATGGCGCTCATGCGCCCACCTCGCTTCGCTCGGCAGGCGCTTCGCGCTTAACCCGCACCTCTTTGATGATGAGCTCGCTTCGCTCGCTCATGCGCCCACCTCGCTTCGCTCGGCAGGCGCTTCGCGCTTAACCCGCACCTCTTTGATGATGAGCTCGCTTCGCTCGCTCATCAGTCCACTTGCTCGGAATTGGCCCTGTCATGGGCTCGTTTGGCCTGTTCATCATGGCAGGGCGGCCGTTGCGCCGCCACCACCGGGGGCCGCCCCGGGGGTGTGGCACCACCCGCAGGAGCAGCATTGGCCACCCCGACCCCGACCCTGACCACGACCACGACCACGACCACGATCCCGTCCCCGCCCGCCTGCGAGCCGACCCGGCCGAGCCTCGCCGTCCGGATCCTCGGCGACACCCATGCGCTGGGCCGCCGGCTCCCGCAGCTCGTCGTCGGCCTGGGCCTGTACGGCGCGAGCATGGCGCTGATGCTCCGCTCCGGGCTCGGCCTGGACCCCTGGGACGTCTTCCACCAGGGTCTGCAGCGGGTGATCGGCCTCACCGTGGGCGCCTGGGTGACCATCTGCGGCGCCCTGGTGCTGCTGCTGTGGATACCGCTGCGCCAGCGCCCGGGCCTGGGCACCGTCGCCAATGTGCTGATGATCGGCGCGGCCATGGACCTCACCCTGAAGCTGGTCTCCGGCCCCGAGGGCCTGTCCGCCCGGATCGCGCTGATGGCCACCGCGATCGCGCTCAACGGCCTGGCCTCCGGCCTCTACATCGGCGCCCGCTTCGGCCCCGGCCCGCGCGACGGCCTGATGACCGGCCTGCACCGCCGCACCGGGCGCTCGCTGCGGCTGGTACGCACCGGCATCGAGGTCGTCGTGCTGGCGGCCGGCGTTCTGCTCGGCGGCACCGCCGGGATCGGCACGGTCGTGTACGCGCTGGCCATCGGCCCGCTGGTACAGCTGTTCCTACCCTGGTGCACCGCGCCGGGCCCTGGGATGAGCCCGTCGCAAACGTCCCGGAAGGGATGAACTTCCGGTCACGGAGTTGCCGCGCGCCGTTGCCGCTCGTCGCGCTCCGGGGGCGGAACCTCGTAAGGTCGTCTCCGTGTTGGACGAGATGCGGATACGGGATCTTGGGGTCATCGACGACGCGGTGGTCGAACTGGCGCCCGGCTTCACCGCCGTGACCGGTGAGACCGGCGCAGGCAAGACCATGGTCGTGACCAGCCTCGGCTTGCTGCTCGGCGGCCGCGCCGACCCGGGCCTGGTGCGCAACGGCTCCGGCCGCGCCGTCGTGGAGGGTCGGCTGGAACTGCCCGCCGACTCCCCGGTGGCGGCCCGTGCGGTCGAGGCCGGGGCGGAACTGGACGACGGCGCCCTGCTGGTCAGCCGGACCGTCTCCGCCGAGGGCCGCTCCCGGGCCTACGTCGGCGGGCGGGCCGTCCCGGTCGGGCTGCTCGCCGAGCTCGGCGAGGACCTGATCGCGGTGCACGGCCAGACCGACCAGCAGCGGCTGCTGCGCCCGGCCCGCCAACGCGGCGCGCTGGACCGCTACGCGGGCGAGGCGGTGGCCGAGCCGCTGGCCCGCTACCGGGAGACCTACCGCGCCCTGCGCGAGGTCTCGGCCACCCTGGAGGAGCTGACCACCCGGGCCCGCGAGCGCGCCCAGGAGGCCGACCTGCTGCGTTTCGGCCTGGACGAGATCGCCGCCGCCGAGCCGGTGGCCGGGGAGGACGTCGAGCTGGCCGCGGAGGCCGAGCGGCTCGGCCACGCCGACGCGCTGTCCTCCGCCGCGACCCTCGCCCACGCCGCCCTGGCCGGCGACCCGGCCGACCCGGAGGCGCTGGACGCGGGCACCCTGCTCGCCCAGTCCCGCCGCGCGCTGGACGCCGTGCGCCACCATGACGAGCGGCTGGCCGCCCTGGCCGACCGCCTGAACGAGGTCGGCTACCTGCTGGCCGATGTGGCCGGGGACCTGGCCGGCTACGCCGACGACCTGGACGCCGACCCGGTGCGCCTGGCCTCCGTCGAGGACCGGAGGGCCGTGCTGGCCCAGCTGCTGCGCAAGTACGGCGGCGAGGAGAACACCCTCGCCGAGGTGATCGCCTGGGCCGAGGTCGGGTCCGTCCGGCTCGCCGAACTCGACGGCGACGACGACCGGATCGACCAGCTCGGCGCCCAGGAGACCGAGCTGCGGGCCGAGCTGGCCGAACTCGCGGCCGAGGTGTCGGCCGCCCGGCGGGCCGCCGCCGGCCGCTTCGCCGAGGCCGTCTCCGCCGAACTCGCCGAGCTGGCCATGCCGCACGCCCGGGTGACCTTCTCGATCACCCAGGTCGACGACCTGGCCGGGATCGAGGTGGACGGCCACACCGTCGCGTACGGGCCGCACGGCGTGGACGAGGTCGAGGTGCTGCTCGCCCCGCACCCGGGCGCCCAGCCGCGCCCGATCGCCAAGGGCGCCTCGGGCGGTGAGCTGTCCCGGGTGATGCTCGCCGTCGAGGTGGTCTTCGCGGGTGCCGACCCCGTCCCCACCTACCTGTTCGACGAGGTGGACGCGGGCGTCGGCGGCAAGGCGGCGGTCGAGATCGGCCGCCGACTGGCCAAACTGGCCGAAAGCGCCCAGGTCGTGGTGGTCACCCACCTCCCGCAGGTCGCCGCCTTCGCGGACCGGCACCTGGTGGTGGAGAAGACCAACGACGGCACCGTGACCCGCTCCGGCGTCAAGGTGCTGAACGACGAGGAGCGGGTGCGCGAACTCTCCCGGATGCTGGCCGGCCTGGAGGACTCGGAGCTGGGCCGCGCCCACGCCGAGGAGCTGCTGGCCACCGCCCGGGCCCCGCGCCAGCGATAGGGCCCGCCGGTGGGTTTTGTCGGAACAGCCCCGGCAAGGACCCGCCGGACAGGCCCTGAGGCCCCTCCGCCGGGTCCGGCGGTCCTCACGGCACGACGACGCGCCCCCGTGGCGCCGACTGTCCAAGAGGGCCGCCGACCTGGCATGGTGGCGGCTGGACACTGGCTTTCCAGTCCCGAGCGCCGCCGGGCGGGCAACCCTCGCGAAGTGGCGCGCGAACCTGATCGAGTCGGATGCGAGACGACGTGGACCATTCCGCCGCCCGGGCCACCGCGGCCGCCCCGGAACCGGGGCAGCTGCACGTGGTACTCGTCCTGGCCGCCAGCACCGGCGGCATCGGTGCGCACGTGCGCTCCCTGGCCCAGGGCCTGGTCGCGCACGGGGTGACCGTCACGGTCTGCGCGCCGGCCGGCACGGACGCGCTGTTCGGCTTCTCCCGCACCGGCGCCCGGTTCCACACCGTCGACATCACCCCCACCGCGGGCGCCCGCAGCGACGCCACCGCGATCGGCGAGCTGCGCCGGGCCTTCACCGGCGCCGACGTGGTGCACGCCCACGGACTGCGCGCCGGGCTGCTCTCCGACCTCGCGCTGCGCACCGCCGGCCGCTTCCCGGGCCTGCGCCCGGAGACCCCGCTGGTGGTCACCTCGCACCACGCGCTGCTGGCCACGGGCATGGAGCGCCGCCTGCAGCGGCTGATGGAGCGCCGGGTGGCGCGCGCGGCCGACCTCGTCCTCGGCGCCTCCTCCGACCTGGTCGCCCGGGCCCGCGAACTGGGCGCCACCGACGCCCGGCTGGGCCCGGTGGCCGCCCCGCCGATGCCCGAGGGCCGGCTCGGCCGCCCCGAGGCGCGCGCCGCGCTGCTCGGCGACGGCCCGGACCGCCCGCTGGTGCTGGCGGTCGGCCGGCTCGTCCCGCAGAAGGCCTTCGGGGTGCTGCTGGACGCCACCCGTGAGCTGTCCGCGCTGGACCCGGAGCCGTTGGTGCTGCTCGCCGGGGACGGCCCGGAGGCGGGCCCGCTGCGCGAGCGGGTGGCGGCCGAGAAGCTGCCGGTGCGCCTGCTCGGCTACCGCACCGACGTGCCCGACCTGTTGGCCGCCGCCGACGTGGTGGTGCTCTCCAGCCGCTGGGAGGCCCGTTCGCTGGTGGTCCAGGAGGCGATGCGGGCCGGTGTGCCGGTGGTCGCCACCGCCGTCGGCGGCATCCCCGAACTGGTCGGCGACGCCGCCGTGCTGGTGCCCCCGGGCGATCCGGCGGCGATCGGACGGGCGGTGCGCGAACTGCTGGCCGACCCCGCCGGCCGCGAGCAGCTGGTGGCGGCCGGCCGGCAGCAGGCCGAGACCTGGCCGGACGAGGCCGCCACCGTCGCCCAGGTGCTCAGCACCTACGACGAGTTGGTGCAGCGGTCCTAGGCGTGTCCTAGACGGTCGCCTGTTCGACCCGGTCGAAGCCCCGGCCGTCCGGCTGGGCCGACAGGTAGGCGGCGCCGCAGGCGGTCAGCCGCAGCGCGGTGTCGATCAGCGGGACGTGGCTGAAGGCTTGCGGGAAGTTGCCGACCTGGCGCTTGAGTCGCGGGTCCCACTCCTCGGCGAGCAGCCCGAGGTCGTTGCGCAGCGACAGCAGCCGGTCGAACAGCTCGCGGGCCTCCTGCACCCGGCCGATCATGGCCAGGTCGTCGGCCAGCCAGAACGAGCAGGCCAGGAAGGCGCCTTCGTGGCCGGACAGGCCGTCCACGTTGTTCCCCGTCTCGTCGTGGGTCGGGTAGCGCAGCACGAAGCCGTCCTCGGTGGACAGTTCGCGCTGGATCGCCTCGATGGTGCCGATCACCCGCTTGTCGTCCGGCGGCAGGAAGCCCACCTGCGGGATGAGCAGCAGCGAGGCGTCGAGTTCCTGGCCGCCGTAGTACTGGGTGAAGGTGTTGCGCTCGGGGTCGTAGCCCTTCTCGCAGACATCCCGGTGGATGGCATCGCGCAGCTCGCGCCAGCGCTCCAGGTGGCCGTCGGAGGGGGCGTCCTCGGGGGTCTGCTCCAGCAGCTTGATGGTGCGGTCGACGGCGACCCAGGCCATCACCTTGGAGTGGACGAAGTGCCGGCGCGGGCCGCGGACCTCCCAGATGCCCTCGTCCGGCTCCTGCCAGTGCTCCTCCAGGTACTCGATCAGGCGCAGCTGGAGGTGGAGGGCGTGGTCGTTGCGGACCAGGCCGGTCATGTGGGCCAGGTGCAGTGCCTCGACGACCTCGCCGTAGACGTCGAGCTGGAGCTGTCCGGCCGCGCCGTTGCCGACCCGGACGGGCTGGGAGCCCTCGTAGCCGGGCAGCCAGTCCAGCGAGGACTCGGTCAGCTCGCGCTCGCCCGCGATGCCGTACATGATCTGCAGGTTCTCCGGGTCGCCGGCGACCGCGCGCAGCAGCCACTCGCGCCAGGCGCGGGCCTCCTCGCGGTAGCCGGTGCGCAGCAGCGAGGAGAGGGTGATCGCGGCGTCGCGCAGCCAGGTGTAGCGGTAGTCCCAGTTCCGCTCGCCGCCGATGTCCTCCGGCAGGGAGGTGGTGGGGGCGGCGACGATGCCGCCGGTGGGGGCGTAGGTGAGGCCCTTGAGGGTGATCAGCGAGCGGATCACGGCCTCGCGGTAGGGGCCCTGGTAGGTGCACTGGTCGGCCCACTCGTGCCAGAAGTCGGTGGTGGCGTCGAGCATCGCCTCGGCGTCCGGGACGGCGGGCGGGTCCAGGTGGGAGGCCTGCCAGGTGAGGGCGAAGGCGATCCGCTCGCCGGCGTTGACGGTGAAGTCGGCGTAGGTGGTGAGGTTGCGCCCGTAGGTCTCGGCCTCGCCGTCCAGCCAGACCGAGTCGGGCCCGGCGACGGCGACGGTGCGGTGGCCGCCGTCGGCCTGCTCGACCCGGTGCACCCACGGGACGATCCGGCCGTAGGAGAAGCGCATCCGCAGCGCCGAGCGCATCCGTACGGTGCCGGCCACGCCCTCGACGATCCGGATCACCTGGGGGACGGCGTCGCGGCCGGCCAGCGGGCGGGGCGGCATGAAGTCGATCACCCGGACGGTCCCGCCCTGGGCGTCCCACTCCTGCTCCAGGACCAGCGAGTCGCCCCGGTAGCGGCGCCGGTCGGCGGGCACGGCGGGGGCGGACGCGCTGGGCGGGGGGACGCGCAGGTCGGCGGTGTCGGTGAAGCGGGCCTGGTCCGCGGCCGTGGCGGGTGCGTCGTTGGGGGCCGGGGCGGGAACGGGGACCTCGGTCACGACGGCTTCGGCCGGGCCGATCCGCCAGAAGCCGTGTTCATCGGTGCCGAGCAGGCCGGCGAACACGGCCGGCGAGTCGAAGCGGGGAAGACAGAGCCAGTCCACCGCCCCGTCCCTGCTGACCAGGGCGGCGGTCTGCATGTCCCCGATGAGTGCGTAGTCCTCGATACGGCCGGCCACGTGGATCTCCAGTTCGCAATGTGGTCAGGGCATCGGCGAACGAGGGAGCGAGCGGTCTGCGGGGCCGGGGGTCCACCCCGGGACGTCCGGTCCGCCGGGGGTGGTGGCGGGCCTTGCTGGAGTGTCCGCGCGGGGCTCGGTCGAGCCCCTGAGGTGGGTGGGGAGGAGCTGGAATACGGGGAGGTCCGGTCGCGCATCGGGGACCGGGAGTGTCCTGACCTCCCACGCCCTCCGCGTGCTCGTGCTGTCGGCGATGCGTCCGTGCAGCTTACGACGGACGAAAGGGGCGAAGCACGCGGACGCAGCCTCGTGTGGCGCCGCAATTCGGCGGAAATGCCGTGCATCGCGTGGGCCCGGCGCAGGATGGTCCGGAAGGATCACCTCCGGGTGGTCGTAACGGAGGGGCCGGCATGGCCCGGGCGGAGACCGCGGGCTGGCCCGGTCCGGCCGGTGGTGCCACCGGTGCGACTCGTGCGGCGTATGGTGCGCCGGTGGTGCGCCCGGCGCACGCCCCCGGAACGCCGCGCGCGGGCCGAAGGGCGTCCCGGTCAGGTCACTGATACCCTGGTATCCCGTGGACCGGCGGGATCAAACGCCCCGGACCAGCCGAACCGACGACCCTTCGAGCGCCGAGCACCTGCCGGCCTCCCGTCGCCCGGCGGGCCGAGAGCCTCCCGCCCACGTCACCTTCGACACGCGACCCACGGGAGCCCCCTCTTGGCACAGCCCCATTCCGGCAAGGCAGCGAACGGCCGCGCCGTGACGACCAAGCACCTCTTCGTCACCGGGGGTGTCGCCTCTTCGCTCGGCAAGGGGCTCACCGCCTCCAGCCTCGGCGCGCTGCTCAAGGCCCGCGGCCTGCGCGTGACGATGCAGAAGCTCGACCCGTACCTCAACGTGGACCCGGGTACCATGAACCCGTTCCAGCACGGTGAGGTCTTCGTCACCGACGACGGCGCCGAGACGGACCTGGACATCGGCCACTACGAGCGGTTCCTGGACACCAACCTGCACGGCTCGGCGAACGTCACCACCGGCCAGGTGTACTCGACCGTCATCGCCAAGGAGCGCCGCGGCGAGTACCTGGGCGACACCGTCCAGGTCATCCCGCACATCACCAACGAGATCAAGTCCCGGATCCGCCGGATGGCGACCGAGGACGTCGACGTGGTGATCACCGAGGTCGGCGGAACCGTCGGCGACATCGAGTCGCTGCCGTTCCTGGAGGCCGTCCGCCAGGTCCGCCACGAGGTCGGCCGGGACAACGTGTTCTTCGTACACGTCTCCCTGCTGCCGTACATCGGCCCCTCGGGCGAGCTCAAGACCAAGCCCACCCAGCACTCCGTCGCCGCCCTGCGCAACATCGGCATCCAGCCGGACGCCATCGTGCTGCGCGCCGACCGCGAGGTCCCGCAGGCGATCAAGCGCAAGATCTCGATGATGTGCGACGTGGACGAGGAGGCCGTGGTCGCGGCCATCGACGCCAAGTCGATCTACGACATCCCCAAGGTGCTGCACGGCGAGGGCCTGGACGCCTACGTGGTGCGCCGCCTCGACCTGCCGTTCCGCGACGTGGACTGGAGCACCTGGGACGACCTGCTGCGCCGCGTCCACGAGCCGCAGCACATCGTCAAGGTCGCCCTGGTCGGCAAGTACATCGACCTGCCGGACGCCTACCTGTCGGTGACCGAGGCGCTGCGCGCCGGCGGCTTCGCCAACAACGCCCGGGTCGAGATCAAGTGGGTCACCTCGGACGACTGCGAGACCCCCGAGGGCGCCCAGGCGCAGCTCGGCGACGTGGACGCGATCTGCATCCCCGGCGGCTTCGGCGACCGCGGCGTCAACGGCAAGGTCGGCGCGATCACCTACGCCCGCGAGAACAAGATCCCGCTGCTGGGCCTGTGCCTGGGCCTGCAGTGCGTGGTCATCGAGGCAGCCCGCAACCTGGCCGGCCTGCCCGAGGCCAACTCCACCGAGTTCGACGCCGCCGCCAAGCACCCGGTCATCTCCACCATGGCCGAGCAGCTGGCCATCGTCGACGGCAAGGGCGACCTGGGCGGCACCATGCGCCTGGGCCTGTACCCGGCCAAGCTCGCCGAGGGCTCGATCGTCCGCGAGGTCTACGGCGGCGAGCAGTACGTCGAGGAGCGCCACCGCCACCGCTACGAGGTCAACAACGCCTACCGCGCGGACCTGGAGAAGACCGGCCTGCAGTTCTCCGGCCTCTCGCCCAAGGGCGACCTGGTCGAGTACGTCGAGTACCCGCGCGAGGTGCACCCCTACCTGGTGGCCACCCAGGCCCATCCGGAGCTGAAGTCCCGCCCGACCCGCCCGCACCCGCTGTTCGCGGGCCTGGTCAAGGCCGCCATCGACATCAAGACCGCGGCCTCCGAGTAATCCCCGGTCGTTCACCGGACGGCGGCCCCGCGATTCCCGCGGGGCCGCCGTCCGGCGTTAGATTGTGTCGTACTGACGAAAAGGGGAGAGCGATGGACGAGCAGAGCGACCAGGGGATCGCCGACGTGGCCGAGGAGTGGGAGGTCCGGGGCGGCGAGACGCCGTTCCAGGGCAAGGTCACCGGTGTGCGCAGCGAGGAGGTCCGGATGCCCGACGGCAGCTGGGCCCGCCGCGACTACCAGACCCACCCCGGCTCGGTCTCGGTGCTCGCCCTGGACGACAAGCAGCGGGTGCTGGTCCTGCGCCAGTACCGCCACCCGGTCCGCCAGCGGCTGTGGGAGCTGCCGGCCGGCCTGCTCGACGTGCCCGGCGAGAACCCGTGGCACGCCGCGCAGCGCGAGCTGTACGAGGAGGCGCACTGCAAGGCCGACACCTGGCGGATCCTCGCCGACTACTACACCTCCCCGGGCGGCACCGACGAGGCGCTGCGGATGTTCCTGGCCACCGACCTGTCGGCCGCCGAGGGCGAGCGGTACGAGGCCGAGGGCGAGGAGCAGGAGATCGAGGTCGCCTGGGTGCCGGTGCCCGAGCTGATCCGGCTGATCCACGCCGGGCAGTTGCACAACCCGACCCTGATCACCGGCACCCTCGCCGTGCACGCCGCGCTCACCGGCCCGGACGGCCTGGACGGGCTGCGCCGGCCGGACTCGCCGTGGCCGGCCCGACCCTTCGAGGCGTGAACGCGCCTCGTGAGGCGGGCGCCCTTCCGGACGTGGACGGACGACCCGGTTTGATGCCTTGGGGTGATTTGCCGGTTCGTACGACCGGATGTCACCTCGGCTGAGCCGGACGGTCGAACTACGCTTCGCAGACAGGGCGCCCGTGCCGGGCCGCCTCCGCCGAGCGCCGGACGCTGACCAGCCGGATGCCGGACGCGGGATGATGTCGGGAGTGGCACGGGTGGCGAGGAAGACGGCGACGATGGACCCCGGCCCTGACACGCCCGCGAGTGCCGTCCCCGGTCTGGAACGGCTGCCGGCCGGGCCCGCGCTGTTCGCCGGGCGGCGCGCCGAACTGGCCGCGCTGCGGGCGGCCGCCACCCGCCGGGTGAGCGGCCGCTGCCCGGTGCTGGTGCTGGCCGGGCGCCCCGGCTCCGGCCGGACCGCGCTCGCCGCCCGCTTCGCCCGGACCGTCGCCGCCGACTACCCGGACGGCGTGCTGTTCGTCCGGCTGTCCGCCCCCGACGGTGGGCGGGTGCCGCCCGGCCGGGCCGCCCGGCTGCTGCTGGAACAGCTCGACCCGCAGGCCGCCGTGCCGCTGTCGGGCACGGTCGAGGACGGGCGGGACGAGCCGGGCTGTGTCGCACTGCGGGAGGCGCTGGCGGGGCTGAGGGTCCTGCTGGTGCTGGACGACGTGCGGGACGCCGGGCAGGTGTGGCCGCTGCTGGCCGACGAGCCCGGCTGTCTGGTGCTCGCCGCCACGGCCGGGCCGCTCACCGGGATCGAGGACATCGACCCGGTGATCCTCGGCGGGCTGGACCGGGAGGCCTCCGGCGAACTGCTGGCCGACCTGGTCGGCGGCACCCGGATCTCCTGCGACCCGGTCGGCGGGGCCGACCTGGCCGAGGCCTGCGCCGCCCGGCCGGCCGCGCTGCGGCTGATGGCGGGGTGGCTGCGGGGCAACCCGAAGACCGCGGTCACGGACGCGGCGCGGGAGCTCAACCTGGTGGTGGGGGAGGAGTCGGCGGCCGCGGGTGCCAAGGGCGGCAGGACCGGCAAGACCGGGAAGGCGGCCAGGGTCGCCGCCGAGGCGGTGAAGAAGAAGGAGAGCCCGCAGCAGTCGGCGCAGGACAAGGCCGCGGAGCCGGCCGCCGTGCCGGAGCCCGCCGGCGACCCGTCGACCTGGGTCAAGCCGGAGCCGGAGCCGGCCGAGCCGGTGCCCGTCCCCGACAACGACCCGCTGATCGGGGCGTTCACCCTGATCTACCGCACCCTGTCGCCTGCCCAGGCGCGGATGCTGCGCACCCTCACCCTGGCCCCGGCGCAGACCGCCGACCCGCGCACCGCCTCCGCGCTGGTCGGCTGCCCGGCGCCGGAGGCCGCCGCGACGCTGGCCGCGCTGGCCGAACGGGAGCTGCTCGGCGAGGAGGCGCCGGCCGCCGACGGCACCCCGCGCTACCGGGTACCCGGGCGGCTCTATCCGCGGCTGGTCAAGCTGCGCGAGCAGGAGGACCGGTCCGCCGAGACCGAGCTCGCCCGGGCCCGGCTGCTGGAGCGGCTGGTCCGGCTCACCGAGTCGGCCCGCGCCCTGCTCGACCCGGCGGGCGGCCCCGGCCCCGAGCCGCTGCCCGTCGCGCTGCGGCTGCGCTCGGCCGAGCACGCCCGGGACTGGCTGCTCGGCGAGCGGGAGCTGCTGCTCGGCGCGGTGGCCGACGCGATCGGCCAGGGGGACCTGGACGGCTCGGCCGGGCGGCTGGTCACCGCGCTGCTGCGGTCGCTGCCGCTGACCGGCGTCGCCGCCCCCGCCGACCTCTACCGGCTGCACGAGCTGGTGCTCACCGTCGCCGAGCGCAACGGCCGCCCCCGCCGGGCCTCGGCCGCGCTGCTCAACCTGGGGGACCTGCAGGTCGCGGCGGGCCGCTGGGAACAGGCCGCGGCCCACTACCGGGCCGCCCTGGAGCACGCCCGTTCGGCTGCGGACGAACCGCTCTGCGCCCGGGCCCTGGAGAGTGCGGCCGGCTGCCACCGGGCGCTCGGCGACGCGGTGCGCGCCGCCGACTGGTACGGGCGGGCGCTCGGCCTGCGGCAGTCGCTGGGGGACCACGCGGCGGAGGCCCGGCTGCTGGCCCGGGTGGCCGAGGCGCACACCGCGCAGCGCCGCTTCGAGGAGGCCGACCGGGAGTACCGGGCGGCGCTCGCGGTGCTGCGCAGGATCGGCGACGAACGGGGCCGGGAGGCCGTCGGGGCGGCCCTCGCCGACCTGCGGGAACGCGTCGAGGCCGGGTGGTGAGGGTGGTTTCAGAGGTATTGTCGAAGGTGCCCGATTGCGACGCCTTTGACAGGTAAGTTCCGACGGAAGCCTACGAACCTGCCAATGTGTTCGGCGAAATTATTCGATTTGGAAGGCTGACAGGCTGCCTGGGCTTCATTACACTCGAACTCAGTCGCGCAGCGATCCCCTGCCCCGGCCTGCCCGGAGGCTTCCCCACGTGCGCGTCGCCCACCGGTCTTCTCCGGTCGGGACCCCCATGGCAAGAGGACGTGTTTAGCCGTGAAGGTCGGCATCCCCCGCGAGGTCAAGAACCACGAGTACCGCGTGGCCATCACGCCCGCCGGCGTGCATGAGCTGGTCCGCAACGGACACGAGGTCTACATCGAGGACAACGCCGGTCTCGGCTCCTCGATCCCCAACGAGGAGTACGTGGCCGCCGGCGCCACCATCCTCCCCACCGCCGACGAGGTGTGGGCCACCGCCGACCTGCTGCTGAAGGTCAAGGAGCCCATCGCCTCGGAGTACCACCGGCTGCGTAAGGGCCAGACCCTCTTCACGTACCTGCACCTGGCGGCCGACCGGGCCGGCACCGATGCGCTGATCGCCTCGGGCACCACTGCCATCGCGTACGAGACCGTGCAGATGGGCAACGGCGCGCTGCCGCTGCTCGCCCCGATGTCCGAGGTCGCGGGCCGCCTGGCCCCGCAGGTCGGCTCGTACCACCTGATGCGTCCGGCCGGCGGCCGCGGCGTGCTGCCCGGCGGCGTGCCCGGCACCCACCCGGCCAAGGCCGTCGTCATCGGCGGCGGCGTCTCCGGCTGGCACGCGGCCACCATCGCCATCGGCATGGGCTACGACGTGACCCTGCTCGACCGCGACATCAACAAGCTGCGCGAGGCCGACCGGATCTTCGGCACCAAGATCAAGGCCATCATGTCCAACTCCTTCGAGCTGGAGAAGGCCGTCCTGGACGCCGACCTGGTCATCGGCGCCGTGCTGATCCCGGGCGCCAAGGCCCCGAAGCTGGTCACCAACGAGCTGGTCTCCCGCATGAAGCCGGGCTCCGTGCTGGTCGACATCGCCATCGACCAGGGCGGCTGCTTCGAGGACTCGCACCCGACCACGCACGACGACCCGACCTTCCAGGTCCACAACTCGGTCTTCTACTGCGTGGCCAACATGCCGGGCGCCGTCCCGAACACCTCCACCTACGCGCTGACCAACGCCACCCTGCCGTACGTCATCGAGCTGGCGAACCGCGGGTGGAAGGAGGCGCTGCGTCGCGACGGGGCGCTCGCCAAGGGCCTCAACGTGCACGAGGGTCAGATCACCTTCCCGGCCGTGGCCGAGGCCTTCGGCCTGGAGTCGGTCTCGCTGGAGAGCGTGCTCGCCTGAACTCCTTGACCGCGCGGCGGTCGTTCGCCCTCGACCCGATCCGTTCGGGTCGGGGGCTTCGCCGTGCCCGTGAACACTCGGTGGACCCGGTGGGTCGCTCTGTCGTCAATTTCCGTGGGTCGTGTCACCCGCCCGCAGAAACGTTAGGGTCATAGGCCTACTCATCCCTTGACAGCAGCCCGCCCGATAGTCGACACATCATGCCTACTACCGTGGATTGTGTTGCTGCGAACGCCTTGAACGGCCTAGAGTCGCAAACCGTCGGCATGCTGCCACGCTGACGAATCGACATAGAGTCCTGGATGCCCAAGGAGGTAAGACGACTTGTGAATGAGTCGACAATTGCTCCCGGGGGTGGTCAGCCAGGACTGGCGGAGCTCACCGCCGGCCAGCCGAGTGAGGAGTCCGGGGCCCGGCAGCCCACCGTGGGCTCGGCCGAGGTCGGCTCGGTCGCACTCCGTACCTTCGAAGCACGTCAGAACACAGCACAGGTGACCACGGTGACCGATCAAGACGCCGACCTGGCGGCCTACGGCCTGGCCTACGGCGAGTTCGCCTACGGTGCCTACGACGACCCGGACGCCGAATACGAGCCGGACCCGGAGTACGCCGCCACGCTGGCCCCCGACGCCGCGCGCCAGCGCCGTGAGCGGGTCGGTCCCACCGGCCGTCCGCTGCCGTACTTCCCGATCCCCGCGCCGGTCGCCGAGCACGGCCCCGCCCAGATCATCGCCATGTGCAACCAGAAGGGCGGCGTCGGCAAGACCACGTCGACCATCAACCTGGGCGCGGCGCTGGCCGAGTACGGCCGCCGGGTGCTGCTCGTCGACTTCGACCCGCAGGGCGCGCTCTCGGTCGGACTGGGCGTCAACCCGATGGAACTCGACGTCACCGTCTACAACCTGCTCATGGAGCGGGGCCTGACGGCCGATGAGGTGCTGCTGAAGACGGCCGTGCCGGGCATGGACCTGCTGCCGTCCAACATCGACCTCTCCGCCGCCGAGGTGCAGCTGGTCAGCGAGGTGGCCCGGGAGTCCGCGCTGGCGCGCGCCCTGAAGCCGCTGCTGCCCGACTACGACTACGTCATCATCGACTGCCAGCCCTCGCTGGGCCTGCTGACGGTCAATGCGCTGACGGCCGCTCACAGCGTGATCGTCCCGCTGGAGTGCGAGTTCTTCGCGCTGCGCGGTGTCGCGCTGCTGACCGAGACCATCGAGAAGGTGTGCGAGCGGCTCAACCCGGAGCTGCGCCTGGACGGCATCCTCGCGACCATGTACGACTCGCGCACCGTGCACAGCCGTGAGGTGCTGGCGCGGGTCGTCGAGGCGTTCGGCGAGCACGTCTTCCACACCGTCATCGGGCGGACCGTGCGCTTCCCGGAGACCACCGTCGCCGGCGAGCCCATCACCACGTACGCGACCAACTCGGTCGGTGCCGCCGCCTACCGCCAGCTCGCCAGGGAGGTGCTCGACCGGTGCCGCCCCGCCGAGTGAGTCTCCCGGGTGCCGACGAGCTGTTCCGGACCACCGGCGGGATGGCGCTGTCGCCGTCCCTCGCGCCGCGTCCGGCCGCCGAGGCATCCAGACCGGAGACCGCGCGGACCGTCAACGGCACGGGCGGCGCCGAGGGTGCCCAGGACGACCGGCAGGTGTCGCAGGAGCAGCAGTCGGCCGCCGCGGTGCCGTCGCCCGCGCAGCGGCCCACCGGGGACCAGGGTGCCGCGACGGCCGGGCAGACCGTGTCCGGCGGCCGAGGCGCCGCAGCCGCCCCGGCGGCCCGTACGCACGCGGGTGCCGCCGAGGAGCAGGCCGGTGCCGCCGGGCGCGCCCGGCCGCGGGGGCGCGCGCCGCGCCGCCCGAGCGGGCGTGAGCGGCACGACGAGAAGATCACCGTGTACGTGTCCGCCGAGGAGCTCATGGACCTCGAGCACACCCGGCTGGTGCTGCGCGGCGAGCACGGCCTGGCCGTGGACCGCGGGCGGATCGTCCGGGAGGCCATCGCGGTCGTCCTGGCGGACCTGGAGCAGCGCGGTGAGGCCTCCATCCTGGTCCGGCGGCTGCGCGGCCGCTAGGGGCGGCCGCTAGGGGCCGTCCGGACGGGTGCCGAGGGCTGGTCCGACGGGCGCTGGGCGCCGTCGGCCGTCGGCCGGGGTCCCGGGCCCCGTCGGGCGGCGTGTCGGTGGCCCCGGGGCGGGGCGGCGGGCGGCGGCGGGTGAAGATGGACCCTCATGCCGAGCACCGTCGAAACACCAGCCAGCGCCGCGAACCCCGACGGGGATGAGTCCCGGGGCGGCTTCCAGGTGCGGCTGGACAACTTCGAGGGGCCCTTCGACCTGCTGCTCAGCCTGATCGCCAAGCACAAGCTGGACATCACCGAGGTGGCGCTGGCCACGGTGACCGACGAGTTCATGGCGCACATCCGGGCGATGGGGCCGGACTGGGACCTGGACGCGGCGACCGAGTTCCTGGTGGTGGCCGCCACCCTGCTGGACCTCAAGGCCGCCCGGCTGCTGCCGGTGGCCGAGGTCGAGGACGCGGAGGACCTCGCGCTGCTGGAGGCGCGGGACCTGCTGTTCGCGCGGCTGCTGCAGTACCGGGCGTACAAGCGGGCGGCGGCGCTGTTCGGTGAGCGCTGGGCGGCCGAGCTGTTGCGGCGGCCGCGGACCGTCGGGCTGGAGCCCCGGCACGCCGAGCTGCTGCCCGAGGTGGTGATCACCATCGGGCCGGAGCGGTTCGCGCAGCTGGCCGCCAAGGCGATGGAGCCCAAGCCGAAGCCGGTGGTCTACGTGGACCACATCCACACCCCGCCGGTCAGCGTGCGCGAGCAGGCCGGCCTGGTGGTCGACCTGCTCACCGGGCTGGGCGAGGCCTCCTTCCAGCAGCTGGTCGCGGACGCGCCGGACACCCTGGTGGTGGTCGCCCGCTTCCTCGCGTTGCTGGAGCTGTACCGGGAGCGGGTGCTCGCCTTCGAGCAGCCGGAGGCGCTCGGCGAGCTGCGGGTGCGCTGGGTGGCCGAGGAGGGCCGGGGCGCGGTCGAGGTCACGGACGAGTTCGACCGCCCCGCGGGCGAGGCCGCGGAAGAGGCGAAGGAGGACGGGCGGCGATGAGTGCCGGGAACGACGGCGGGCGGCCGGTGCGGCGTCCGCTCGGGCTGCCGGGGCGGGCGCGGGCCGAGGAGTGGCTGGAGCCGGCCTTCGAGCTGCTGCCCGAGCCGGTGGCGGCCCCCGTGGACACCGAGCCGTGGGTGGGGCACCGGATAGCGGACCCGTCGACGTCCGAGGTGCCGGAGGAGCCTGCCGGGCCCGGGCTGCGGGCCGAGCTGGAGGCGATCCTGATGGTCGTCGACGAGCCGGTCACCGAGGAGCGGCTGGCCGGAGTGCTGGAGCGGCCGCGGGCCGAGGTGGCCGCGGCGCTGCGCGAGCTCTCCGTCGAGTACGAGGCCGCGGGCCGCGGGTTCGACCTGCGGCTGGTGGCCGGCGGCTGGCGGTTCTACAGCCGGGACAGCTGCGCGCGGGCCGTCGACCGCTTCCTGCTGGACGGCCAGCAGGCCCGGCTGACCCAGGCCGCGTTGGAGACCCTGGCCGTGGTCGCCTACCGGCAACCGGTGTCCAGATCGCGGGTTTCCGCCGTCCGCGGTGTGAACTGTGACGGCGTGATGCGTACCCTGGTACAGCGAGGACTGGTGGAAGAGGCCGGATCCGAGCCCGAAACAGGTGCGATCCTGTATCGGACGACGAACTACTTCCTGGAACGGATGGGGCTCCGCGGCTTGGACGAGCTGCCGGAGCTCGCTCCCTTCCTGCCCGAGGTCGACGACGTGGAAGCGGAGTCCCTGGAGGGCACGATGATCGCGGAGGCGGTCGCCGCCGCTGCCGCACAGGCCGTGGACGGCAGTGGCGAGGCCGACCGGGCAGCGCCCGATCGGTAGGGGGAGGTGAGGTCGGCCGAGACGACCGCACATCCCAGACGAAACGACGTACGGACATTTTGATGCGTAGCAGTGGCAACGGCAGGAACGGCAGCGGCGGCGGCGGCGGCAGCGGTCGCGGCGGACAGGGCGGGGGCCGGGGCGGCTCCTACGGCGGGGGCAGCGGCGGCGGCCGCGGCGGACAGGGCGGGGGCCGGGGCGGCTCCTACGGCGGGGGCAGCGGCGGCGGCCGCGGCGGCTCGGGCTCGCGTGGCGGCTCGTACGGCTCCGGTTCGCGCGGCGGGTCGGGCGCGGGTTCGCGCGGCGGCTCGTACGGGCGGGACGACCGGCGCGACGACCGCCGTGACGACCGCCGCTACCCGGACCGCCCGCTGCGGCCCGAGGAGCGCAAGTACGACCGCCCCGAGTACGGCGGCGGCCCGAACGCCACCCCGGCCCGCGGCGGCTTCGCCGGCCGGCGCCCCGGCCCGGCCCCGCGTCCGCGCCGTGAGGGCCAGGGCGCCCCGGGCGACCCGCGCCGCCAGCCGCAGCGCTCGCGTGAGCTGCAGGCCAAGATCGAGGACGCCGTCCTCGCCCGGCACGACAAGCCGGCCGTCAAGCTGCCCAAGACCTTCGGCGAGCCCGAGGGCGAGCGCCTGCAGAAGGTGCTGGCCCGGGCCGGCATCGGCAGCCGCCGCGCCTGCGAGGAGCTGATCGAGCAGGGCCGGGTCGAGGTCAACGGCAAGCAGGTCACCGAGCAGGGCAAGCGGGTCGACCCGGCCAACGACGAGATCAAGGTCGACGGCCTGACCGTCGCCACCCAGTCCTACCTGTTCTTCGCGCTCAACAAGCCGGCCGGCGTGGTCTCCACCATGGAGGACCCGGAGGGCCGCCAGTGCCTCGGCGACTACGTGACCAACCGGGAGACCCGGCTGTTCCACGTGGGCCGCCTGGACACCGAGACCGAGGGCATCATCCTGCTCACCAACCACGGCGAGCTGGCCCACCGCCTCACCCACCCCAAGTACGGCGTGACCAAGACCTACCTGGCCGCCATCCAGGGCCCGATCCCGCGCGACCTGGGCAAGCAGCTGGCCCAGGGCGTCGAGCTGGAGGACGGCTACGCCCGTGCGGACAGCTTCAAGGTGATCTCCAACGTCGGCAAGAACTACCTGGTCGAGGTGACCCTGCACGAGGGCCGCAAGCACATCGTCCGCCGGATGCTGGCCGAGGTCGGCTTCCCGGTCGAGAAGCTGGTGCGCACCCACTTCGGCCCGATCGCGCTCGGCGACCAGAAGTCGGGCTGGCTGCGCCGCCTGACCAACCCGGAGGTCGGCCAGCTGATGCGCGAGGTCGGCCTGTAGGCCACCGGTTTTTCACCGGTTGTTCGTCGGAGGGTCCCCCGCCCGTGGTGGCGGGGGGCCCTCCTGCGTGTATGTGAGCCAGGACGCAACCGCTGGTCACGGCCTTGTCAGCGTCATGATCCGTGGCAGAGGATGGCCACCGGACCACCGCCCCGCCGTGTGGCGGGACTGCGCCAGGACGGGCGCCGGTGGGGGTGTTCGGGCGAACAGGGGGAGACGGCGTCGTGTCCGATGCAGTACTGGGACGATCAGCCGGACAGGCGCTCGGGCCGCTGGGGCTGGCCGAGCCGGACGGGCAGGTCTACGCGGCGCTGGTGGCCAGCCCGCAGTCCACCGCGGAGGAGCTGGCCGAGAGCTGCGGTCTGACGTTCCAGCAGAGCGTGCGCGCGCTGGACCGGCTGGCGCAGCAGGGCATGGCCACCCGCGCGCCGGTGGACCGGGAGCGCTACCTGCCGGTCGCCCCGGACGTGGCGATCGGCACCTTGATCGGCCACCGGGAGTCCGAACTGCGGCACGCCCGGGCCGAGATGCACCGGTTGATGGACGCCTTCCGGGAGGCCTCGCGCTACACCGACCCGGCGCACTCGGTGGAGGTGCTGACCGGCGGCGAGGCGATCGCCCAGCGGCTGGAGCACATCACCGGGACCAGCCAGTACCAGGTCCGCGGCTTCGACCGCCCGCCGTACATCCAGGACCCGGTGGCGCCGATACCGCTGCAGCGGCGGCGGCTGCGGGAGGGGCTGAAGTTCCGGACCATCTACGACCGGGAGGCGGTGGCCTGGCCCGGCCGGCTGGAGCGGAACATCCTGGTCGGCGTCACGGACGGCGAGGAGGCCCGGGTGCGGCCGACCCTGCCGATGAAGATGATCATCTCGGACGACCGGATGGCGATCATCCCGATCAGCGTCGGCGACAGCGTCCTGGACGCCGCGTACGTGATCCACCCCTCGGCGCTGCTGCAGGCGCTGGACACGCTGTTCGAGGCGGAGTGGGAGCGGGCCGTGCAGCTGCAGGCCGCGATCGGCACCGGGGAGGCGTCGCTGGAGCCGGAGGCCGACCACCGCAAGCTGCTGGGCCTGCTGGCGGCCGGGCTGACCGACGAGTCGATCGCCCGTTCGCTCGGCTGGAGCGCCCGGACCACCCAGCGGCGGTTGCAGAGCCTGATGCGCTCGTTGGGGGCCACCACCCGCTTCCAGGCCGGGATGGCGGCCCGGGAGCGGGGGTGGCTGTGAGCTGTCCTTGCGTGGGGCCCTTCTCGTGTGGGCTCAGCTCCAGGGGGTGAGGGCCGCCCAGCGGCCGTCCGGGCCGCGCTCGACCTTCTCCAGGCCGACCACGGCGGAGCGGTTCAGCCGGCCGTAGATGTGCGGGAACAGGATGTCGGGGGTGGCCCCGGGCGGCGGGGCGCCGTGCGGGGCCTCCCACTTGACCATCGGTTCCACCAGCGACTCCTCGATCAGCAGCACCATCAGCGGGTCGGGGGTGTCGGCGAAGAAGGCGTTGGCCACCGCGAGCGCCGTCTGCTCGTCCGCCGAGCAGTGGATGAACCCGTCGGTGAGCAGCGACGCGGCGGCGTACGGGCGGCCGGGGTCGGTCAGCCAGTCGTCCAGGGGAGCGAGGTGGAGGATCATGTTCCTTTTCTACCCGTTTCAGTCCTGAGCGGTCGTCACGATGGCCCGGGCGTCACAGCCCGGCCACCTTGGCGGACGCCGAGACCTCGTACACCAGGGTGAGGGTGCGGCGGGCGCCGGGGCCGAGCGGCACGTCCCAGCGGACGATGCCCCCGGCGTCGAAGGAGTCCGGCGGCGGGGAGCACTCCTCCTTGCGCAGCCGGACCTCGACCGCCGTCACCTCGGAGACCGGCACCCGTTCACGCACCGTGACCAGCTGCTCGCCCCGCTCCTCCGGAGCGGAGAAGCGGGACAGGTGCAGCCGGACGGTGCGCGTGGTGGTCTGGCGGCCGGTCAGGGCGGCGGTGGCCTGGCGCTCCTCGGCCTCGCGGACCACCCGGTAGCCGTCCGAGCTGCCGAAGGACAGCTCGGCGTCGGCCCCGGCGGCGGTGAAGCGCAGCTCGCCGCGGCCGGTGAAGCCGCTGCCCCGGACCAGCTCGACCGGGCCGGCCAGCAGCGGGTGCCCGGCCGTGTTGCGGAACCGGACCACCTGGGTGACCAGCGGGGACAGCTCCGGGGCGCAGGCGTACTCGCGGCCCGCCGGGCCGGTGAAGGCGCCCAGCGGGACCTTGTGGGCCCGGCCGTCGGAGGGGACGGTGGCCGGGGCGGGGGCGGGCAGCACCCGCACCTCGCCGCCGTCGTCCAGGCCCGGGACGGCCGTGGTCGGGCCGAGGGTGCTGATCGCCTCCTCGCGCAGCTCGACCTCGACCGTGCGGCGCTCCTCGTCGGTGCGCTCGCGCAGCATCAGCATGTCCTCGGTGAGCGCGGGCGGGTCGGTGGCGAGGGCGGAGCGGGCGGTGGAGAAGGTGAGCCGGGCGCCCGTCCAGTCCTCGCCGGTGCGCTGCCAGACCACCGCCTCCGACTCCAGGCGCAGGCTGCCGCCGTCCAGGGTGGCGCGGTAGGAGGGGCGCCAGAGCGCGCAGGGCACCAGGTGGCTGACGGTCAGCCCGGCCGGGCCGGACCGCGCGGCCTCGACGGTGAGCTCCAGGTGGGCCACCAGTTCGGCGGGCTCCTCCTCGGCCTCGTCCAGAGCGATCAGGGCCTGGGAGCGCTCCTGGTCCAGGCGGCGCAGCCGGGAGTGGGTGGCGCGCAGCTCCTCGCCGTAGCGCTCGCGTTCGGCGTGCACCCGGTCCAGCTCGCGGGCCCAGCGGGTGCGCTCGATCTCGCCGACGCCGGCGCCCTCGCCGACCTCGCGCAGCAGGTCGGCGGTCAGCTGGGCGAGCAGCGCCAGGCGGGCCTCCAGCCGGGCCCGGGTCTGGTCCGCGAGACGGGACTCGGCCTCCAGCCCGTGCAGCCGGTGGCGCAGCGCGGAGTCCTGCGGCCCGGGCGGCAGCGGGGCGCGCGGCGTCCAGGTGCGGACCAGCCGGGCCTCCAGCACCCGGGTGCCGGGAGTGGCGGTCTCGGCGCGCAGGGTGCGGTCCACGGCCAGGGCGGTGAGCGGGCCCAGGCGCAGCCGCTGGACGCCCTCGGCGAGCTCGACGGACACCGTGCGCTCGATCTGGGCGCGGTCCTCCAGGCAGGTGACGGCGGTGACGGGGAGGGGGGTGTCCTGAGGAGGCGTGTTGGCTCCGGTCATCTGTCAGTTCCTCCGGTTTCCGCCGACGATGGCCTTTCCGGCCGGGATCTTGATCTGGTAGCCGCCGTCCAGCTCGGCGTGGCCGCCCGGCGGCAGGTCGACCCGCCAGAGCCGGGTGCTGGGCGGGCACTCCGGCGTCGGGACGGTCGGGGCGTGCCAGTCGGCGCGCTCCTCGATCCGGATCTCGGCGTCGGAGGTGACCGGCACGCGCTCGCGGACCTCCACGGTGACGGCGCGGCCGAGCCGGTTCGCCAGCTGGACGTGCACCCGGTGGTCGAGCACGGTGCTGTTGCCCTTCAGCATGCCCGTGGCGGACTCGCGCAGCTCGGTGCGGCGCGCCACCTCGATGCTCTCGGTGACGCCGATGCCCAGGCGCCGCATGCCGCCGGGGGCGAGGGTGGGCAGGGCGGCGGTGAGCAGGAACTCCTCGTCCACGGTGACCTCGACCGGGCCGGCGAGCACCGCGCGGTCGGTGCGGTTGGCGAGCACCAGGGTCGCGTACACCTTCTCCTCGACGGCCGGGACGGTGACGTACTCCGGGCGGACGGAGAGCGGGATCTCGTCCACCGTGACGGTGTGCCAGGTGCCGTCGGACGGGATGTCGGCGGGGGCGACCGCGTCGAAGCGGTGGTCGAAGGAGCCGGCCGACTTGCGGGGCGGGACGGCGTGGCGGGGGAGGGCGAGGTCGCGGACGCGGCTGCCCTGGCGGCCGCCGGGGAGGAACCGCTGCAGTTCCTCGCGCTCGACCCGCGCGGGGTTCGGGCGCAGGGTGCCGCGCCGGTCGGCGGGGGCGTCGGGGCCGGCCAGGACGAGGTCGGGGTAGTCGAGCAGGGTGGTGTCGGGGGTGAAGCCGGTGCTCGGCGGCGGGGTGGCGCGTCGGCGAAGGTGGTTTCGGCGGGCCTCCTCCGGCGGGGCGCCGCCCGGGGCCTGCGGCATCGGTGCGGCGGTGGGGGCCGGCGCGGGGGCGGAGAGCGCGGGCGGGGCGCCGTAGCCGGCGAAGCCGGGCGGTGGGGGCGCGGGCATCGACCGGACGGGCTCCTGGGCCGGCTCCTGGACGCTCAGCGAGCCGCCGCCGTACGGGCCGGCGGGCGGTGCTTCGTCCGCGAGGAACTCGGGGCGGGGGCCGGTGGGAGGGGCGCCGCCGGGGCGGCTGAGGCGGCCGGGGTGGCCGGGGCGGCCGGCCATCCGCGCGGCCTTGGCCGGCACGGGGGCCGACACCGGGAGCGGGACGTCGCGCTCGGCGGTGGGGCGGGTGGCGTCGGCCGCGTCGTAGCCGGTGAAGAGGTCGGACAGGCCGGCCGGGGGCTCGCGCCAGCCGGAGGGCGGCGGGGCGGGCTGGCTGCGGCCGATCCGCAGCGAGCTGAGCTTGGGCAGGTCGGTGCGGCGGTCGAGGTCGGCGGTGGACAGGGCGAGCCGGACGCCGCTCCAGTCCTCGCCGGTGTACTGGGCGACGGCGGCGCGCAGGACCAGGCGGCCGGCGTCGGAGCCGGTGCGGTAGGAGAGGCGGTAGGCGGGCACCCAGCGGGCGGTGGGGACGCCGTACTCCAGCTCCAGCTCCAGCTCCAGCTCCAGGTCCAGGTCCGGGTCGGGCTGTCGGGCGTCGGTTCGGTCCTCGGTGTGCTCGGGCGGGTGCCCGGTGTGCAGGGTGAGCAGGACGGTGGCGGTGGTCCCGACCGGCTCGGTCCGGTCGGCGGTGGACGTCCGCTCCAGTCGGTCGGCGGCCAACCGGCGCTCGTGGTCGGCGAGTTCGATCTCCCGGGTGAGCTGCTCGGCGCGCTCCTGGAGTCGGGCCAGCCGCTCGTCGACGAAGTCGGCGAGCTCCAGCCACGCCTCGGCGGGGGTGCGGCGCAGTGGCTCGTCGGGGCGGCGCTGCGGCGGGACGGCGCGCAGCGCGGCGGTCTCGGCGATCGCGGCCTGGACCAGTCGGTGGCGCTCGTTCAGCGCGCTCTGGCGCTCCATGGTCTCGTCCAACTCGCGCCGCAGGGCGGGGAGTTCGTCCGACTCGCGGAGCTCGGCGAGCTGTTCGAGGCGAGCCTCGGTGACCACCGCGCCGGCCGGTCCGGAGAGCACCCGGGCACGCAGCGAGTTGCCGTCCAGGGAGTCGGGCAGTCCGGTCAGCCGCAGCCGTCCGTCGGGCGGGACCGGGACGGTGGCCCGGCGGCGGCACACCGCACCCTCGGCGTACACCACGACGGAGTCCAGTACCGACGGGTGGGCCGGTACGGCGGGCGGTTTCGACGGCCTGGTGTGACTGTTGTGCTGATCGTCCATGCGTAACCCCTTCGTTCGCGTCCGGTGTGCCGCATCGCCTCGCGCCGACTTGCCGCGTCGTCCCCCGGGCGGCCAGTCTGCCCCGGTTCGGGGTGGGCGTCGCCGGATTTCCCGGGGCGCGGCGTGTGCACTGTGGGGGACGGGGGCGGGGGCGGTGCGGTTGCCGTCGTTGGTGCTGGTGCTGGTGCTGGTGCTGGTGCTGGTGCTGGTGCTGGTGCTGGTGGCGGTGTCGGTGTCGGGTGCCGTCGCCGGTGAGGCGGGGTCGGGGCGGTTGTCGGGGGCCGGCGGGTGGGAGGATGGGCGCGGGTGCTCCCGGCCGGTCCCGGCACCTGGCGAGAATCGTCGGAGCATCGTCGAACCGTCGAGTCGAGAACCGTGATCGAGGAGAGCCACCCGTCATGCGCACTGCCGTCGTCGTCGGCACCGGACTCATCGGCACCTCCGCCGCCCTGGCCCTGGCCGCGCGCGGGCTGACCGTCCATCTGGAGGACGCCGACCCGGACGCCGCCCGCACCGCCGAGTCGCTCGGCGCGGGCACCACCGAACCGGCCGAGGGCCCGGTGGACCTGGCGATCATCGCCGTTCCGCCCGCGCTGGTCGGCAAGGTGCTGGCCGACTGTCAGCGCCGCAACCTGGCGCACTGGTACACCGACGTGGCCAGCGTGAAGGCCGGTCCGGGCAGTGAGGTGGCGGCGCTCGGTTGCGACACGGTCCACTACATCGGCAGTCACCCGATGGCCGGCCGCGAGCGCTCCGGCCCGCTGGCCGCCCGCGCCGACCTGTTCGAGGGCCGTCCCTGGGTGCTGACCCCGACCGCCGACACCGACACCGACACGCTCAACGCCGCGCTGGAGCTGGTCGCGCTCTGCGGTGCGATGCCGATCGTGATGGACGCGGCCCAGCACGACCGGGCCGTCGCTCTGGTCTCGCACGCCCCACAGCTGGTGTCCTCGCTGGTCGCGGCCCGGCTGGAGCACGCCGACGAGACGGCGATAAGGCTCTCCGGCCAGGGCGTGCGCGACGTGACCCGGATCGCCGCCTCCAACCCCGGGATGTGGGTCGACATCCTGTCGGCCAACGCCGACGCGGTCGCGGACGTGCTGGAGCTGGTCGCCTCGGACCTTGGCGAGACCGTCACCGCGCTGCGCGCCCTGGCGGCGGTCGAGGAGGGCGAGCGCCGGGCCGGCGCCCAGGGCATCGAGGCGGTCATGCGGCGAGGCAACTCCGGGCAGGCCCGCATTCCCGGCAAGCA
Organism: Kitasatospora sp. NPDC018058; assembly: GCF_044327205.1. Taxonomy (NCBI): domain Bacteria; kingdom Bacillati; phylum Actinomycetota; class Actinomycetes; order Kitasatosporales; family Streptomycetaceae; genus Kitasatospora; species Kitasatospora sp. NPDC018058. The sequence goes on along the minus strand of NZ_JBIRFA010000043.1, from coordinate 28,644 downwards.
CGGCGCGCCGCCCACCCGGTACGAGACGGTCGCGGTGGTGCTCGGCGACCAGCCGGGCGAGCTGGGCCGGCTGTTCGGGGAGGTCGGCGAGGCCGGGGTCAACATCGAGGACGTCGCCATCGAGCACTCGGACGGAAAGCAGGTCGGTTTCGTCCAGCTGTCGGTGGCGCCGTCGGCGGTCAAGCGGCTCGCGGCGGCGCTGCGGGCGGGCGGGTGGAGCGTTCGCGACTGACGGTCGGCGGGGGATCGAAGCCGGCCCGGGGGTCGGCGGGCGAACAAGTACGGGGGTTGGTGTGATCATCGATATTCCGCTCGGGGACGGGCAGGAGCCGGGCGACGCGGCGGGGTTGGAGGTCGTGGGGAACGACGGCTTCCTGGCGGCGGTGGTCGGCGGGGAGTTCGCCGTCCTCCACCGCAGCACGGGGACGCTGCTGGCGGCCGAGGGAGCGCCGGAGCTGCCGGAGGGCGCGCCCGAGCCGACCTGGAGCCTGCTGCTGCGCGCCGCCCACCAGGCGTTCTGCGGACACCTGCCGCTGAGCCTGTCGCCGGACGTGCTCTGGTACGCGGTGGTGCACGAGGTCGCGGTGCATGTACGGCTGAACGCCGGGGCGTACGAGGGACTGTTCACCTCGACCCCGGGGGAGAAGCGGACCATCGTGGTCCGGGACGACAGCCTGCTGGACGCCGATCCGGACTGGGCGCGGTCGATCCGGCTGGTGCGGGAGCCGCTGGCGGCGGCGATCGGGCCGGAGCTGGTGGAGCTGTTCCAGCCGACCTTCTCCACCACGACGCCGGACGACGTCTCGGCGGCGCTGGTGGCCCTGATGGACGTGGTCAGTCCGTACTACGAGTTCCTCTGGATCTCGCTGTGCGGCATCCCGAGGATCCGGCTGGAGGGCACCGCCGAGGACTGGGCGCTGCTGGCACGGCGGGTCGGGGAGCTGGCGCAGTGGTTCGAGCCGCTCGGGCCGTGGCTCGCGGAACTGCGGCCGGTCGTGGCGGAGATCGCGGCGACGGCGGCGGGCGGGCCGGTGGACCAGGAGTTCTGGGGCTCGTTCTACAAATGGCGCTCGGAGTCCGGGGGCCCCTATGTGTCCGGGTGGCTCACCGCCTTCTTCGCGCACACCCAGACCATGTCCGGGCCGGAGGCGCGGACGGACTTCCGCTGGCGGGGCGGGCGGACGCGGTTCACCGAGAACGCCTTCCCGTCGCACGTGTCGAAGGTGCCCTTCGACTGGCAGACGCCGGCCGGGACCTCGACGATGGCCTTCGTCGGCGGGGTGCTCGGCATCGAGCGCGACGGGGAGTACGTACGGCCCAGGCTCGGGAACGCGGTGCTGCGGATCCTGCGGGCGGCGCCGGACCCGGCGGCCGAGCAGGCCCGGCTGGCCGCGGAGCAGCTGCCAGAGGGGTGGACGGTCGAGCGGGTGCGGGAGGTGACCGGGGTCGACTGCGCCCGGCTGCTGGAGACGGACCTGGAGGTGGAGCGGCGGCCCGGGGACGGCGGCCGGGCCACACTGCGGGCGGTGATCGAGCTCCATCCGCCGCTCTCCCTGATCAGGCTGGACGAGGAGTGGTGGACGGCACTGCTGATCCGCCGCCGCGGTGAGGTCTGCCCGGAGTTGCGGCAGGGCCCCGATCTGGAGGCCGCGCTTCGGAGGCTGCACCGCTGGTGAGCGGGGTGGGGGCGCGGTGCTGGTCGGGGTGGGACGGGGCTGGGACCGGGGTGGTGATCGCGGGGGATCGGGGTGTGGCGGCGGTCCATTAACCTTGAGGGAGACAAATCCCCGGCCGTCCGCCCGCGCAGGCGTCGGCTTCCATGCTCAGAGAGAGGTTCGCCCCCCGTGGATACTGCCGACCGAGCGCACGCCCCGGTCGTCGTCGCCATCGACGGACCCTCCGGCTCCGGTAAGTCGACCGTCTCGCGGGCGGTCGCCGCCCGGTTGGGCCTGAGCTTCCTGGACACCGGCGCCATGTACCGGGCGATGACCTGGTGGATGCTGGCCAACGACGTCGACGTCGACGACGCGGAGGCGGTGGCCGTCGCGTGCGGCAAGCCGGTGATCGTGTCGGGGACCGACGCCGACGGCCCCACCATCACGGTGGACGGCCGGGACGTCTCCGGCCCGATCCGGGGCCCCGAGGTGACGGCGCAGGTCAGCGCCGTGGCCGCGGTGCCGGCGGTGCGGGCCCGGCTGGTGGAGCTGCAGCGCGGCTGCGCCGAGGTCGCCGAGCGCGGCATCGTCGCCGAGGGCCGGGACATGGGGACCGTGGTGTTCCCGGACGCCACCGTCAAGGTCTTCCTGACCGCCTCCGAGCGGGCCCGGGCCGAGCGCCGGGCGGCCGAGCTGCGCGCCAAGGGCGTGGACGAGGCGACCATCACCGCGATGGCCGCCGACCTCGCCCGCCGCGACGCCGCCGACTCCTCGCGCGAGACGGCTCCACTGACCCAGGCCGCCGACGCGGTGCTGGTGGACACCAGCGAGCTCACCCTGGAGCAGGTGATCGACCGGATCACCGCGCTGGTGGAGGAGCGGGCCGGGCTGTCGTCGGTCTGACCGGTGGTCGAGCCGACCACCGGCTGACCACCGAATGGCGATCCGACCACTGTGACGATCTGACCACTGAATGAACCGCGGGCCGTCGAGGTGCCGCGGAGGAAACCATCGCGCTGCCCCGAGCGGGGCAGGTACGCACGGCACGCCCCTGGGAAGGGCCGGGCCGGGAAACGGAACAGACGAACATGACCGCAGAGCACTCCGCCACCGGGCACGGTGAGCTGGACGCCGCCGAGTACGCCGAGTTCATGGCCCTCGCCGCCGAGGAAGGCTTCGACCTCGACGGCTTCGACGGCGTGGACGGCGCCGAGCACGTCCGGCTGCCGGTGCTGGCCGTCGTGGGCCGCCCGAATGTCGGCAAGTCGACCCTGGTGAACCGCATCATCGGCCGCCGTGAGGCCGTCGTCGAGGACAAGCCGGGCGTCACCCGCGACCGGGTCACCTACGAGGCCAGCTGGAACGGCCGCCGCTTCAAGGTGGTCGACACCGGCGGCTGGGAGATCGACGTCCTCGGCATCGACGCCATGGTGGCCGCGCAGGCCGAGCTGGGCATCGAGCAGGCCGACGCGGTGCTGTTCGTCGTGGACGCCACCGTCGGCGCCACCGACACCGACGAGGCCCTGATCAAGATCATCCGCCGGGCGGGCAAGCCGACCGTCCTGTGCGCCAACAAGGTCGACGGCCCGTCCACCGAGGCCGAGGCCGCCTACCTGTGGTCGCTGGGCCTCGGCGAGCCCTACCCCGTGTCGGCCCTCCACGGCCGCGGATCCGGCGACCTGCTGGACGCCGTCATGAGCGCGCTGCCCGAGGCCCCGCCGCAGTCCTTCGGCGACGCCGCCCCCGGCGGCCCGCGCCGGATCGCGCTGATCGGCCGGCCCAACGTCGGCAAGTCCAGCCTGCTGAACAAGGTCGCCGGCGAGGAGCGCGTCGTCGTCAACGAGCTGGCCGGCACCACCCGTGACCCGGTCGACGAGATGATCGAACTCGGCGGCAAGACCTGGAAGTTCGTGGACACCGCCGGTATCCGCCGCCGGGTCCACCTGACCGCCGGCGCCGACTTCTACGCCTCGCTGCGCACCGCCGCCGCGCTGGAGAAGGCCGAGGTCGCGGTCGTCCTGATCGACGCCAGCGAGACCCTCGCCGAGCAGGACACCCGGATCATCTCGATGGCCGTCGAGGCCGGGCGCGCCGTCGTCATCGCCTACAACAAGTGGGACCAGCTCGACGAGGAGCGCCGCTACTACCTGGAGCGCGAGATCGAGCGCGACCTCGTCCAGGTGCAGTGGGCCCCGCGCGTCAACGTCTCGGCCAAGACCGGCCGGCACATGGAGAAGCTCGTCCCGGCGATCGAGACCGCGCTGGAGGGCTGGGAGACCCGTATCCCGACCGCGCGCCTGAACGCCTTCCTCGGCGAGCTGGTGGCCGCCCACCCGCACCCGATCCGGGGCGGCAAGCAGCCGCGCATCCTGTTCGGCACCCAGGCGGGCATCCGTCCGCCGCGGTTCGTGCTGTTCGCCTCGGGCTTCCTGGAGGCGGGCTACCGGCGCTTCATCGAGCGCCGGCTGCGCGAGGAGTTCGGCTTCGTGGGGACGCCGATCTCGATCTCGGTGCGGGTGCGGGAGAAGCGCAAGAAGAAGTAGTGGCGCGACGTAGGACGTAGGACGTCGTTGCCGTAGGGCCGTGGGGCTCCGTCACCGTGGTGGCGGGGCCCTTTCGGTTTTCCGGGTGTCAGTGGTGTTCGCCGGCTCTTCCGCTGTCAGTGGTGTTCCCCGGCGCGGCCAGGGGGGAGGGAGAGCATCTGGCGGTGGCGGCCGCCGGTGGACGACGGGGTGGCGACGAGGCCGGCGGCCGTACCGAGCGTCGGGGACGGGGCCGGGGGCGGCGCGGGCACGGCGTGCGCGACCGCTCCGAGGTAGCCGGCCGCTACCCAGCCCTGGCCGTCGGTGAACTGGACGCCGGGCGGCGCGGCCGGGGCCGCCTGGCCGAGACCGTCGCCGGTGGGGGCGATGGGCTCCTGGCTGTTCCCCGGGTGGGGGTGCTGCTGCTGGGACGGCACGAAATGGGGGAGGCCGGGCGGCTGGCCCGCGTAGGTGTGGAAGGACTGCTGCTGGGGCGGGTACGCGCGCTGCTCGCCGAGCTGCGGGTAGCGGTCGCGGACCGCGAAGCCGGTGAACTTCAGATCCTCCTCGCCCGTGCGGTCGCCCGGCAGGGCACGGAACAGCCGTCGGTACTCGGAGTACAGCTCGTCGTAGATCGGGGTTGTCGAGTGCGGGTGCTCCGCGTCGTACGACGGGCGCATGCCCGGGATCGAGCGGGGGGCGGTGGTAGACCGGCCGGCGGGTGCGGAGACGTCGTAGCTGTACACGTAGGGGCCAACGAGTGAGAGGCGGTGGGGATGCGGGGGCGTTCGGTGGAGGGGGAGGCCGGTGGGGGCGGGCGCGTGGGGGTCCGCCGTACCGGGGGCGTCAGGTACGGGCCGGGCCCCGGACGGTGGCCGCTGCCGACCTTTGGCAGTAGCCACCGTCCGGCGCGCCGGAGCGGCCGATCAGGTGCCGGCGAGCGGGAGGGAGGCGGCGACCACCTGGCCCAGCGCCACCGCCCGCTCCAGGGCCTGGCGCAACAGGTCCTCGCGGGGCTGGCGACCGACCATGCCGGCCGGGACGGCGTACATGGTCACCTCGGACAGCTGGCTGGCCGCCATCCGCCAGGCGTCGGTCACCTGGAGCGGCTGGTGGGCCTGCCACCAGCCGGTGCTGCCGCCGGCCGCGGCGGGCTGCAGGATCGCGTGCAGCTTGCCCATGGCGACCAGGACCGACCAGCCGGGCAGCTGGTCCGGGGTCTCGTCGAGGTCGCTGACCCGCTGGAAGCCGGCGTCCTGGAGGAGGTCGAGGAACTCGTCCTCGCCGGAGGCGCTGCCGGGGCGGCCCACCGGGCCGGTCGGCTCGACCACCAGCGAGGCGTGGCCCACCTTGCCGTGCAGGACGAGCCCGCAGGTGATGCCGAGGATGGCGGCCTGGCCGGGGGCGGTCGGCTGGGTCGGGGAATCGGCCGGTCCGACCAGAGCGGCCGGGGCAGCCGGGGCGGGCACGGTGAGGTTCGGGGCGGCGGCGGGCTGGGTCTGGCTGATGCTGCGGACGGCGCCGGCCAGCTGCTCCTCGGAGACCGGGACCACCTGGGAGGGGACGCAGCGGGCGTGGGCGAAGGCGAGGACGGCCGTCTCGTCGCCGACGAACAGCACCGTGCTGGTGGGCTCCGCGTGGGTGTCGCCGGGGGTGCGGCAGGAGGTGCATTCGTAGCTGTCCGGGGCGCGGTCGCCGCCGAGCAGGCGGTCGGCCTCGTCGTCGCCGATCTCGGACCGGACCTCGTCGCTGACGTCGAGCATGCGCGGCACAGGGTCTCCTCGGATGGGTGCGGATGGGGTTCGGGGGTGGACACGGGGAGGTCGCCATGCCCAACGGGCCCTTGTGTCAGGCGTCACGGGTGCCTGACGAGGCTGACGGGAATTGCCCCGGATCCGACCGCGCCGCGTGTTCTCCTGGTCGCAATCTGTCGATGTCGATGTCAGGGCTGCCGGAATGAAGCCGTGAGGTGAGTCACGCCGCCGCACGGTTTGGTCTAGGAATCAATGGCCAAATCGGACATTTCGGGCAAGAATGCGTGGCTATTACTGCCGGTAACCCTTCGCTGAGCTGGGCAGACCGGTCGAGTTTTGGTTTCCCCGCCGAGCGGCTCGTAGCTTCTTGGGCGGCGCAACGAGCGCCACCCGGGTTCACCCCCGACGCATAGCCCCCGGTTCCCGCCGGGCAGGCAGGTGCCCGCCGACGCGATCGCTCGAACAGGTCGCCGGTGAGCGGGTGGGTGGCCAGGGCGGCAGCGGCACGTCCGACACGTGCACGGCCGTCCGACGGACGCGGCAAGCAATCGCGGCCCTCTCCAGGGCCTGGTTCCGCATGCCCGCCCGGGGCTGTCGAGAGGAACCCCATGACTTTCCGTAACGAGAATGCCGCTGCCACCACCTCCACCGCCACCAAGCGCAACCGCGTTCGGATGGCTGTCGTGGCGGGCGCCGCTGTCGCGGCCCTGCCGGTGGCCGGCCTCGTCACGGCCACCTCGGCCTCCGCCGCCCCGGTCTCCACCTGGGACGCTGTCGCCCAGTGCGAGAGCGGCGGCAACTGGGCCATCAACACCGGCAACGGTTACTACGGCGGTCTGCAGTTCACCTCCAGCACCTGGGCCGCCTACGGCGGCACCGCCTACGCCGCGCAGGCCAACCAGGCCACCAAGGCGCAGCAGATCGCCGTCGCCGAGAAGGTCCTCGCCTCGCAGGGCCCCGGCGCCTGGCCGGTGTGCTCCGTCAAGGCGGGTCTGACCAAGGGCGGCGCCCCGGCCGCCGTCGACACCTCGGCGGGTTCCGGTGCCGCTGCCGCCAAGCCGGCGCAGACCCCGGCGCCGAAGGCCGCTGCTCCCAAGGCCGCTGCTCCCAAGGCCGCTGCTCCCAAGGCCGAGGCCGCGCCGAAGGCCGCCGCCCCCAAGGCTGACGCTGCGCCGCAGAAGGATGCCGCCAAGTCCTGGACCGGCTTCAACGACGCCAAGCCGGCCAAGGGCAGCTACACCGTCAAGTCCGGTGACACCCTGAGCGCCATCGCCGCCGCGCAGGGCCTGGACTGGCACGACCTGTACAAGAACAACGCCAAGGTCATCGGTGGCAACCCCGACCTGATCCTCCCGGGCCAGACCCTGAGCATCTGAGGTTCTCAGCCTCTCGGGCTTCTCGGCGACTGGGCCGCTTGAGCTCCGCCGCCCGGGCTGTGACGGCCGCTCCTCCGCTGTGCGGGGGAGCGGCCGTCGGCGTTCTCGGCGCGTCGGAGCCGGTGGGGGTGGGGGCTGTCGAGGGTCGGCTGTCATGCCGGATCCGGGTGACGATCGCATTGGCCGTGTCGGGGTCGGGGTCGGGTCGCGGGTGAGGTCCGGGTGGCGGGGCCGGGTGGCGGGGCCGGGTGGTGCGGGAGGATGGTGGGGTGATCCAGGGCGAGCTGTTCGGTGACCTACCTGCGGGCTCCACCGCCCGGGAGCGTTCGGAGCCCGCGCCCGGGGCCGTCCTGCTGCCCGGCTGGCTGGGCCTCGACGAGCAGCTGCGCCTGATCGCCGCCTGCCGGGAGTGGGCACGTCCGCCGGCCGGGCTGCACACCGTGCGGATGCCGACGGGCGGGGTGATGTCGGTGCGGATGGTCAGCCTCGGCTGGCACTGGTATCCGTACGGGTACGCGCGGGTCGCCGAGGACGGCGCGCCGGTCAAGGCGTTCCCGCCGTTGCTCGTGGACCTGGCCCGGCGGGCGGTGGCGGACGCGTACGGGGAGCGGGTCGCGGAGATCGCGGGCGCGGCGGCCTACGAGCCGGACATCGCGATCGTCAACCACTACCCGTACGGTGCGAAGATGGGCCTCCACCAGGACCGCGACGAGCGGACGGACGCGCCGGTGGTCTCGCTGTCGCTCGGTGACAGCTGCGTGTTCCGGCTCGGGAACACCGAGACCAGGACCCGGCCGTGGACGGACCTGGAGCTGCGCAGCGGGGACCTGCTCGTGTTCGGCGGCCCGAGCCGGTTCGCGTACCACGGGGTGGTGCGGACGGTGCCGGGGTCGGCGGATCCGGCGCTGGGACTGGTGGGGCGGCTCAACATCACCGTGCGGGAGTCGGGATTGGCGGGGTAGGCGGCGCGTGGGCGGGGCCGGTGGTTCGGCGGCTCCGGTGCGGTTGCGGCTCCGTGGTGGCTCCGTTGTGGCTTCGTTGCGGCTCCGGGGACGCGCCAGCCGTGCGCTTGATCGATTGCTCGTTCGAGTGAATTGGTGGCTCGAGCCCGGTGAGCGGGAATGACCCGGGTCGCCGGAGAATTCGAGTGAGCTGAAGAATCAATCGAAGCCCTGAGAGGGAGCGTGCGCGTGGGTACCCCCGTCGACGACCTTGTCGATCTGCTCGACCTGGAGCAGATCGAGCTGAACATCTTCCGTGGGCGCAGCCCCGAGGAGGCGCTGCAGCGCACCTTCGGCGGCCAGGTCGCCGGCCAGGCGCTGGTCGCGGCGGGGCGGACGGTGGAGGGTGAGCGCCCCGTCCACTCGCTGCACGCGTACTTCCTGCGCCCCGGGGTGCCCGGCGTGCCGATCGTCTACCAGGTCGACCGGATCCGCGACGGCCGATCCTTCACCACCCGCCGGGTACTCGCGATCCAGGGCGGCCGGTCGATCTTCGCGCTCACCGCCGACTTCCACAGACCCGAGGAGGGCGGCATCGAGCACCAGTACCCGATGCCGGAGGTCCCCGCCCCCGAGGAACTGCCCAGCGCCCTGGAGGAGGTCGGCTCCCGGCTCGGCGAACTGCCCCCCTTCATCAGCCGCCGCCAGCCCTTCGACATCCGCTACGTCGACCGGCTGCGCTGGAGCAAGGACGAGCTGGAGGGCGTCGAGGCGCGCAGCGGCGTGTGGCTGCGCACCAACGGCCCGCTGCCGGACGACCCGCTGATCCACGTCTGCGCCCTCACCTACGCCAGCGACATGACGTTGCTGGACGCCGTCCGCGCCCCCGTCGAGCCGCTGTGGGGCACCCGGCACTTCGACATGGCCTCGCTCGACCACGCGATGTGGTTCCACCAGCCGTTCCGGGCCGACGAGTGGCTGCTCTACCAGCAGGAGTCCCCGATAGCCCACGGCGCCCGTGGCCTCGCGCGCGGGCAGATATACGACCGGAACGGGCAGCTGGTGGTATCGGTGGTGCAAGAGGGCCTGTTCCGGCCGCTGAAGGGCTGAGCTGCTCGTGTGTTGCCGCCGTACCGCCGTCGCATCGCCGTCCCTTTCGACGTCCTTGCAGTCTCCTTGCGGTACCGGCGGCTGCCCCGGAACGGGGAATGATCCGTCCGGGCGGGCAGTGTTGTGGAGGATGACCGAAACGGACGGCCCGAACGGCGGGCCGTCCACGGACCGGACCGGGAGGGTTGACCGATGACTGCGACGGCGGCGGAGGACTGGAAGCACTGGAGCGACAGGCGGGCGGCATCGGTGAGCGCGCTCCACGGCCAGCTCGCACTCACCGGCACGCACTGGCTGGAGCCCGAGCCGACCGAGGTCCCGGGCCTGCCCGGACGCTGGTGGGCCGACACCGGGGGAGTCCGGGTACGGGCCGCAGCGGCCGACGGCATCACCGTCGCGGGCGCCGACGGGCCGGTGGACGGCGAGGTGCTGCTGCGCCCGGACACCGACCCGGTCGCCGACACCGCCGTCCTCGGTGACCTGCTGCTGGTCCCGATCGAGCGCGAGGGCGAACTCGCCCTGCGGGTCTTCGACCCGGCCGCGCCCGGCCGGGCCGCCTTCATGGGCATCTCCGCCTACCCCTACGCGCCCGAATGGGCCGTACCCGCCGTCTACACCCCCTTCGACGACGCGGCGCAGTCGGTCGTGGTCCCGAACGCGGACGGCAAAGACCGCCCGTTGGCCGTCACCGGGAAGATCGAGTTCACGGTGGCCGGGGAGCACCGCACGCTGACCGTCAGCCTCGCCGGCGAGCGCCTCAGCGGCGTCATCGCGGACGCCACCAGCGGCGTCGACACCTACCGCTTCCGCTTCATCACCCTGCCGGCGCCGGACGACCAGGGCCGTACCGTCCTGGACTTCAACCGGGCCTACTTGCCGCCCTGCGCCTTCGCGGACCACTTCATCTGCCCGTTCCCCCCGCCGGGCAACCGGCTGGACTTCGCGGTGGAGGCCGGGGAGAAGCAGGTGCTGACGGGGTAGTCCGGCAGGGCGGCGGGGCCGGTCGTGGTGTCGGCCCCGGTGCGGAGCGCGTGAGGGGCGGGGCGGAGCATGGAGGCTGTGTCGACCAATCATCCTGCCAATTCAGCCGCCGATCCCGCCCCGCCGTCAGCCCCGGTGCAGGCCGATGAGCCGTCCGCCCCAGGACTGACGGCGGAGCCCCGTCCCTGGTACCGGCGGGCCTTCGCCGATGTCAGTCCACTGCGCGAGCACCCCGACTACCGCCGGGTCTGGTTCGGGCAGGTGGTCTCTTCCATAGGCCAGCAGATGACGGCCGTGGCCGTCTCCGTCCAGGTCTACGACCTGACCGGCTCCGCCTTCGCGACCGGCCTGGTAGGCCTGTTCTCGTTCGTCCCGCTGGTCGCCTTCGGCCTCTACGGCGGCGCGATCGCCGACACCGTCGACCGGCGCAAGCTGGGCCTGATCGGTTCGGCCGGCCTCGCCGCCGTCTCCGCCGCCCTCGCGGCACAGGCCATCGCCGGGCTCGGCCTGGTCGCCGTCCTCTACGCAGCCGTCGCCGTCCAGGCCGGGTTCTTCGCGCTCAGCTCACCCGCCCGGTCCGCGATGATCCCCCGGCTGGTCCCCAGTCACCAGCTCCCGGCCGCGAACGCCCTGGCCACCGTCAGCATGAACCTCGGCCTCACCGTCGGCCCGATGCTCGGCGGCGTCCTGATCGGCGCCTACGGAGCCCAGGCCGCCTACCTGATCGACACCGTCGCCTTCACCGGCACCCTCTACGCGATGTGGCGCCTGCCCGCCATGCGGCCGCTCGGCGAACGCAAGGGCCGCGCCTCCGTCCTCGACGGGCTGCGCTTCCTGCGCGAGCAGCCCAACCTGCGCACCAGCTTCCTCGCCGACCTGGCCGCGATGATCTTCGGCCTGCCGCGCGCCCTCTTCCCGGCGATCGCCGTCACCTTCTACGGCGGCGACGCCCGCACCGTCGGCCTGCTGGTGGCCGCCCCCGCCGTCGGCGCCCTCATCGGCGCGCTGTTCTCCGGCTGGATCAGCCGGGTCCACCGCCAGGGCGCCGCCGTCCTCGCCGCCGTCTCTGCCTGGGGTCTCGCCATCGCCGCCTTCGGCGCGCTCCACAACCTCTGGCTCGGCCTCCTGCTGCTCGCGGTGGCCGGCTGCGCGGACACCGTCAGCATGATCTTCCGCAACACGATGATGCAGGTCGCCGCGCCCGACGAGATGCGCGGCCGCCTCCAGGGCATCTTCACCGTCGTCGTCGCCGGCGGCCCCCGCCTCGGCGACTTCGAGTCCGGCGCCGTCGCCGCCCTCACCAGCCCCGCCACCTCCGTGATCACCGGCGGCCTCGCCTGCGTTGCCGCCGCCCTCCTCCTCGCCGCCCGCCGCCCCGCCTTCCTCACCTACGACGCCCGCCACCCGACCCCCTGACCACCCCACCCCCGAACCTGGCAGCGAGCACCCCCCGACGTGCTGTATTGTTTTCCACGTCGCCGGGACAACCGGAGACAAGGTCGAAAAGCCAACCGGCAGAGCCCCCCAGGCCCAGCCGCACGGCACGAGACCACGGGACGTGGCGCAGCTTGGTAGCGCACTTGACTGGGGGTCAAGGGGTCGCAGGTTCAAATCCTGTCGTCCCGACTTGCAAAACTGCAGGTCGTAGGCCGTTTCCGCCTGATGGCGGGAGCGGCCTTGACGCGTTTTCGGGGCCTTGTGAGTGCATTGTGATATCGGTGATCTGAGATGGATCTTCTCGACCTCCGGGCGTGAGCGTCAACTTGCCTTCTGGTTTGGATTCTTGGCCGTGGTGAGTTGTCTGGGGCTTCGGCGTGCCTGAGTGTCCGGTGTTCTCGGGTGGGGGAGCTGGATAGGGGCGGGAACCGGTTGGTCGGCGGTGGTGAGGGCGTGGTCGATGGTGTCGACGGCGTCACGGGCGGCCTGGGTGGTCAGATGGCCGTAGATGTTCGCGGTGATGGACAGGGTGGCGTGCCGCAGGGTCTTGGAGACGACGGTGAGGGGCACCCCGGCGGTGATCGAGATGGTCGCCGCGAGGTGGCGTAGGTCGTGGATGGTGGTCCGGGGGACGCCGAACTCACGGCAGAGGTAGTGGAAGTGGTTGAGGACGTATTCGGGGTGGAGAGGGCGTCCGTCGGGGCGGTGGAAGACGAAGCCGCCGCGGATCGATCGGGCGGGTGAGGGGCTCTTTGCCTCGGCCCGGTGACGCAGGGCGACGGCGACGCGCTGGGAGATGGCGACCCAGGCCTTGCTGCTGCGGGTCTTCGGCGAGGTGATGATCAGGTGGTTGTTGTCGACGGCGGAGAGCGTGTAGCGGACGTAGAGGACACGCTCGGGCAGGTGCACGTCGTTCCAGTGCAGTCCGAGAGCTTCGCCCTTGCGAATGCCGGTGCCGATGAGGACCTCGATGAGGTCGGCGAAGGCGGGATCGGCGGCGCGGCAACAGTGCAGGAAGTGGATGGCGTCCTCGACGGTCCAGATCTGGCGTTCGGCTGCGGCGGGCCGCGGGATGACGGTCGGGCGTGCCGGGTTGTAGGGGAGCCGGTGGTGTCGGACGGCGTCGCCGAGGGCGCTGGAGAGCGTGGCGAGGCAGCGGTGGACGGTCACTTCGCCGCGTCCGGCGTCGAGTTGGGTGTGAACGAAGGCGGCGATGTGTGAGTGGCCGAGATCGTCGAGCCTGACCTGACCGAAGGCGGGGATCAGGTCGTTGGTGACGTAATCGCGGTAGCGGACGTAGGTAGTGGGCTTGAGGGTGAGCTTCTTGTCCTTGAGCCAGGAGGTGAGGTAGTCGGTGATGGTCTGGTTGGGGTCGGCGTTGAAGCCGCCGGCCCGCCCTTCGATCATCCGGCGCAGGGCGGTTCGGGCGGCTTCGGCGGTGGGGTAGCCGCCGCGGCGGACGATGTTGCGGTGCCGGCCGGGGGAGGGGAGGTCGAGAGAGAAGGTCCAGGTGCCGTGATCGGGCTCGGTGGCGAGCTTGGGGCAGCTGGCCCCGAGCTGCCTGCCGTTGTGGTCGCGGCAGCCGCACCGGCGGAAGACGTGCCCGGTGTGGGCTGCGGAGCGCATGGTGATCGCCCCCAAAGGAGGTTCGTGTGAAATTGCCACGCTCATGCTCCCGCGCTGCGGATCGAAGGTCGAGCAACGCCGCACTCACCCCGCTCTCACAGGGGCACCAAAACCTGCTCTGACCTGGGACGATCCCTTGTCGTGGCGACAAGTGCGCAAAGCGCAGGTCGTGATTCCGCGGGTGAGTTTGCGCTTGCCGTGACCGTGCACCGGCAAGTCGCGGTGTCGGCTCGTTTTCCGTGATCACTGTGCAGCCCCGCCCTGGATCCCCAGGGCCCGGGGGTGCCCTTGGAACGCGAGGGCCTCGTCCACGTTGGCCACTGCGGTGTCCGCGCCCTTGTGCTCCCAGACCAGCAGGGGGAGCCACCCCAGTTGGACGAGGTGCACGTCGGTGTCCTCGTTCGACGGACGTTGTTCTGGAGCTTGTCCCACCACTGAGGCGGCCGCACAGCGCGCTGGTCCTGCTGGTCGTCAGAGGCGGGAGCCGAGCCCCGGGCGGGCCGTCGCGTTTGGTATCCCTACAAGGCGGGCAGGCGGCGGCAAGGGCGGCTGTCGCATCGAGTTACCGATGCGACAGCCGCCCTTCGCCGTTAGTCAGGCCGCGCCGAACGCCTGCTGGATCAGCGGCCCCCATCGGGTGTCCCACGCGAGGCGCGATACGTCCCCGGGGCTGGGCGTTCGCAGGAGCGGCCGGGACCGGCGACGGCTCCTGGCCGGACGCTCGGGCACGCCCAACCGTACGTCGTCCGCCGACTCTTGCTGGCAGACGACGTACGGTGGGCGTGTCCCGCCTACTTCTTCGTGCCGTCCTGGGCACGCAGCCAGTCGATTCACGGTTGCACCTTGTCGCCGCGTTTTGAGACCGAGTATCGCTGTGAGTACTACGAGCGGTTCATCGGCCAACCCTCGTGCGGAGCATGCCTATCAGGCCGTCGACTTCCCTGACCTTCATCGTCCGTGCGAGGGCGAGGTAGGTACCCAGGAGCGCGAGGTCGCCCAGGGCCAGGGCGGAGAAGGAACCCAGAACACCGTTGCCGAGGCTCTTGAGGAGGATGAACGCGAGTGCGCCACTGATGGCTGCCGCTGGAGCGGCGGCGCCGACGAGCCGGGTGTAGGTGCGCATGACCCGTGCGCCGTCCAGGTCCCCGCCCAGACGTCGGCGCAGGCGTCGCCAGGCGATTCCAACGCCGACCGCGTAGGCCAGGCCGTATGCCGCGGCCATGCCCGCGACGGCCCAGCGCGCCGGCAGGACGGCGAAGGCGATTCCGGATCCGACGGCGTTCACCAGGGCCACGACGACGGTGTTGTAGAAGGGCGTGCGGGTGTCCTCGTAGGCGTAGAAGCCGCGCAGGACCACGTACTGCACCGAGTAGGGGATGAGGCCGAGGCCGAAGGCCATGAGGATGTAGCCGATGTTCTGTGCACCGGGACCTGCGCCCGCATACAGGAAGGTCGCCGTCGGCACGCCGAGGGCCAGGAAGGCGAAGGCACACGGCACGATGGCGACAGCCGACGTCCGGAGGCCGTGGGAGATGTCGTCGCGCACGGCGCCTACGTCCCCGTCGTTGGCCGAGCGGGCGATCCGCGGCAGGATCGCCGTCATGACCGACACGGTGACGATGGCCTGGGGCATCTGCCACAGCTGCAGCGCGAAGTTGTAGGCGGTGATGCCGGTTCCGGGATGGCCCTGCTTCTCGGCGACCGGTCCAGCCCAGGTGGCCAGCTGGGTGACAACGAGGAGACCGGCATGGTTGGCGAGGACGAACAGGACGGTCCACTTCGCCAGGCCGATGGCCTTGCCGAGGCCGTGTCCTCGCCAGTCGAAGCGCGGGCGGAGCCTGAAGCCGGTCGCGCGGAGGTACGGCGCCATGGCGAGGGCCTGCACGACCAGGCCTAGCAGGGTACCTGCGCCCAGCAGCCGGACGCCTTCGGGAGTGATGGTGTCGGCGGTGACGCCGGAGTGCGAGAAGCCGCCGAAGGCCCAGACGAAACCGCCGAAGGCCGCGGTGATCACGATGTTGTTCAGGACCGGGGTCCACATCATCGCGCCGAAGCGGCCCCGGGCGTTGAGGACCTGTCCGAGCAGTACGTGTGCGCCCATGAAGAACATGGTCGGCAGGCAGTAGCGGGCGAAGGTCGTGGCGACCGCCAGCCGCTGTGGGTCGTCGCCGATGGACGGTGACATCATCTGGACGAGGTACGGGGCCGCCAGCACGGAGCCGACGGTGATGCAGCCCAGGAGCACCAGGACCAGGGTCACGAGGCGGTTGGCGTAGGCCTCTCCGCCGTCCTCGTCCTCCTTCATCGCGCGGACCAACTGGGGGATAAAGACGGAGTTCAGCGCGCCTCCGGCGACCAGAATGTAGATCATCGTCGGGAGGACGTTGGCGACCTGGTACGTGTCGTTCAGCGTACCGACCCCGATGGCCGCCGCCATCGCGAGCGTGCGGAGGAAGCCGGTCAACCGGGACACGATGGTGCCGGCCGCCATCAGAGCGCTGGATTTCAGGAGGCCGGAGCTGCGTTTCGCGGCCTGGTCGGAGCCCGTGTCCTCGGCGGGAGCGTGACCACTCCCAGCTTCGCGGGAGCTCGGCGCGGCATGTCGGCCCGCCGGCCGGTCCGGCCTCGGGATGGCGAGATCGATCGTGGGGGACGGGTCGTAGCTCTCCCCCACGTAGGACTGCAGGTGCCCGTCCGGCGGACCGGCTGCGTACCAGGTCGGCGCCGTCTCGTCAGTGCGCTGTTCGTAGTCGTCGTTGTACGGCATGTTCATGGATACCCACCCTTGTGCATCCCGTGGCACCTCGGCCCGCTTGCGTCTGGCACCTCACGCCCGCCGGGGATCATCCGCAACGGCCCATGACATGGACGGTGAGCGACAGGGTCGGGAGCCAACGCGTCTGACGACCCGGCCGCTGCTCCGCACGAGGCTCAGACGGTGTTCAACGCCAGGGGACGGTGAGCGCAGCCTTTCCTCAGCAATGATGATCTGTCGAGCCTACCTGCAACGCGCCCTGCTCATGCCGGGTTTGAGCCGCCGTGGTCTCAGCAACCCTAGTCGATCTCCCGGGGCCTCCCCGGCTCTCGCTGCACGCGGTGCGCGGTCGGGCCGTCAGGCGGTCGGGACCTGACGGAGCCTTCGATGGACAGCTCTGGTGAGCCGGAGCTCTGCCTCCGGGTCCACTCCGAACAGGCGGTTGCAGTGCATGTGGACGAGGCTCTCGTTGATCCTCGCCAGGCGCGTCGGGCTAGGCTCCTGCGACTCCCGGAGGTCGCACCGAGCAAAGGGGCCCGAAGCACACCCACAGCGCACGACACGGTGCTCACCCCAATCCGACTCGGAGCCAGGTTTGACCCAGCGGCGCTTGGTGCGCGCTCTGCCAATCTCGTGGGCGTAGCCGCGAGAGGGGACGCATCTGGGCACGTCGGGGTCGGGGGCAGCTGCCGCTCGGGCTCGTTGGCGCCCTCTCCGGCTGACGTGGTGCTCGCGCGGACCGGGTGGGCGACGGACTTCGGGCCGGGGATCTCGTGACGGGGGTCGCGGGGGCATGCAGCCCGGCGTGGCCACCGAACGCCTACCGCCGCAGGACCGCCTACACGGTGTCACCGAATGGCGGGGGGCAGCTGGGCTGGCCGTAGTGGAGTGCGCGGCGCCAGGGTGAGGTGTGTTGTCGTGCCGACGACGGAGCAACGGTGTGTGGATGCCGACTGGCCCTCGTTTGGAAGGTGCGGGGGAATATGGACACGGGTGGGCGCGACCGGTCGACGGTCGGGCAGATGGTCAGACGAGCCGGTCGTGGTGGACGGTGGCGGTTTCGCGGACGAGCTGGGCGAAATGGCTTCGGCTGTGGTCCTGGTGCGCTTCGGCGTGCTCGTCGTCCCAGCCCTCCTCGTCGTCGAGTTCGTCGTATTCCTCGTGGAGGAGCCAGCAGCCGTGGATGCCGGCGAGGAGGTCTTCGAGGAGGTCGCGGGCGGGGCGTTTGGGGTCGAGCGGGGTCAGGCGCAGGCGGTGTCCTCGGGGTCGGCGTCCGGGCCGACGTGATCGGCGAGTTCGTCGTCGAGGCCTTCGAGTTGTTCGCGCAGCCCGGCGAGGTCGGGGAGGAGGCCGTTGGCGATGTGGAGGGCGTGGCGTACCAGGCCGGTAATCGCGTCGTAGGGGGAGGTGCCGGCTTCGAGGAGCCCGAGGACGAGGGCGGGGGTTTCGTGGGGGAGGGCTTCGATGTTGTCGGCTTCGAGGAGCACGGTGGTGGGGGACTGGCCGGAGGCTTCGGCGGTGACCTGGGCGGCCGCTGCAAGCCAGTGTGCCTCGGCGACGGCCGCGGCGGTGGGGTCGATCTCGGAGAACAGCGCCGCAGGGCCGAAGGGGTTTTGTTCGAGCAGGTGGTCGGCGGCGGCGATCTGGACGGGGGAAGCGCTTTCCCGGCTGAGGAGGACGGCCTGGCGGGCGCGGTCGGTGAGATCGCCGAGTTCGGCGCTTTCCACGGCGGCGAGTTCGGTGATGGCTTCCGCGAGGACAGCCGCAGTGAGGTTCGAATTGTCGAGGGCGTGCAGGGCGCGGCCGGTGCGGTGGGCGGATTCGACCAGGGGGCTGTAGGAGACGTCGAGCATGCCGCCCTGCGGGAGGTTCGGCTGGGTAATGGCCTCGGCGACCTCGTCGAAGCTCTTGCGTTCCTGCTCGCGGCGCCAGCCCTCGGTGTTCGGCGCCAGGGAACCGGCGGCGCTGGCGGGGTGGGTGTAGGTGCGCCACGCGGCTTCTGACAGGTGGGTGAGCGCGCGGGTCAGGCCCAGAAGCGTCGAGGTATCTGCGTCGGCGGGGAGAGCCGTGATCCTGGTGGCGAGATCACCCTCGCCCGCTCCCCAGGTCGCGATCAGCTCGTGTCGTTCACGGTCGATGCTGTAACGGGTCATTGAAGGCATACCTCCAGAGTCTGCTGATAGCAGTGATGGCGCTATTCTGACGCTGCGCCAGCGTATTGGGACGCGGCAGAAGAGGTACTGGAGCTGGTCGAAGACCTGGGGCACGATGACGACCGGGGTGAGGCGGGCGACTGCGAACTCCACCACGGCGCCGGGCGTATCGTGGCCTTTCGCAGGTGTTCGTCGAGGCCGATCGGCGCAGTCGCGGTCTTGTCGTACAGGTCGCGGGCGAGGACGCCCAACGTCCGGTCCAGGAGATCGCGACGTTCAGCAGGCAGTGCCGTCGTCGGCAGCCGAGATCCGGGCTGATCCTCCGGCCGGAGCAGTTAGGGGCTCTGCCCCCTCCCCCGCGACCGTCGCCCTTGGGACGCGGCGTCAGGTCGCCTCGGCCCGGCCAACGCGAGGAGATCGGTGCGGAGGCAGGCGCGGTACCGAGGAGGTCATCCATGCTGTCGCCCCAGGTGGCCGAGAGGCTGAGCAGGTGGCCATCTACCAGGTGGACGCAGCACGTGGAGATCACCTTGCAGTGCGACTTGACTCGACTGATGCTCACCGTCATTGTTCGAACAGCGCGTGATATCCGTCAATTTGTCGGTGTGGCACCGTAGTTGCGTAAGCTATGCGACATGCGATCCATCAAGGTCACGCACTCATACATGTGGCTGGAGCACAGTCGCAGCTGGGTCCTTGTCACTAACCCCGGAATCTGGAGCGAATCACGGGGCTTGGCTGGAGCCAGCGGCGTCATGGCTACGTACGTGCCCTGGTCGAAGAGTGTGGAGGCGATCGACTTTGCCCGGGTGGCGGCTCCGGAGTGCGCCTTCCGTCTCCACGGCGTGCAGATCACTGAGCGCGGTCTGATCGGCAACAATGGCGAGCCCGGGGAGGAGTCGAGAGACGCGTATCACCGACCGGCTCCCGACACCGAAGCCTGATGGACCGGGACGCCGCGGCAGCCGAGCTGACCGGCTGGCTGGCCCAAAATGCTCTGCCGTTGAACAGCCTTGTCGCAGGAGCCCCCACAGCTGACCTTCAGCCGCTGAAGGAGGTTCTCGCTGGCGTACGGATCGTGGGATTGGGGGAAGCCACGCACGGCACGCGTGAATTCTTCCAGCTCAAGCATCGCCTGCTGGAGTTCCTGGTGACGGAGCTGGGCTTCCGAACCCTGGCCATGGAAGCGAGCGCGTCGGCGGGTCCGGCAGTTGACGCCTATGTGCGCCATGGTGCCGGGGAGGCTGGCAAGGTGCTTGCCGGGTTGGGGTTCTGGACTTGGCGGACTCATGAGGTGCTCGCGGTGATCGAGTGGATGCGCGCCTACAACCGCGGCCGACCCGAGGATGAGAAGGTGCGCTTCGCAGGCATCGATCCGCAGCGGTGCGGGGGCTCGCTCGCAGTACTGGACTCATTTCTTCGCGAAGTGGCACCGGAGCGCTTGACCACCCTCCACTCTGCCCTCGGCGTGCTCTCTATGGCGAATCCGGGATCGTTCCCGGGTGCCCGGCGACTGGTGCGTGATGCGCACGAACTCCTCCACGCTCTCGATGAGTTCGGCCCTGAAGCGGCCGATGCGATCGAACATGCCCGAATCCTGGTGCGAGCCGCCGACGTGGCGACACACGCTCGTCGGCACACGGATCCGTTGCAGACCGCCTTCGCCGCACGCGATCGCCACATGGCCGATGCCATGGGGGAACTGCTTGAGGACCCGTCCGCCAAGGTCGTGTTGTGGGCCCACAACTGCCATGTCATGAAGGGCCGCCAGGGTGGCGCGGTTCCGGTGCTGGGTTGGCACTTGAACGCACGGATCGGTGCGGCCTACTACGCGCTCGGTTTGCTGTTCGGCAGTGGCGCCTTTCGCGCGCGGCGGGTGTGGCCCGGACATCGGCGATGGACGGGCGTCCCGCCCGCCGTCGGCAACCGGATCGGCCCACCCCGCCCCGCTGCCGTGGAGTCGCGACTCGCCGCCGCCTGCCCTGGGGACCATCTGGTGGATCTACGGGCCAGCGCCGATGCTCCGGCGGGCGCACAGCACTGGCTCCATGAAAGCCAGGTCATGCGAAGCTTCGGTGCGTTGGTGCCGCGTTGGACCTACCGGTTGAGCCTGACGCCGACCGTGCCGGCCGAGGAGTACGACGGGCTGGCCTATGTCGCGGTGTCGTCCTGCTCCCGCCTTCTGCCGTAAACCACCTCGTGCGGCACGATTGGCAAGGGGCCGCAGGACGGTTCGGAGAGCCGATCCGTCCTGCGGCCCCACCCTCCTGCCCGGGAGGGAGTGCCTTTAGGACATCCCGTTCGGGTAGGGGATGCTCATGAACTCCTGATCCAACTGCTGCTGATCCATCCTCAGCCACTTGTGGGCCAGTCGGTGCACCACATCGTGCGGGAGTCCGGGGTTGGGCGTGGCCACCGACGGTTTCGCGGCGGTCTGGAGCGCCCAGGCGAATCCGACGAGCGGGTTGATCTGGTTCCATCGGTCGGCATCGATCCCCGTTTCGGCCATGGCGCGAATGAAGGCGTGCCAGATGTGGTATCCGAGTGGTGCCGAGCCGTTCGGGCCGTAGTTCATGGTGTGGACCTGGTTTCCCTGTTCTTCTCGCGGATCGAAGAGAGTTCCCTGTCCGAATGTCGAGAAGGCACGGGTGAGGCCCTTGAAGTCTTCGCCAAAAAATCTGTCGAAGACTGCGAGCTCGGTTTGCGAGATGGCTGAGAGCTGATCCTTGAAATCTTTCATCCGGGCCGCGAAGCTCTGCGGGTAAGTGCCTGCGCGCATGTGGTAGCGCCAGGATGTGAGAAACGCCCCCTCTACTTGATCGCCGAGTTTCTGGTGGAGTTCATCCATCGCCTTGGCGAAAGCGGGGACCGGGCGGTGGTAGGTGTCCTGGTCGAACGCGTGCCACAGCTCCATGGCGCGGGCGTCGTCGCGGGCGTTGGGCCCTCGCGACCGGCCTGCTGCTTGGGCGTTGGCCGGGATCGATGCGATAACTGCTCCTGCGGCGAGGCCGAGCGAAACCCGCGCCACTCCTCGCCGGCTGAGCCGGTCATTCATGGTGCCCCCTGCTTGGTCGGAAGTTGGCCCGCAGCGACCCTAGCAAGGGTGTCTATATTGCATCTATATTTCCCGCAGCAGCGTTCGTGATGCCTCGATAAATGCTCTCACGGGCTCTTTGGTAGGTGCCCTAGGGGAGGAGTGTGAGGGC
The DNA here is from genome assembly GCF_044327205.1 of Kitasatospora sp. NPDC018058. NCBI lineage: Bacteria > Bacillati > Actinomycetota > Actinomycetes > Kitasatosporales > Streptomycetaceae > Kitasatospora > Kitasatospora sp. NPDC018058. Next base: position 7,128 of record NZ_JBIRFA010000043.1, on the reverse strand, counting down.
TCGAAAATATAGACGACGCGGCATCGTTCGGGCGTTGACGGTGCGGTGTCCGTGTGTTTCTGTGGATGGGCCTGAGCGGATATCGATGCTCGGGTGCCAGTGTGTAGATCTAGGTCACACCGAAAGGAGAAAGATATGCCGCAGGCCCTTGCTGAAATGGTCGGAGAGCTCGACCTGTCGATCGACCAGGAGGTGTTCTCTGCCCCCGGAGGCGGCGACCTCGGTGCCAGCATGGCGGTCGAGGGTGACTGGACCACGTCCACCACCTGCTGGAGCTGCAAGTGGACGTGCGACTGCCCTCCGGGTTCCACCTGCACCTGCTGACAACGGCGTGACGGGTAGTCGCCCCCCGGGTGCGATCCCGCTGCCGTGATTGCTGCCGGCCATGCGAGGCGCACCGCGCCGGTCGTCCTCGCATGGCCGGTCCGGGTTGGGGAAAGGGATGAGGGAGTTGGCGTGAAACAGGACAGTCGCCGGCAGGCGCCGCAATCACGGACACTGGTCCAGAACATCGCAGGCTCTCTGCGGCTCAGCTACCAGGCGGACCGCCGGCTCTTCGTACTCGCCGTGGGCCTGCCGGCCGTGGCGGCGCTGTTCGGCGTCGGCCAGCTGTTCGTCATCCGCGGAGCCGCCCAGGCGTTCGTCGGGCGCGGCCCCGCGCCCGACGCCAAGGTTGCCGTCGAAGCGATGCTCCCCTGGCTCGGTGCCGCGGTGGGCTTGACCATCGTCAGTGCCTCGATCGACAACATCCGCGAGGTCATCCGCGAGTTGCTGTCCGAGCACGTGAAGCGGCTGACCGCCACCCGCATGCACCGGGCGATCGCCGCACTCGACCTGATCGATTTCGACCGGCCCGAGATCCACGACCGGATGACCAGGGCCGAGGCGACGGCGGACTACCGGCCCACCCAGGTGGTGCGCAGTTCCACCTCGTTGCTCGCAGCGGCCCTGCGGGCCACCGCCCTGGTCGGCTGGCTCTTCCTCCTGGAGCCCCTGCTGGTGCCCGCCGTGCTGCTGACCGTGGTCCCCATCTTCTTCGTGTCGACCAGGCTGGCCGGCCAGCGCTTCCAGTTCATCGGCCGGGTGACCCCGCTGGAACGCCGGCGCCGGTATCTGGGCCAACTGATGTCCACCCGCCAACCCGCCCCTGAAGTACGCTCGTTCGGCCTGATGGCACACCTGTCCGAGCGGTACGATCGGCTGTCGCGCGAGCGGCTGGACGAACTCAGGGCACTGCTAGGGAAGCAGCGGCGGAGCCTCCTGGGCGGGCAGCTCGCCCTCGGGCTGCTGCTGACCTCCAGCATCGCCGTCCTCGGCTGGTTCTACTACTCGGGACGGCTCGGCACGCCGGAAGTGATCGCGGCGGCGATGGCACTGTCGCAACTCGGGGCCCAGCTCGGAAGTCTCGGCTGGCCCTTGAGTGAACTCGCGGAAGCTGGTTTGTTCCTGAGTGACCAGCAGGAGTTCTATCGGTACGCGCAGGGGACGAGTGGCGCGGACCGTGCGGGCCCGCAGCCCGAGCCGCTCGACGAGCTCCGCGTCGAGAACCTCAGCTTCCGTTACCCCGCAGCCGACCGCGACGCCCTGAAGGACGTCACGATGACCATCCGGGCCGGCGAACTGGTGGCCTTCGTCGGCCCCAACGGCTCCGGAAAGACGACCCTGGCCAAGATCCTGGCCTTCCTCTACGAGCCGACCTCAGGGGAAGTGCGCTGGAACGGCCTGGATTCGGCGGCCTATGACCAGGAGGCCCTGCGGGACCAGGTCACCACGGTCTTCCAGGACCACGTCACCTACCAGTTCACGGTCGCCGAGAACGTGTCCATCGGTGATGTCCGGCGCGCACCGGATCGCGCCGGGATCGACCGCGCGATCGACGACGCGGGAGCGGGGGACATCATCGGACGCCTTCCCAACGGTGTCGACACCCAGCTCGGCCCGGAGTTCGCGGATGGGACCTCGCTGTCGGGCGGAGAGGCCCAGCGGATCGCGATCGCCCGCTCCTTCTACCGCTCCCGCGAACTCGTCATCCTCGACGAGCCGACCTCGGCGCTCGACGCGCAGTCCGACCACGCTCTGCTGAACGACATCAAGGCCCACCTGAACGGCAGGACCGCGATCGTCGTCTCCCACCGGTTCTCCAACGTCCGCAACGCCGACCGGATCTTCGTCCTCGACAAGGGCGAGGTGGTGGAGAGCGGAACGCACGAGAGCCTCATGGCCCTTCAGGGCCTCTACTCCGAGATGTACACCCTGCAAGCGAGCGTCTTCACGGAGGTCCGGTGATCCCCGACAGGACGGACGGCCCCACCCGGCAGGCCGGCGAGCACCCACTGCCGCCGCGACTCGGACTCATCGAGTACTTCGACTTCGCGCCGGACCGGTCACGTCAGGAGAAACAGCAGTACGCGACGGAGGCCGCGCTGCTGGCCGACGAGGTCGGATACTCCCGGATCTGGCTCCCGGAACACCACGGACCGGCCAGCGCGTGTGCCAACCCGCTACTGCTCGCCGCGATGCTCGGCACCCACGTCCGCCGCGCCCGCGTGGCCTCGGCGGTCACCCTGCTGCGCGTACGCGACCCCTACCTCACCGCCGTCGAGGTGGGGGACGCGGTCGGACTCAGCCCCAACGGCTTCGACCTGGGCATCGGGCGCGGTGACTTCGGCGGTCCGGGCTCCGAGATCCTCGACCACCTCCGCAAGAGCGACCGGCAGTTCACGGCCGCACTGGACCAACTGCTGGAACTGCTCGACACCGGGTCGCCGGCCATCGCGCCACTGGACCTGCCCCACGAGCGCTGGATGCACGGCGCGGGCGGCGGATCCGCTGAGGTAGCCGGGAAGCTCGGGCTGAACTACTCCCACGGCCTCTTCCTCAACCCGAATCTGGACGCCTGCCTGCAGCAGTTCGAGACGTACCGCTCGTTGCGCCCGGACTCGGGCACGACCGCGGTGGCGATGACGGTGCTGACCAGCGACCGGTCCGCCGCCACGATCACCGATGCGCACCGCCGGCCCGTGGTCGTCAACTGCGCCGGCAGCGTCGAGGAATGCGCCCAGGCGGTCGTCCGGGTACAGCGGATGACCGGTGCGGACGAGGTCGTCATCGCCGAGGTGTCGCAGGACCCCGTCGCGCACAGCCGAGCGGTCAAGGACATCTACGAAGCGGTCGCAGGGCTTTGCGGCTGAGAGGGAAGGACACCGAGTGCCAGCCGACATAGGACTGTTGCGCGTCGCCGCATTGAGCGTGGAGGAGACCTGGGGAAGGCCTGCCGCCGAAGTGCTCCGGGACCCGAGGGTGGTCACGGCCGTGGCCCTGGCCGCGGGTGCCGAGTTGGTCACGCTGGCCGGGGACCACCCGCGTGCGCAGAGCACCATCGGCCGGTACGCCAGCAGGATGGGAGGCCGCGCGACCCCCTACGGCCTGTTCGCCGGCACTGCGATCGCCGGGATCGGCGCCGTCCAACGCCTGGTCCTGGGTGACCGGGGGGGCGACCGGGCCCGGATCAGGGTGGACATCGAGGCGCTGGAAGTGGCCATCAAAGAGGCCCTGGACGAAACCGGTCCGGCCAACTGGCCGCTGCGGGTGAATCCCACCGCGCGCCGCAGCGGCCCCGACTTGCGGTACGCGAAACAGGGCGATGCCAGCGCCGACGTCGTCCGGCTGCGGGCGACCCCCGCGATCGAGGAGGTCCGGCGGATCTGCGGCGCCGGTACGGTGTTCGGCGCCGATATCATCGACGCGCTCACGGCCCGCAGGAGAGTCTGCGGCGGCTGCGCACGGCGCGGCACGCCGCCGACGGGGCGGCGCTGGTCGCGCTGCTGTCGGGGCCGCCGTTCGAGGAGGTTCTGCAGCAGGTCGGGGATGCGGTCGGCGGCGCGGTGACCGCGCGGGTGCCGGGGGCGGCGGACCTGGCCGAGCGGTGCATCGCCGCACTCGGTGAGCGCGACTGGGAGGGGGATGCGGAGCTGGCGCGGCAGCTTGGGGTTGCCCTGGGGCGCGGCCAGGTGCCACCGCTCGGGCCGTTGCCGGTGGATCTGGAGGAGTTGTCCGGGCTGCTGGAAGGCGACCCGGTCCTCGGCGGTGGCCGGATCGACCTGACCACCGGTGACTGCTGGCCGCAGCAGGCCGACTCCGACGAGCAGACGGAGGACAACGAGGACCCTGAGCGGTGGCTGCCGGTGTGGTGCGAGGGTTCCCGGGACGGCTACCGGGACATGGAGCTGTTCATCGCCACGATCGGTGACGCCGATTTCGCGGATCGCCTGAAGATCGCGATCTCCGGCCGCGGGGCGTTCCGCCGCTTCAAGGACGTCCTGGCCCGCCGTGAGGACGAGCTGCGCCGGTTCCACCTGTTCGCCGAGGAGCGGCAGCGCGGCCGGGCGCGGGCCTGGCTCGCCGGGAACGGCTACCGCCCGGTCGCGCGCCCGTGACCGCGGCTGGACGAAGCAGACTGGTTGATACGAGCGGGGCGACCCATGACAGGAAGCCGGACCTGGAACGCCTCAGCGTACCGCCACCGCCAGGGCGGCGGAGGCGGTTTGGGGCATGCGCCAGCCGTTCGGGTTGAACGACCAGGGGTGGGCGCTCCGGTGTCCGGGGTTGATGGACAATGCCCGGGTGATGGAGAGCGACGATGTCCTGGCCAGGGTCTTGGAACTGCGGGCAGCCGGGAGCGGGCCGAAGCAGATCGCGAGGGCCCTGGGCATGCGCCCCGCGCAGGCGAGTGCGCTGCTGCGACAGGCGGCCGAGAGCCTGGCGGAAGGGAGGGCCCCGGCCGATCGGCCGGTGATCGGGTGCTGGGTGAACGCGGGCTGGAGCGCCGGCCTGGGACTGGCCGCCGCGCCCGCGTGGGCGGCGGCCGACCCGCACGCCGCCGAGAATTCGGAGACGGCAGGTTTCGCCCAGGTACTGGTGGCCCGCCAGGAGCGGGCCAGCAGAGTAACGGTGTGCGGATTCCTGGTGGACGTCCACTGCCTGGGCGTCAAGAACACCATTGAGCCGGAGGTCATCGGAGCCGGCTCACTCCCTGCGTACCTGCGTCGGTACTACTCGGCATTCGACCGGCCGCCGCTGAGCATCGAGCTCGACCAGGCTCGCACGATCGTGCACGGCGCGGTCGCGTACGCGCGTTCCCTCGGCTTCTCGCCCGCAACCGGCTTCGCGGACACCGCCCCTTATCTCGGGCCTGTGCGGGGCGACGAGCCTACGATCGACTTCGGCCGCGAGGGCAAGCCGTTCTACGTCTCCGGCCCGCACGACGACGCCCGGAACATCGTCCGCACCCTGGAGCGGTCCTGCGGCCCGGACGGCTTTCACTACACTGTCGCGATGGGGCAGTTGTGAGCATCGATCACCAGCTCGATGACGAGCAGGAGAAAGAGCGCCGGATCCGCGCCACCGAACACGAGGCGCAGGCCAACCTGGCCGCTTTGCTCCAGCTGTGCGCCACGGGCAAGCTCCGCTGCAGCGAGAAGACCCGCAGGCCCAGCGCGGCCACCGTCGCCGCGATCACCGAAGTCCTCGACGACAACGACTTCTACGAACACGAGGCCATCGCCGCCTTCGCCTGGCCGCTGCTCCTCCAGGCCGGAGGCCTGGCAACCCTGGCCTCCGGCAGGCTCACGCTGACCCCGCGCGGCCGAACCGCCCTGGCCAAGCCCGCACACGAGACCATTGCCGCCCTGTGGCAGCGCTGGCTGAAGAACACCCTGCTGGACGAGTTCTCCAGGATCGAGGAAATCAAAGGCCAGCGCGCCGCCAATGTCCTCACCGCCGCCCGACCGCGCCGCGAGCTTGTCGGCCAGGCACTCACCACCCGCACCACCGGCCAATGGATCACCGTGGACGACCTGTTCGTCCAGATGCGCCGAGCCGGCCAGGACCCCCTCATCGCCCGAACCGAACGCGCCCTGTGGAAGCTGTACCTGGAAGACCCCCAGTACGGAAGCCTCGGCTACGACGGCCACCACGACTGGCCGCTGCTCCAGGGCCGCTACACCCTCGCCGTGCTCTTCGAATACGCAGCAGTCCTCGGCCTGATCGACATCGACTACATCCCGCCCGCCGGAGCCCGCACCGACTACCAGCACAACTGGGGCGGCGACTACCTCGACCAACTCAGCCGGTACGACGGCCTGCTCGCCATACGCCTCAACCCACTCGGCGCCTACACCACCGGCCAGAGCGCCACCTACACCCCCAGCCCCAAGCCCCGACCGGCAACCCCGTCCGGCCAGATCACCGTTCTGCCCAACCACGACATCGCCGCCCTCGACGGACTCGCCCCCGCCGACGCCCTGCTCCTGGACGCCTTCGCCGACAAGACCGGCGACCGCGTCTGGAGCCTCACCCACCGCTCCCTGCTCCGAGCCATAGACGCCGGGCGTGACCTCGCCGAGCTGCGCCGCTACCTGGAGGCGGCAAGCCGGCATCCGCTGCCGCAGACCGTCACGACGCTGCTGGATGATGCGGCTCGCCGCCTCGGCCAGGTCCGTGACACCGGCCCGGTCCACCTGATCGAATGCGCGGACCCTGCGGTGGCGGCTCTCCTGGCCGGGGACCGGCGCCTGCGTACCGTCGCGACGAGGCTGGGGGAGCGCCACTTCGCCGTCCCCGCCGGCCGACTCGCCGCCTTCCGCACGGCTGCCCTCGCCCAGGGGTACCCGCTGGACCAGGTCCGATGACTACCGGACACCGAGGGCCGCTCGTCGAAGCAACGGATCTGGCCCGGCGTCTGGCGATGAGGGGGAACCCGGCTCAGAACGGGGTGAGCCGCAGAGAGGAGACTCACTGCGGCCACCGGCCTCTCACGTGCCTCTCACGGACTGGGTGTCACTGGACCGCAAAAAGCAGCACGAGGCCTGGACGAGACAGACCCTGACCTGCGGGTTCTGGGCTGAATGGACGGCTGGGGGTCAAGGGGTCGCAGGTTCAAATCCTGTCGTCCCGACCAGCGTTTTCGCAGGTCGGAGGCCGTTTCCATCGAGAGATGGAAACGGCCTTGATGCGTTTTCGGGGCCTTGTGAGTCCGGAGTTCCGCAGCAGAGGTAGCGGCATAGTCGGTGAAAACGTGGCTTGAGCTGCGGAAACGCGGCATGGCCCGGTGACGGGGCGTGTCACTAG